>NZ_JBHXQN010000020.1:0-130871 GCF_042717785.1 Streptomyces sp. NPDC058619
GGGGCGAGCCACGACCTGTGCGCGGTGGGCTGCTGCCCGGCGCGCGCGCCCCGGCCGGCGGCCGCGGGCGCCGACAGCCCGTACGCGTAGGACCCGTACGGCGTGCATTTCTCGCGGCCGGGCTACTGCGCGCCTTCGAGGCGGTCGACCATGGAGCGGGCCGCCTCGTACGGGTCTCCGCCCGGGGGCAGGGACGGTGCCCGGCCCGCCGCCGGCCGGTCGGCGAAGCCGGTGTCGAGATGGGGAGGCCGGAAGTCGAGGACGCGCAGGTGCCGACCGCGCGTCTCGCGCGCGAGTACCCCCAGCCAGCAGCCCAGCGCGGTCTTGGCCGCCGCGTAGTCGGCCATGCCCTGCATGGGCGTGTCCACGACGGCCCCGGTGACCGCCGCCAGGAAGCCACCCCGGGCCACCTGGGACGTGGCGCCGCGCAGTACGGCGGCCGGGCACAGGAAGTTCACCGCGCACAGGTGCTCCGCGACGGAGTCGGACAGCTCCTCGGCCCGGCCGAACGCCGCCACCCCCACCGTGACGAGGACGCCGTCGAGCCCGCCGAGTTCGGCGCGGGCCCACGGCGCCAGGGCGGCGCACCCGTCGAGGTCGTACGCGTCGATCCGGCGAACCGGCCGGTCGCCCAGCCCGGCCCCGCGCTCGGCGAGCGCCCGCGGTGTGTGACCGGCGAGCGCGAGGACGGCTCCCCGGTCGGCGAGCTCCCGCGCAGCCAGGCCGCCCAGGACCCCGGTCGCCCCGACCACCAGCACCCGGGCCCCAGACAAGGGCGAACCGGCCGTGGCAGGTGCCCGCGCCGGCGGTGTGTCCCGCGCCGGTGGTGTGTTCCGTATGTCCATGGCACTGCTCCTCGCACCGGTCGGCCCGCCCTGGTCCGCATCAGGCTCGCGCCGCCGGGACACCGTGTCACCTCGCGTCGTTCGTGCACGGAAACCGGCCGGTGCGGGTGGAGGCGGCGACGGGGAGCGGGCCTACCGCGTCAGGGGCGCGGGCGGGTCGAGTCCGGGTCCTCGTCGGGGGTCTGCCAGGAGTCCTGGCGGGCCTGCGCCTGGGGGCTCTGATCCGCCGGTCGCGCACCGGGGTCCTTGAGCTTGGCGGCGCGCCGACTGCCGTACCAGAACGCGCCGATCAGGAGGGCGGCCACTACGACACCGGCCGCGATGAGGAAGAGGGACGTCGAACCGTCGGCAGCGAGAGTCATGGAGGTGATCATGGGCTGCGTCTACCCGCTACGGCGCGTTCTGCACGCGGCGGCGTTTCACATGTTTCGCGCGTTCCGAACGGTACCCCGCCCCGCCCGGCCGAGGACACCCCCCGACCCGCCCCCGCTAGTAATCGCCGTAGCGCATGCGGCCCAGTGCCGTCATGGGCCGGTCGTGGGCGGCGACGGGGGCCGGGAGGCAGGTCGAACCCGTCAGGTACCGGTCCACCGCGGCGGCCGCCGCACGGCCCTCGGCGATCGCCCACACGACCAGGGACTGGCCGCGCCCCGCGTCCCCCGCCACGAACACGCCGGGAGCCCGCCCGCCGCCCGCCGCGAAGGCGGCGTCGCGGGCGAAGTTGCCGCGTGCGTCGCGCTCCAGCCCCAGCTGCTCGTCCAGACCGCTGCTGCGCTCCGGACCGGAGAACCCCAGGGCCAGCAGCACGAGCCCGGCCGGGATCACCCGGTCGGTGCCGGCCAGGGGCTTGCGTGCCGTCGGCTCGACGCCGGTCAGGTGCATCGCCCGTACCCGGCCCGAAGCGTCCCCCTCGAAGTGCAGGGTCGCGCAGGAGAAGGCCCGGGGGTCGCACCCCTCGCGCCCGCGCGCCTCCTCGTGGGCGTGGGAGACCCGGTACACCTTCGGGTACACCGGCCAGGGCTCGCCGTCGGCCCGGCCGGGCCCGGGCTCGGGGTTGATGTCGAGCTGGACCACGGACAGCGCACCCTGCCGCAAGGCCGTGCCGAGGCAGTCGGAACCGGTGTCGCCCCCGCCGACGATCACCACGTGCCGGCCCTCGGCGGTCACCGGCGACCGGGCGTGGTCGCCCTCCCGCACCCGGTTGGCGAGGGTCAGGTAGTCCATCGCCTGGTGGATTCCGCGCAACGCCCGTCCCGGAACCGGCAGCTCCCGCCGCTCACCGGCCCCGACCGCCACCACGACGGCGTCGCACCGGCTCCGCAGTTCGGCCGCGCCCGTCGCGCCCCCGACGTCCGCACCCGTCACGAACCCCGTGCCCTCCGCCCGCATCTGCTCGATCCGCCGGTCCAGGTGCGCCTTCTCCATCTTGAACTCGGGGATGCCGTAGCGCAGCAGACCGCCGATCCGGTCGGCTCGCTCGTGCACGACCACGGCGTGCCCGGCCCGCGTCAGCTGCTGCGCCGCGGCCAGTCCGGCCGGTCCGGACCCTATGACGGCGACGGTCTTGCCGCTGTGCCGCTCGGGCGGCCGCGGCGCCGCGTACCCGCGGCGCTCCCCCTCGTCCGCGATCGCCTGCTCGACGTTCTTGATGGTCACCGGATCCCCGTTGATCGCGATCACGCAGGCGTCCTCGCAGGGCGCCGGGCAGAGCCGGCCGGTGAACTCGGGGAAGTTGTTCGTCGCGTGCAGCCGCTCGTACGCGGCCTGCCAGTCGCCCCTGGCCGCGTACGCGTTCCACTCCGGTATGAGGTTTCCCAGCGGGCAGCCGGCGTGGCAGAACGGGATGCCGCAGTCCATGCAGCGGTCGGCCTGCCGGGAGACGAACGGGAGCAGCGCCTGGCCCGCGTACACCTCGTGCCAGTCGCCGAGCCGCTCCTCCGCGGGTCGGGCCGGGACCGGCTTGCGGGGGATCCTGAGGAAGCCGAACGGATCGGTCACGCGCCGCCTCCCTGGATCGTTCGCGGTGGGGGCGCGGTACCTGCGCGTACGGCGCGTTCCGTGTGTTTTCTGTGGCGGTTCGACCAGATTACGCCGCCTTCGGCGCTTGCTCCCAGGCGGAGCGGCAGCCAGTGCGGGCGGATGATGGTGGGACGCCGGAGACCCGGCTCTTCGTACTGACCGGGAACAGCACCTCGGGAAGTCCTCGGTCGCGGCCGGCCTCCGTGAGGGGCAAGCCGCGGGCTGGCCCATGGTCACCCAGGACAACCTCCGCCAGAGCGGCCAGGCGGCTTGAGGGTACGGACCGGCCAGGCGGCGTACGGTACGGAGCCGTGCGGCCGGCCGGCCGTCTCAGTCCTGCCCGGGCCGCCCGGCGGGCGCGGCGCCGGAAAACCGGCGCGGTCGGGTGTCCAGCAGGCTCCACACGCGGCGGCCGTCCTCGCCGGCGTCGCTGCCGCAGCTCGCCGTCCCGCTGACGGCGGCGATCCGGGTCAGGAACGCGTCGTCGTCCGGGGCCGGTCCGGCGCGGTGGCTGAGCACGACGATGAGGATCATGTCGTCCTGGTCGGCCGCGTGCACGCTGACCCGCTTGCCGCCGTCCGCGACGGCGGCGCCGACCAGCAGTTCCACGGACCGCCCGATCGACTCGTGCCCCGGGTGCTCGTAGCCCCAGCCGCGCACCGTCCCGATGACGCGGGTCGCCGCCTTGCCGGCGGCCCAGCGGTCCGCGGGGAGGGTCCAGCTGGCCGCGCGCCGGTTGCGCACGGTCATCCGTACGCGGTCCCGGGCCGCCGTCCGGCCGCTGTCCGGGCGGGCGAGCGCCGACGGGTCCGCCTTCGCATCCGCGCTCGGCTGCGGGGCCTCGACCGGCCGCTTCGGTGGCGGCGGGGTCTTCGGGGGGTGGTTCGGCGGGACCTTGGGGCCCTTCGCGCTCTGGGGTTCCGACACCCTGCCCTCCCTCGCTGCCGCGGAGGGGCGGTCCCCTCCGCCCGCCCATCATGGCAGGCGGCGGGGGCGGGGCAGCTGACTCCGGCATGCCCCGCGACGTGTCAACTCACCCTGCCCGAAAGGCCGGAGCTCCGGCAGGGCCCTGCGGGGTCGCCGGATCGCGGGGTCCGGGCATTCACGCCATCGGGTGAACCCGCGGGACCCGCACGGGTTCCGCGGTCACTTGCGCAGCAGGGCGCACACGAAGTCCTCCTGGACGGCGCGGACGCGCGCCAGCAGTTCGGGGGAGTTGGTGAGCGAGGTCTGCGTGGTGATCGAGAAGGTGAGGGAGCGGCTGCCGTCCGCGGTGGCCGCCGCCAGCTGCGTGTATCCGAGGGTGTTGCCCGTGTGCCCGTACACCACCCCGCAGCGCGTCGTGTAGCGGTAGATGGCCAGTCCCGCGTCGGTGCGGCCGGGGCCGGGGGGCTGGGAGAGGGCGCCGGGAATGAACCTGAACTGCTGCTCACGGGTCCGGTTCGAGACGAGCGCGCCGCCCGCGTAGCCCCGGATGAACTTGGTCAGGTCCTTGGGCGTCGAGACGATGCCGCCGGCGGCCCAGGCCCCGGAGGCGCTCACGGCCTCGCTGACGTCAACGGGTTCGGCCGGCGGGGCGACCTGGTAGCCGTGGAGGAAGGGAACGGGCAGCCGGTACCCCTGGGGCAGGCTCGTCCGCTCCATGCCGAGCGGCTCGTAGACGAGCTCGCGCAGCAGTCCCTCGTACCGGCGTCCCGTGACCGCCTCGGCCATGAGCGCGACGGCGATGTTGTCGGAGTTGGAGTACCGGTACTGGCTTCCGGGGCGGAACTCGAGGTCCTCGTCGGCCACGAAGCCCAGCAGTCGCCGGGAGTCGAAGCGGTGGCGCGGATCGGCGGAGATGATGTCGATGAAGCCCTGGGAGCCCGAGTAGTCGGGCAGTCCGCTGGTGTGGTTGAGGAGTTGTCGCAGCGTCACCCGGTGCCAGGCGGCCGGCTGGCCCGGCAGCACCTCCCCGATGGTGGAGTCCAGGCGCAGCCCGCCGCGGTCGACGAGCCGGAGCGCCACCGCCCCGCTGAAGGCCTTGGCGACGCTGGCGATCCGCATGTGGTCGCCCGCCTTCGGAGGCCGGTTGCTCTCCACGTCGGCCACGCCCGCTCGGTAGACCTCCGTACGGTCGCGGTCCTGCAGGACCGCGATGACACCGGGAGGACCACCCGGGGTGGCCACCAGGTCCCGCAGCTCCTGCCGCAGGGAGGCCGCGCCGGGAGGCGGATCGCGGTCCTCTCCGGCCTGCGCGGGCTGGGCGAGGCCGCCGAGTAGCGCGCCGCACACGGCGGTCGCCGCGACCAGGCGCAGCGACGGGCGGATCCGGCGGTCGTGGCCGTACGGGCGTGGGGACACGGAGGTACCTCCCGGGGAGACGGAGCGCGGTGGCCCACGATGGCAGGGACCTGACCATGGGCGAGGGCGACACGGCCGCCTGCGGCGGGCCGTGGCCCATCCGGCCCTGCCGGGGCCGCGTGCGCGTTCCTCCGCCTCGCAGTCAGATTCACGTCCCCGGCGTGATGATCTTCGCGAGCTGTAGGAAGAGCTCGGTGGCGTGGTCCTCGTCGAGCGTCGCGAACGACCGGTTCATCTCCACGATCACGGTGGCGCGGCTCTTGGGGTCGTAGAACATCGCCGTGTTGTAGCCGAGGATCGTCCCGTTGTGCCCGATCCACCCGTCGAACGACCCGATGCCCAGGCCGTACGACACCTGCACCGGTGTGGTGGCGATCGGGACGAACCGGAGCCGCTGCCGCTGGAGCTCGGGGGTGAGCAGCTTGTCGCCGGTCGCGACCTCGCGGGCCCAGGCCCGAAGGTCCACGAGGTTCGAGAGCATCGCTCCCGCGCCCGCCGCGTAGGAGGGGTTGGAGCGCGTGGTGTCGACCATGGCGCCGTCCGGCCCCGCCGTGTACCCCGACGCGAAGGGCTCCAGGATGTCGGAGTCCGTCGGGTAGCTCGTGGCGGTCAGGCCCAGGGGCCGTGCGATGTCGGCCCGCATCCACTCGGCCAGCGGCTTCCCGCCGACCTTCTCCACGATGTCGCCGAGCAGTACGTAGTTCGTGTCCGAGTACCGGATGCCCTTGCCCGGCGCGAAGTGCGGCGCGTGGCGGCGCGCGATGTCAAGGGCGTCCTGCGTGCGGAACGGGGCGTCAGGATGCTCGGTGTACCGCTTCAGCCAGGCCGGATCGTCGGTGTAGCTGTAGATGCCCGCGGTCATGTTCAGCAGCTGGCGGATGGTGATGTTGCCGCCGTTCGGCCAGCTGACGTACGTGTCCATGGGGTCGTCGAGGCGCAGCTTGCCGGCGCGCACGAGCTGGAGCACGGCCGTGCCGGTGAAGGTCTTGGTGATGCTGGCGATGCGCACTCTGTCGTCGAGGCCGATCGGCTGCTTCGTCTCGAGGTCGGCCGCCCCGACGGAATAGCCCCACTCGCCCTTGCCCGGGTACGTTCACGTCCGCGCGCACCCCGGGCACCTTGTTCGTCCGCCAGGCGGCGTCGACCGCCTCCCGCAGCTTCCGCTCGACGTCGGCCGGGAGCGGTCGCCGGGCCACTGCGGTGCCGGTGGGCTCCCCCGAGCCGGTGGGCGCGGCGCTGCCGGTGCCGGCGGAGGGTCCCAGGGCCTTCGGCTCGCTCTGTGGCGCACACGCCGCGGTGAGGCCCGCCAGACCGGCCAGCGCCACCGCCGCGACCGTGGCCATCCTGAATCCCTGCCGTCCCAAACGCTTCACCGCGCCGCCTCCCGTGACCGTTATGTCTCATTCGTCACGCGACCATACGTCTGAGGCCCGCCGGAAAGGGCCGTGCCACGAGCGCGGAGGGATGAGAGGGCGGGGCGGGAAGGGGGCCGTGTCGGGCGCGCCGGGTTCCAGTGGCACCGGCGGGGCGGCTGCGCCCGTCAGAACCGGGGCAGGCCGCTCGTGATGCGGCTCCACACGGACCGTGTGGCCCCGAAGCCGCTCTCGTGCACCCACACGTGGGTGCAGCCGGGGCACTGCAGGTGCAGCAGGCTGCCGGTGTTGGAGAGCAGGTAGCGCCAGTGCGCGGAGCACGCCCGCCGCTCCTCGCACGGTGCGCACCCACGGGTGTCGAGGCAGTTCGGGCAGGCCACCCAGGCGCGGCGTCCGATGTCGGCCTGCGGGTCAAGCGGCAGCATGGCCGCCCCCGCGCCGCGGGAGGACCCCGGCCGCGACCAGGTCGTCGTACAGCCGCTGCTGCTCCGCGTCGAGGCCCGAGTACAGCAGGTCGTACGCGGCCTCCTCGCCGCGCAGCACCTCGATCGGGTCCCAGTCGGGTCCGAGCGCGGCCATCACCTGGGCCCGGCGCAGTACCTCCTGGGACGTGAGGTCGACGGTGAAGTCGACCGTTCCGGAGCTGGCGGATCCGGGTGACGGGTCGGCGGGAGGCGTGGGGCGGTGCGGGCTCATGCCCTCGAACTTAGGTAACCCTTCGTTCCGCGGTCAAGGGAGGGTGGGCGGAGTCACAGCAGGTCGGAGCGGAGTGGCGTACGGCCTGGGGCGAGTGGGGCGCGTGCGTCGACGCCGTGCGCGGAGCGATCGACCGTGGGCGCAGGACAGCGGGCAGCGGCCGATCGACGTCGACGCCAGGCTCGAGGGCCTGGCGCGCGGTGGGAAGCCCCTCGGCTCTGGCCCGGGGCCGGAGAGGTGACGCGCGCGCCGATCCGGACGTGCGCCCCGGGGCGTTCAGGGTGGGACAGGGCGGCCTCTCTCACGCTGTGGTGAGCACCCCCGTGGTTCGCCGCGGCGTGGGTGAGGCCGCCCTGGATCTGGGGTCAGCCGGCTGCGGCTGACGAGGGGGCGGCGGGGAGACCGAGCCGGGCCCGGCAATCGGGTGAGCCCTCCGGATCGAGGAGGGGGACGCGGTCGGCGGGAGTGATGCCGGGGAGGAGGTAGTTCCACAGGTCGACCACGCGCGCGTGGAGGTCGCCGCGTGCGGTGCGGACGTGTGAGGTGACCTGGATCCCGGTGAACGACCCGACGAGGAACGTGGAGAGGTCGTGGGTGTCGAGCGCGGGGTGGATGTCGCCCCGTTCCTGGGCCGGTTCCAGGCAGCGGTGGCAGGTGTCGATCCAGGAGTTGTAGGGGGAGGGGTCGGGGTCGGTGAAGGAGCCGAACTCGACGAGCAGGCGGATTCCGGCGCGGACACGGGCATTGGTGCGCAGGGCGTGAGCCATCTGGTGCGTGAGGTCGATGACGGTCTGCAACCCCGGGTCCTCGATGGCGCCGACGCCTTCGGAGACCTGGAACTGCTCGTCCATCAGGGCCCGGGCGAGAGCGTCCTTGGACTGGAAGTGGAAGTAGAGGGCGCCCTTGGTGACCCCGGCGTGCCGGACGACGTCGCTCAGGCTCGTGCCGTCGAATCCGGAGTGGTCGAAAGCCACGGCGGCGCCATCGAGGATGGCCTGCCGGGTGATCTCGGCCCGCTCCTGCCTGACCCTGGCCACGTTCTTCTCCCCGTCGACGGCTGCTTGTCCGGGGTCAATGTAGTGGAACCCAGGGGAAGTAAACCAGTCAACCAGTTTGTTCCTGCGTCAAGACGGTTTTGTTTTATGGGTAATTGGAAGTCTTTGCTCTATTGCTCTTTGGTCGCCACCCGGTGCACCGGGGTATGAAGAGCCTCACGAAGACCGGTGGGTTGGGTCTTCCCGGAGGGGCGGACGGGGCCGGGCGCCGCGGTGCGCAGCCCCCGGCCGGGGTCCGTGCCGGGGCGGCGAAGGGGCTCGTACGGCCGCCGCGTGAGCCAGAACGGCTTGAAGTGATCCAAGCCATGAGGGGAGGCCCGATGGCAGACTTGTGGCCTCGGACCAGCCGAGTGCCTCTGGAGGGGGAAGCGCCGTGGATCCTGCTGTCGCGGCCGTGGCCGCCACCGCCGCCACCACGCTCGTCACCGCGATGACGACGGAAGCGTGGACGCACACCAAGCGCGGTTTCGTTCGCCTGATCGGACTCGGCCGGGCCGACGAAGCCGCTGCTGCCGAAGCGGAGTTGGAGCAGGCGCGGCAGACCGTCCTCGCCGCCTGCGAGCAGGGCGACGAGTCGGCCCTGAGCGCCGCGCACGAGGCGTGGGCAGCCCGGCTCGGGGCGGCCATGGAGGCCGGCGCCGACCGCTCGGCCGAGTACGAGCTCCTGCTGCGCGAACTGATCGCCGGGCGGCCCGGCGCCGACGGCGAGATCCGCGCCCTCGGCGCGGCACTGCGCAGGACGGGAAGCGGCGGCTTCTACAGCCAGGTGATCCACGACGGCGGCGCGGGCGCCCAGGGACCGGGGGCCAGCGTGACCGTCCACCACCACCGTTACGCGCCCGGTGGTCCGGCGGGCCCGGCACCCCTCGGTGAGTCTTGAGCGAGCCGCGCTACGTACAGCACGTCGCCCCCGGAGCGGCCGCGGCCCAGGGCCCGTACGCGACGGCGACCGTCCACCACCACTACGGGTCGCGGCTGCCCACCATCGAGCCGTTACCCCCTCCGGCCACCCCGGACACCGCATGGCTGATGGCGCAGCCCAGCCGCCTCCTCGACGCGCGCAGCCACGTCGTCCCCTTCACCGGCCGGACGGCCGAACTGGAGCGGCTGCGGCAGTGGCGGGACGCACGGGACGCGCGGCTCTCCGTACTGCTGCTCCACGCCCCCGGCGGCGAGGGCAAGACCCGGCTCGCCACCGAGTTCGCGGAACACTCCCGCAGCCCGGACCTGCCGGCGACCGGGCGGTGGCAGGTCCTGCAGGCGGGCTTCCGGGACGCAGCCCCCACCCCGGGACCCACGGCCGCCACGCCCGAGGAGGGGGCCGGCGTACTGCTCGTCGTCGACTACGCCGACCGCTGGGCCCACAGCGAGCTGCAACGCCTGCTGTCCGAGCCCGAACTGCACCGGCAGCGGCCCACGCGGATCCTCCTGATCGGCCGCACCGTCCGCTGGTTCGCCGCCCTGCGCGGCGAGCTCGCCGAACGCCGCGCCGCAGGCGCCGACCTGCTCCTCCCCTCCCTGGACACGGACCGGCTGCGGATGTTCACCGCCGCCCGCGACCGCTACGCCGCGAGCGACCTGTACGACCTCCCCGGCGCCGCGAGCGCCGCACCGCCCGCCTCCCTGGACCGCAGCCCCTTCGGCCTGACGCTGAACCTGCACATGGCCGCCCTGGTCTCCGTCGACGCGCACGCCCGCGGCGAGCGGCCCTCCCTGGCGGAGCCGCACGACCTGTCGGCGTACCTCCTGGACCGCGAATACTGGTCGTGGCAAAAGCTGTTCGACGCCGGCAGCCTCGGGCAGGACTACCGGACCCGCCCCGCGGTCATGGCCAAGACGGTGTTCACCGCCGCCCTCACCGGAGCGGTCGGCCATGCCACCGGGGTACAGGCGCTGCGCACCCTCGACCTGCCGGGTCACCCGCTGGACCTCCTCCTCGACCACCGGTTCTGCTACCCGCCCGCCGACCGCGAACTCGTCCTGGAACCGCTCTACCCCGACCGGCTCGCCGAGGACTTCCTCGGCCTGCTCACCCCCGGGCACGACATCAGCGCGTACGACCCCGACCCCTGGGCGAGCGGTGTACCGGCCGCCCTGCTGGGCGGTGACCTGGGCCCCGCCGTGGCCCCGCGGGCCGTGACGTTCCTCGCGTCCGCCGCCGCCCGCTGGGGACACGTCGGCGAGCGGGTGCTCTACCCGCTGCTGCGCTCCGCACCCGCCCTCGCGATAGCCGCCGGCAGCCCCGCCCTGACCACGCTCGCCGCTCTCGCCGACGCGGGCGACGGCGCCGGAGGAGGCATCGACCCCGACCTGTTGACGGTCCTGGAAGCCGTCGAGTCCCACCTGCCCCCGGGCCGCCACGCGGACCTGGACGGCGGAATCCTCGCCGTGGTCGAAACCCTGATCGCCCACCGGCTGGCCGCCACCGCGGACCCCGGCCGACGCGCCGCGCTGTACGCCACGCTGGCGTGGCGCCGGGCCAACGCGGGCCGCCGGGAGCAGGCCGTCGCCCCCGCCGAGGAAGCCGTACGCCTGCACCGCGAGCTCGCCGCGGACGACCCCGGCCACCTGCCCCACCTGGCGAACTCCCTCGGCGCACTCGGTGACCGGCTGGCCGCCGCGGGCCGCTGGGAGGAGGCGCTGTTCGTGGCCGAGGAGGCCGCGGCGACCAGCCGCCGCCTGGCCGACGCCGACCCCGCCGCCCACCGGGAACGCCTGGCGGCTTCGCTGACCGGGCTCGGCAGCCGGCTGTCCCGGCACGGCCGGAGCGAGGAGGCCCTGGCCGCCACGCAGGAGGCGGCCGAGCTGTACCGGCGGCTGTCCGACGCCGACCCCGCGTACCGGCCCGACCGCGCCGGGCTGCTCACCAACCTGGGCCTGCGCCTGATCGACGCGGGCCGCACCGAGGAGGGCCTGGCCGCCAGCGAGGAAGCGGCCGAGCTGTACCGGCGCCTTGCCGACGCCGACCCCGACGCCCAGCGGCACCACTTCGCGATGTCCCTCGCCAACCTCGGGATCGCGCTGCGCGCAGCGGGCCGGTCCGAGGAGGGCCTGGAGGTCACGGAAGTGGCCACCGACCTGTACCGGCAGCTCGCGGACGCCAACCCGGACGCCCACCAGCCCGACCTGACGGCGGCACTGGTCAACCTGGGGGCCTTCCTCGCCGACCTCGGCCGCGGGGACGAGGCCCTCGCCCAGGCCGAGGAAGCCGTCGTCATCCAACGCCGGCTTGCCGACACCGACTTCGCCGCCCACTGCCTCGATCTGGCCAAGGTCCTGAACAACCTCGGCACCCTGCTCCTCGCCCTGGGCCACGAGGAGCGGGCCCTGGACGTCACGCGCGAGGCCGCCGAACTGTACGAGAGGCTGGCGCTCGCCCATCCCACCGTCGACCTCCCCGAGCACGCGGACGTACGCAGCCGGCTCGCGCAGGACCCGAGCGACGTCCGGGAAGAGGCCCTGGCCGCCACCCGCGAGGCCACCGAGCTGTACCGGCTGCTCGCCGAGACGACCTCCGGCGTCGAACTCGGCGAACACGCGGCGTCGTTGGGCCGGGTGAGCCAGACCCTGGCCCGCCTCGGGCGCTTCGAGGAAGCCGTCACCGCGGCGGAGCGGGCCGCGACCCACCACCTCGACGCCGGTGACCGCCGCCGCGCGGCCGAACTGCTCCTCATGTCCGCCCAGGCCATGTCCGGCTTGCGGAGCTCCGGGCACGCGGCCGCCCTCTTCGGCCGGGCCGCCCAGCACTTCCGCAGGACCGGAGACCGCGCCCTGGAAGGAACCGCGCTGACGAACCTCGGTACCGCCCTGGCCGCCGAGGGCCGCGGCGACGAGGCCGTCACCGCCTGCGAACGAGCCGTGGCCGTCTTCGGGAGCGGCGGGGGACGCGTCTTCGAAATCGCGGCGCTCACCAACCTGAGCAACGCGCTGACGGCCGCCAAGCGGTTCGACGAAGCAGCCGACGTCAGCCAGCGTGCCGCCGCCCTCTCCGAGGAGGGCGGCGAGGGCAACGGAGACGGCTCGCCCTTCCACAACCTGGGCAACGTCCTGCTCCGTCAGGAGCGGTACGAGGAGTCCATCCCCCCCACGCGCAGGGCGGCGGCCCTCTACCACGAGCGCGGTGACCGCGGCCGCGAAGCGGACTCGCTCAGCAATCTGGCGGACGCCCTGTACGAGACGGGCCGGCTCGACGAGGCGATCGCCGCCTCGCGGCGTGCGGTCGAGCTCTTCCAGGAGATCGGAGACCGCCGCAAGGAACACTGGGTGCTCGGCCGTCTCGGGCCCGCCCTGCTGCGCGCCGAGCGTCATGAGGAGGCGGTCGACGCCTTGCAGCGGGCCGCGGTCCTCGCCCGCGAGCTGGGCAACCGCAGGAGTGAGGCCTCGGCGCTGGTTAACCTCGGCAACGCCTGTACGCAGACGGGCCGGTACGCGGAAGCCGCCACCGCCTGCGGGAAAGCCGCCGCGCTCCTGCGGGAGAGCGGGGACCACGAGGAAGAGGCCCACGCACTGGCCAACCGCAGCGAGGCCCTGGTCGAGGCGGGGCGGTTCGAGGAGGCCGTCGCCGCCTGCGAACAGGCCCTCGCGGGCTACCGCAGGGTGGGCAACCTCGTCCGCGAGGGCGTCGTACTGGGCAACCTCGGCATCCATCTCGCCCGGGTGCACCGGTGCGCCGAAGCCGTCACCGTGATCGAACGGGAAATCGCGGTCCACCGGGAGACCGGCGAACGGGACAGCGAGCTCAAGGCGTTGCTCCGGCTCTCCCTGGTCCTCGAGTACGAGGGCCGGCACGCGGAGGTCGTGCCCGTGTGCGAGCAGGCCGCCGCCGGATTCCGGGCGGCCGGCGACCGGGACAGGGAGGGCGAACTGCTCAACCGGCTCGGATCCGCCCTGACGGAACTGGGCCGCGTCGAGGAGTCGGTTGCCGCCCGCGAACGGGCGGTGACCGCGTTCCGCGCCGCGGGCGACGTCCGGGCCGAAGGCTCCGCGTACGGCGAACTCGGCCTCTCCCTGCTCCAGCTGGGGCGGCCCGCGGACGCCGTGACCGCCGGCCGGCACGCCGCACAGATCTTCCGGAGGTCCGGCGACCGCCCACGGGAGGCCCGCGCCCTCACCCTCGTCGGCCGCGGCCTGGCGGGGCAGGGAAAACCGAAGAAGGCCATCCCCGTCTACACCGAGGCGGCGGAGATGCACCGCGCGAGCGGCGACGGCCGCGCCGAGGCCGACATCCTCCACCACCTCAGCAGTGCCTTCTCCGCGGCGGGCCGGGACGCGGATTCGTACACGGTCCTGCAGCGGGCCGCCGCCTGCTCCCGGGAGGCGGACGACCTGCGCGGCGAGGGCTCGGCCCTGTACCGCATGGGTGAGAAGTACCTGGATCAGAGCCGGTTCGAAGAGGCCATCGCCGCGTACCTGCGAGCGGTCACCGTGTTCCGGGAACTCGACCTTCCGGACCTGGAGGGCTCCGCGCTCCTCAACCTCTGCCGCGCCCTGCGGTCCGTGGACCGCGACGAGGAGGCCGTCACCGCCTACCGGCGGGCCGCCGTCGTCTACCCGCGGACCGACGACCGCGACCGGGAGTGCCAGCTCCACCTGCACCTGG
The DNA here is from genome assembly GCF_042717785.1 of Streptomyces sp. NPDC058619. Taxonomy (NCBI): domain Bacteria; kingdom Bacillati; phylum Actinomycetota; class Actinomycetes; order Kitasatosporales; family Streptomycetaceae; genus Streptomyces; species Streptomyces sp. NPDC058619. The sequence goes on from NZ_JBHXQN010000020.1 coordinate 13,931, forward strand.
GCCAGACGCTGGAGAAGACGGGCCGGCCCGCGGACGCCCTCCCGGCCTACCGGCGGGCCGCGGAGCTGTTCCGAGCCCGACAGGACCGTGCCGGCGAAGCCGGAGCGCTGTTCCGGCTCGGCGTCCTGGCCCTGGAACTCAGGCAGTACGAGGAATCGGTCCCCACCTTCGAGCGGTACCTGGAACTCTGCCGGGACACCGGGGACGGCCACGGCGTGGGCAACGCCCTGCTGATCCTCGGCGGCCTCCTGGTGGACCTGGGGCGGTACGAAGAGGCCGTGGCCGTCAACGAGCGGGCCGTGGACCACTTCCGTCACGCGGGCAGCACCGACTCGGTGAACCTGGCCCTGAGCCACCGTCGGAAGGCCCTGCGCGCGCTGGGGCGCGGCTGACGCGGTGGGTCCGGGTCCTCCGGACGCTCCGCTCCCCCCGGCGGGGTCAGGCGGGTTGTGGTGTGAGGCGCTTGTGGCCCTTGCGGTCGTAGTAGGCGGTCATGGCGAAGCCGAAGACCAGGGCGAGCACGGTACCGATCGCGATCATGACCCAGGCGCGGGAGAGCCCGGCATCGCCCCGGGCGTCGAAGTACAGGATCGCCCGGACCCCGTCGCCGAGCTGCCGCATGGGCTCGAAGTGGGACAGGAAGCGGTAGAACCCCGGAACGGCCTGCAGCGGGATGGTGGCGCCCGACGAGGGGAGGCCCAGCACGATGAACACGAACATGGACACCAGCTGGCCCAGCCCGCCGAACGCGGCGTTGATGGCCTGGACCCCCAGACCGACGGCGAGGGCCGCGCAGTAGGAGTAGACCCACAACAGCGGTACGTGGGAGGCGTCCATGCCCAGGACGACGACGCAGGACAGGAGCACCAGAGAGGTGCTGACGAGCGTGATGCCCGCGGTCATCAGCATCTTCAGCAGCAGGGTCTGCGTGCGGTTGATCGGTACGGTCGGGCGTCGGGTGTGCCAGGGACCGATCTCGTTGTCGGCGTAGCCCAGGGCGGTGTCGACCGCGTTGCTGATGACGTTGCCGCCCATGAAACCGGCCAGCACGAGCAGCAGCGTGTAGTAGAACGCGGTGAGGCCGAGCCCGCTGTGGGCGCCGATCGGATGGCCGACCCGGGTGACGACGTCGACCGGATCGGCGAGCAGCAGCCGCGCGGTGGCGTCCGCCTGCGCGCCGGCGTCCGCCTGCGCGCCGGCGGAGGCCGTGAGCTGTCGGCCGAGGGTGCCGGACGCGCGGTGGGCGGCCTGCGTGGTGATCTGGCTCGCCAGGGAGGAGCCCAGGCTGCCCTTTCCGGGGTTGGTGAGCACGGTGATCGTCGGCTGCCGGGTGGCCCGGGGCGTCGTGAGCGCGGTGACGGAGTCGGTGAAGCCGGCCGGTACCACCAGCGCGCCGTAGATCTTGCCCGAGTCGAGCTGGTCTTGGGCCTGCGCCCGGGTCAGCGTGCGCCAGTCGGCCTTGCCGCCCGCGCTGTCGGCGGCGATGGCGGCCGCGATCTGCGCACCCAGGTTCTCCCGCTGCCCGGGCGGCGGCGCGCCGCGGTCCTCGTTGACCACGGCGACGGGCAGTTCGCGGAGGTCCGCGTTGGGGTTGACGACGCCGCCCATGTAGAGCAGGGACAGGAGCAGGGCCAGCAGTCCCGTGAGGATCGTGGGCACCACCCACAGCCGGGGGTTGCGCAGCAGCGTGGTGGCAGTGGCTTCGGGGGCGGCGGACGTGGACATGAGTCTCCGTGGGTTCCCGGCGGCGCGGGGATCGAGCGGTGGCCGGGGCGGCCGGGCGGGGTGCCTCTACCGTGCGGGCGCGGTGCCGTCGGGCACGGTCGGCCCGGACGGGGTGGGCTCGGACGGGGTCGGCTCCGGCGCTGCGGCCGGGCCGGGTACGGCGGGCACGATGTCGTACTGGGGGCAGGGAGCGGTGAAGCACTGTGTGGGCGCCGGTACGCAGACGAGGCCCGAGGTCGGCTTCACGACGTCACAGGGGCCGTGGCCGGCTGTACCGGCGTACGGGGGCGGCGCCGGGTCCGCCTGCGCCGTGCCCACCGCTGTGAACAGGAACGGTGCGACGACCAGCGACAGGCCGCCGGCGAACCGGGCCGGGCTGAGGGACGTACGGAAGCGGGCCATACGAGGCAGCCAAGCACCCGCACGGCACGCCGCGGCGCAGCCTGCCCCGGAAGTCACCCGTAAGAAGCGCGAGGGCGGTCTCAGCCCCCGGGCCGGGCGGCCGCACCGGTGCGCCGCGTGGGGACGTGGTCCGGCGCCCGGCATCCGCCAGGGGGCCGTACCGGCCGGGCTCGCTCGGCGGAAGCCCGCCCCCACCGCGGATTCACACCCCCGCGCGGACCGTTACAGCTCCCATATGCGGCGGTGACGGCGTCCGTACCCGCCACCCCGTCGTCCTCCGCGCCGGGGCGCCCGTGCGAGGCCGGGGGCGACCCCACGGGCACCGACGGAAACTGCCCGACGAGTACCGCCCGGGCCGGGGATCAGGGGGTCGCCGCGTCGTCGACGGGGACGTCCAGCCGGTCGGCCAGGGCGGTCAGCGTCGTACCCAGGGGGAGTGCGACCCGGGTGACGGCGTGCTCGTCGCCCCGGGTCGGGTCCCGGTTCACGATCAGTACGGGCGTCCCCTCCCGGGCCGCCTGGCGGACGAACCGGAGCCCGGACATCACCGTCAGCGACGAGCCCAGGACGAGCAGCGAGGACGCCGCGGCGACCAGCTCGCGGCTGTGCTCGACCCGCCGGGGCGGAACGGATTCGCCGAAGAACACCACGTCCGGCTTGAGGACGCCGCCGCACGCCGAGCAGGGCACCACCGAGAAGTCGCCGACCTGCCCGTCGGTGAGGTCGGCGTCACCGTCCGGGTTCAGTCCGGCGGCCACCGGCGCGAAGCCCGCGTTGGCCTCCTCCAGGCGCAGGGCGACTTCACGGCGGGCGCTGAAGGCGCCGCAGGACAGGCAGACGACCCGGTCCAGGCTTCCGTGGAGTTCCACCACGCCCCCGCTGCCGGCTGCCTGGTGCAGGCCGTCGACGTTCTGGGTGATCACCCCCGCGAGGAGGCCGTGCCGCCCGAACGCCGCCACGGCCCGGTGCCCGGCATTGGGCCGGGCGCGGCCGAACGTCCGCCAGCCGAGATGGCTGCGCGCCCAGTACCGGCGCCGGGCCCGGGCGTCGGCGGTGAACTCCTGGTACGTCATCGGCGTGTGCCGCCGCAGGCTCCCGCCCTCACCCCGGTAGTCGGGGATGCCCGATTCCGTGGAGAGGCCGGCTCCGCTCAGCACCAGCACACCGCCCGCCCGCAGCGCGGCGGCGACCGGCTCCGGATCGGTGGTGCCGGGCCGGAGGTCCCCGGTCGGCGTCCAGCTCAGGGTGGGGCGCATGCGCATGCCGCCAGGGTACGGAACCCGCCCGGTGCGGGCGGGACGGTCCGGGCCGGAGGCACACCCCTAGCGGTCGGGACCGGCCGCGCCGTCGAGGCAGAACCACAGCCACTTGCCGAAGCCGTCCGTGCTGATGCCCCAGGCCGCGCTGAGGGCGTCGATGATTCCCAGGCCCCTGCCGGACTCGCGCGCGGCGCTGTCCATGGCCGCGCCCGCCGGACCCGCGCCCGAGCCCGCGGCCGAGCCCGCGCCCGGATCCCCGGCGGGGCCCGCGGCGGGGCCAGCCACCTCCGCGCTCGCGTCCCGTACGGTGCACATGAGTGCGCCCGTCGCCGTGTCGTGCCGGATGACCAGGCGCAGACGGTCGCTCTCCGTGTGCTCCACCGCGTTGGCCACCGCCTCCGAGAGCAACAGCGACCCCTCGTCGGCGACATCGCGGTCGCTCACGCACGTGCTCAGGGCGCGGCGGGCCTGGCCCGCGGCTTGCAGGGTGCTGGGCAGTGAGATGTCGATGATCTGGGGGGACACCACGTACTCCTGGCTGTGAGGACGGGACCGGGGCGCGGCGGAAGTCATTGCTCCGCGTCCTTCACGGTAGGTGCCGGGCGAAGGCCGCCACCACGGCCGAGAGGCCACCGCCGACCCGGCCGTACGGAGGATGCGCCCCACCCCGGGAGGCGCCGTCCGGCCACCCGCAGGGGTCAGGAGCCGAGGTTCTGCTCGGTCCAGATCGTCTTGCCGGAGGCGGTGTAGCGGGTGCCCCAGCGCTCGGCGAGCTGAGCGACGATGAACAGGCCCCGGCCGCCCTCGTCGGCGGTGCGGGCGTGGCGCAGGTGGGGGCTGGTGGTGCTCGCGTCGTGGACCTCGCAGGTGAGGGCGCGGTCCTTGATCAGGCGCAGGCGCAGGCGCAGGGGAGGGCTCCCGTAGCGGAGGGCGTTGGTGACCAGTTCGCTGACGATCAGCTCCGTGGCGGCCGCGGTGTCTTCGTCCACGTTCCAGCCCTTCAGCGTCCGGCGCGTGTGCCTGCGGGCGGTGGCGGCCTCGGTGAGGTCGTCGGCCAGCAGCCAGGTGGCCGCGGAACGGGCGGGGAAGGCGGCGGTACGAGCGAGCAGGAGGACCGCGTCACCGTCCCTCCTGCCGGTGCCGAGCGCGTACAGGACGTCGTCACACAGGTCCTGCAGCGAGCGGCCGGGACGTGCGAGGAGATCGCGGAGAGGGCCCGGGGCGTCCTCGGAACCGGTCCGGTCCGTGGACTGGGAACCGGTCCGGTCCGTGGACTGGGAACCGGTCCGGTCCGTGGAGAGGAACCGGGGGGGTGTGCAGGGCGACGACGCTGCCCTCGGCGAGCTCGACGGTCGTGGTGGCGAAGGGCGAGCCCTCTCCGCTGCCCAAGGGGGGCCCGTCGGCGAGATCCACGGTGTCGGTGGCGCCGTCCGGGTGGACGATCAGGGGCCGCGGAGGCTGGCCGGCTGACGCGAAGGTGCAGGTGCGCGGGAAGGGGTCGTACACGGCGTAGAGACAGCTCGCGGACAGTGGCTGCCGGTACGCCGGGTCATCGGCGGGCCGGACGGCCCGCTCCGCCGCCAGGAAACCGGCCGTGTCGTTGAGGCGGGCGAGGAGCTCGTCCGGCTCCAGGTCCAGGGCGGCCAGGGCGTGGACGACCGTGCGCAGCTGCCCCATCGTGGTCGCCGTGTGGATGCCGTGTCCGGCGACGTCGCCCACGACCAGGGCCGTGCGCGCGCCCGACAGGGGAATCACGTCGAACCAGCCGCCGCCCCCGCCGTCGCCGGGGACGTGCAGGTGGGCCGTCGCGACGGTGCTCTGCCCCGCGGGATCGCGCGGCAGCAGGTGCTGCTGGACCGTCGCCGCGATGGTGTGCTCGCGGGTGAACCGGCGGGCGTTGTCGACGCACAACGCGGTGTGGGCGCTCAGCTCGCGCACGAGACCCAGGATCTTCGTGCGTCACGGCGACCACCTCCGCCACCCAGCCTGCCCGACGGGCATCCCGAGGGGCATCCACGGAGCTGTGAAGTAGCTCGTTCAGCCTCCGGCGGTGCCCGAGGGCGACACCCCGGGCCGGGTCGAGGTCATGCGTACGGTGACGCCCCGCACGCATGTCTGGGGGCCGTGTCGTGGTGGATCGGGGGGCGACGGTCGGGGCAGGTGTCCGGCATCACCCGAGGTCCGGTGCCGGACGCGGAGCATCTGCCCCCGGCCCGAATTCGGTTGTCGCTCCGGTCGCAGCCGGGGCGGTCGCGGCCAAGGGCACCGTCGTGCGCCGGCACGTCGATCGTGACTGACCCCGGCGGCCTACGGGTAGTACTGGACCAGGCAGAACTCGTGCTCTTCGGGATCGACCATCACGACGACCACCCCCGCGTCGTAGTCGTGCCGCTCGCCGGTGAACCGCCCCCCGAGGGCTACGACCTGCGCGATGCCCTCGTCGATGTCGTCGACCGCGACGTCCAGATGCAGCCGCACCTTGCCGATCTGCCGCTCGGCCACCGGCTGGAAGACCAGACGGGGCTGCGGGTCGCCGGGTAGACCGAGATAGACCCAGCCCGGCCGGGACGGACCCGCCGGGCGGTCCAGCAGAATGCTCCAGAAGGCCGCCACCCGTTCCACGTCGACGCAGTCGACCGTCACCCCCACCCAGCGGTTCGCCATGGTGTCCTCGCCCCTCGTCGTAGCGTGCACGGTGCCAACCGTCTCACCTCCACGCCAAATTCCCCAGCAGACTGCGTCAACTGCCGCCGCCCGCACCGAAGTCGACGCGGTGCGGTCGGCCGCGACCCGGAGGGACGGTGGACAGGAGCTCCCGGAACACGCCTGAGGAGCGCGGGTTCTGCCCGCACTGCCACACGCCGTGAGGGCAGTAGTCGGTGATGCTGTGGTACAGCGGCTTGTGCTCGGCGATCCACGCCAGCATGCGGCGCACGTACTCGGGGTTGTCGCCGTTCCGGAACAGCCCCCACTCGGGGTACGAGATCCGCTTGCCGTGGGCCTTCGCGAAGTCGACCTGCTGCTGGAGCCCGTAGGGCTGGGTGACCTGCTCGTCGAAGGTACGGCCCGGCGCCTGGTCGTAGGTGTCCATGCCGATGACGTCGACCACGTCGTCACCCGGGTAGCACCGGGTCCAGGCGATGGCGTCGCCGCCGCGGTTCGGGGCGAAGTCGAAACGGAACCGCTGTCCCTTCACCGCGCGCATGGCCGTCACGATGCGCCGCCAGTACGCCTTCCAGTTCGCGGGGTCGGGCCGGCACCGGTGGGTGTAGTCGAAGCCGTTCATCTCCCACCCGAGCACGATCACCGTGTCCGGTACGCCCAGGCCGACCAGGCGCGTCGCCAGCCGCCTGAAGTGGTGGTCGTACCCGCCCTTCGCGCCGGTGCGGATCAGCTCGGCGACCCGGGCGTCGGGGACGCCGGCCTCGTTGCCCTCCAGCATGGGCACGTTCAGGACGAACAGCCGGTCCGCCCGGGCGTTGCGCCACCGCGCCCAGCTGCGCAGGGAGTCGGGTGCTCCCTCGATGTTCGACCAGGTGTCGCCGGGGAGGTAGGTGTGCCCGGCCCGCAGCTCGGTACCCCCGAGCCAGCGCGAGAATTCCTGCATCCGCTCGACGCCGGGCGAGCCGTAGTGGAGATAGGCGCCGACCGCGACCTCGGTCCCGGAGGCGGCGCCGCCGGAGGCTCCTCGCGGCGGTGTGGCGGGGTCACCGCCGGTGCAGAGCAGGAGGAGGCCGGCGGCGACGGTACTGGCGCAGATGCCGACCAGCCGGCGGCTCCGACGGGACATGATGCCTCCACGGGCTTCGCGAGCCGATGTGTCTGGCAGCGACCGTATGCACCTCGTCCACCGGTGGCCTGCCCGGTGTCCCCGTACTGGGCCGTTCGCGGCACCCTCCCGCCTTCGCTTGACCCGACCGGGCGAAGAACGCGTCCCGCAACCGCGCGGCGGCGGGGACCGGACGTCCGCGCCGCCGGCTGGCGACCGGTGCGGGCGGGCTTCGCTGCCAGGCCCGTTCCCGGGACTGAGGCGCCGGCGCGGGCGGGACACGGCCTCGGCCGGGCGCGGGACCGAACGGGCGGCGGCCTGAGTCGCACCCCCGCAGCCCCGGCCGTACGCCGCGCGGGCCGGGCGGGGCAAGGGGACACTGGTAGGGGGCCGGGGGACCCGGAGGATCTCGGGACAGCGGAAACGTACGGCCGTGGAGGAACCATGACGGCGACCACGCGCGACCAGACCCCCGTGGCCATCGAGGCCGACGGCGTCGAGTTGCGCATGAAGGAGATCGGCGGCGGCTTCTCCGTCGCCTTCATGCGGCTTTCCCGGGGCATGGAGATGGCCCCGGCGCTGAAAGGGCTGCCGGACGACCTGTGCCCGTGCCCGCACTGGGGCTATTTGCTCAAGGGCACGCTCAGGATGCACACGAAGGACGGGCCCCGGGACTACACGGCCGGTGAGGCGTTCTACTGGGCACCCGGCCACGCCCCGGAGGCGGTCGAGGACGTGGAGTACGTGGACTTCTCGCCGACCGAGGAATTTCGGACGGTGATCGACCACGTGACCTCGCAGGCCGCCTGAGCCCGCCGCGCGGCTCGCGACCCCGCGGCGGGCGTGCTCGGGGGCCGGGCGGGCGTTCTCGGAGGTCGGGCCGGCGTGCCGTCCAGCCGGACGTCAGGCTCGGCAGCGCAGCATCTCCAGCGGAGGGTTGGCGTGGAAGTCAGCCCAGAAGTCCGCACCGAACGCGCGCAGGCCGGCCTCCGACACGGTCAGCGGTACCCAGGTCAGCTCGCTGAAACCGGCAGCCTGCAGGCACTTCTCGTAGACCTCCCGGCGCGGACGGTTGGCGACGAAGGAGACCGGCGGGTCGAGCAGCGCCGTGGTCCGCACCCGGGGTCCCGTCTCGCCCTCCTCACCGGTGAGCTCGGTGCGGAAGCCGTACCGGTCCGGCGGCGGCCCGTCGAAGCGGAAGTCGGGCGACTGGTTGAGCAGGAAGAGCGCGGCGCCGGGCCGCAGGCTCCGGTGCACGTTGCGACACATCCGCTCCGTGGTGGCGAAGTCCGGCGCGTAGTTGAGCAGCTGGACTGCCAGGCCGATGTCGAAGGGCTGCTCGAAAGAGCGGAGTTCGGAGGCGTCACCGACCTCGTAGCGCACACCCAGTGGCTCGTGCTCCTCCAACTGCTGCGCGACGGCGACCATTTCGCCGGAGATGTCGATGCCGAGCACCTCCGCGGCGCCGCGCCGCATGAACTCCCTGCTGTAGAACCCGGTGCCGGACGCCAGGTCCAGCACCGACGCGCCGCTCACGTCCCCGACCATGGCCAGGAAGCTGGGAACCACCGCGTACTGCTCCAACGGCAGGGCCTTGAAGCCCTCGTACGCCTCGCCGATCTCGTCGTACTGCTCGTGCGCGCTCATGGTGATGTCCTCCCCGTTCAGACATGTACCTGGACACGGCCCCGTTCCCGGGGCCGTCCCGCGGCTCTTCTCCGGCAGTCTCCACGGGGACCGGTCGAGCCTCGTACTGGCGGAAGCCACAAAGATCCACGCGCCGTCCCGGCATCGAGCACGGGGCCCGGCGGGGCTCAGTGCGCGGGGGACCGGTCCAGGGCGAGCACGCCCACCCGCTGTCCGCCGCTGAGCTCGCCGGTGGGCGTGAAACCGAGCCCGAGGTAGAACGGCTCGGGAGTGTGCACACCGGTGTCCCAGCAGACGTACGCCCGGTCGGCGCCGCGGCGGCGGATCTCCTCGACGGCGGCGCCGACGGCGAAGCGGCCGTAGCCCTTGCCCTGGTGGCCGGCGTCGATGTTCAGCCGCCAGATGCCCGAGCGCCGGTCGTCGGGGTCTTCGGCCGGATTCCAGCCGATGTCGAGGAAGGCCATGACGAAGCCGACCACCACGCCGCCGTCGACCACGGCCCGCGGCCAGGCGACCTCGCCGTGCGCATAGGCCTCCGCCAGGGACTTCATGACGGGGGACACCAAGTGCCCCTGATCCGGACGTACCTGCACCGCCAGCACGGCGTCGACGTTCTGTGTGGTGACGGGTACGAGGCGAAGTGCGTTCGAGGACGGGGCTTCAGACATGACCACAGGGTAACTACGGCCCCGAGCGGCAGTGCTGAGAGGCCGCACCGTCGCACGGCCGCCCGTCGTGGCCGGGCCCGGTCGGGGCGGCTGCGGGGTTCGGCGGGGTCTCCCGTCCGGCGGGGTCTCCCGGGCAGGCCGCACGCGATGCCCGTGGCACGGAGCGGGAGCACAATGGGGAGAACGGCGACCGCGGGACGGAGGGCGACATGGCGCGCAGCGCACAGCACACGGGCGACACCCCGGCCGACCCGGCCGCGGTGCGGTGGCGGATCACCAGTGGCTCGCCCGAGCCCGAGGAGGTGGCCGCGGTCGCGGTGGCCCTGTCGGCGGCCATGGCCGCGCGGATCGCCGAGGCGATGGAAGAGGCCCGGGACGAGGCGGCGGCGGAGCGGGAGGCCGCCCGCTGGGCGCCCGCGGCGGCCCGTCGCAGGGCGGCCACCTCGTGGACCGCCGGCACGCGCCCGGGCTGGCGCGTCAGCCACTGAGCCGACCGAGCCCGCTGAGCCGACTGAGCCGACCGAGCCCGCTGAGCCGACCGAGCCGACCGAGCCCGCTGAGCCGACTGAGCCCGCTGAGCCGACTGAGCCGACCGAGCCCGCTGAGCCGACTGGGCCCGCTGAGCCGACTGAGCCGACTGGGCCCGCTGAGCCGACCGAGCCGACTGAGCCATTGAGCCCGCCGCGCCCGGGTGTGACGGGCGGGAGGGTGCCTGTCGGGGGTGGCCGTGTCGTCCCCGTAGGCTGTGACAGCAAACTTTTCGCTGTCTCGTCAGGGGAGTTGCCGCCATGCTGACCGCCCTCACCGGCGTCCACGGGGATCGCGCGGACGCCGTCACCGTCGCGGGCCGCGCGGCCTCGTACGAGGAACTGCTGGGCGCGGCCCAGGGGGTGGCAGCCGACATCGCGGGGGCCCGGGCCGTCGCGGTGAGCGCGACCCCGTCGCTGGAGACCGTGGCCGCCGTGGTGGGCGCCCTGCTGGCGGGGGTGCCCTGCGTACCGCTGGCGCCCGACTCCGGGCCGGCCGAGCGCGAACACATCCTCCGGGACTCGGGTGCGGTCATGGTCGGCGCGGACTTCGGCCGCCGCGCCGGGGGCCCGGCGAAGTCGTCCGTACCCGTGTCCGGGGAGCCCGCGCTGATCCTGTACACCTCGGGGACGACCGGCCCGCCCAAGGGCGTGGTGCTGAGCGGCGCGGCGATCGCCGCGGACCTCGACGCACTGGCCGACGCCTGGCAGTGGAGCGCCGGGGACACCCTCGTGCACGGTCTTCCGCTGTTCCACGTCCACGGGCTGGTCCTGGGCGTGCTCGGCGCCCTGCGCACCGGCAGTCGCCTCGTGCACACGGGCCGTCCCACCCCCGACGCGTACGCGCAGGCGGGCGGCAGCCTGTACTTCGGGGTGCCCACCGTGTGGTCGCGCATCGCCGACGACCCGCGTGCGGCGGCCGCCCTGACCGGAGCTCGCCTGCTGGTCTCGGGCAGCGCGGCCCTCCCCGCCCCCGTGTTCCGCAGCCTGGAGGCCCTGACCGGGCACCGGCCGGTCGAGCGGTACGGGATGACCGAGACGTTGATCACCGTCAGCGGCCGCGCCGGGGGCGAGGTACGGCCGGGCACGGTCGGCACCCCGCTCCCCGGCATCCGGACCCGTATCGCGGCCGAGCCGGGAGCGGAGATCGGGGAGCTCCAGCTGACGGGCCCCACCCTGTTCTCGGGCTACCTGGGCCGCCCCGAAGCGACCGCCGCCGCCTACACCGACGACGGCTGGTTCCGTACGGGTGACATCGCTGCCGTCGACGAGGCGGACGGCGTCCACCGGATCGTGGGCCGGGCCTCCGTCGACATGATCAAGTCCGGTGGGTACCGGATCGGAGCGGGCGAGGTGGAGAACGCCCTGCTGGACCACCCCCGGGTGAGCGAGGCGGCCGTGGTCGGCGCCCCGGACCCCGACCTGGGTCAGCGGATCGTGGCCTTCGTCGTAGCCGAAGGGGTCACGGGCGCCGAGCTCACCGACTTCGTCGCGGCGCATCTGTCGGTACACAAGCGGCCGCGCGAGGTCCGGTTCATCACCGCCGTGCCGCGCAACGCCATGGGCAAGCCGCAGAAGAAGCGGCTGCTGACGGACGAGTTCGAGGAGCGGACATGACCACCGTGCACACCGCCGCCGAGGGCGCCGGGCGCCCGGGCCCGGGGCCCGACCCGTGGCTCCGCCGGTTCCACCCCGCACCGCCGGGGCCCGCGCCCCGGCTGGTGCTGCTGCCGCACGCGGGCGGCAACGCCTCGTACTACTTCGCCTTCTCGCAGGCGCTGTCCGCGTACGCCGAGGTGCTGACGGTCCAGTACCCCGGCCGCCAGGACCGGTTCGCCGAGCCGGTTCCGGGCAGCATCGGGGCCATGGTGGACGGGGTGCACCAGGCCCTCCGGCCCTGGCTGGACGGCCCGCTGGTGCTGTTCGGGCACAGCATGGGCGCGCTGGTGGCATTCGAGCTGGCCCGCCGGCTGGAGGCCGAGTCGGGTCCGGGCTCGGGCTTGGGTTCGGGCTCGGGTTCGGGCTTGGGGTCCGGTACGGATGCCGGTGCCGCCCTCGGACCCTTGCGCGGACTGATCGTCTCCGGGAGGCGCTCCCCGCTCCTGCAGCGTGCCGAGGACGACCATCCGCAGGACGACGACGCCCTCCTCGCGCACGTCGGCTCGCTCGCGGGCACCGACCCCCGGCTCCTGGCCCACGAGGGGTTCAAGGAGCTGATCCTGCCGGTCCTGCGCGGGGACTACCGGGCGGTCAAGGAGTACCGCTGCGCACCGGGGCCGGCACTGCGTGTTCCGGTGAGCGTGCTGTGCGGCGAACAGGACCCGCGGGTGACCGTGCCCGAGGCGATGGCGTGGCGGGAGCTGGCGGCGGGGGCGTTCACGTTCCGCGGATTCCCCGGCGGGCACTTCTACCTCGCCGAGCGCCAGGACGCGGTGGTCCGGGCCGTCCGCGAGGACCTGGCCTCCTTCGGCGCCTCGGCCGCGAGCCCCGTCTCCGTTTCCGGGTTCTCCTCCGCCTCCGCTCAGGCCGGGCGCACGGGGCCCCGGTAGCCGACGGGCCGTGCGGCGGGGGCGGCGCCGTCGTCGTCGTCGCAGGCCGGCGGGTTCCGAGGGCGGAGTGGGCTCTGCGCCCACCGCCGTCTGAATGGTGTGGGCAACCTGTCGGTGGTGTGGGTACGTTGACCCGCATGGATCAAACGGCTGGCGACCCCAGAACCGATCACCGCGCTCTGCTCGCAGCCGGCATCACCGTCGTGCTGTGGGCTTCCGCGTTCGTCTCCATCCGTGCCGCCGCGGCCCACTACGACCCGGGCGCCCTCGCCCTGGGACGCCTGTTGACGGCCTCGCTCGCCCTCGCGCTCGTCCTTGCCGTCAAGCGGGTGCCCTTCCCGCCGCGGCAGGCGTGGCCCGGCATCCTCGCCTCCGGGGTCCTCTGGTTCGGCCTCTACATGGTGGCGCTGAACTGGGGCGAGCAGGAGGTCGACGCCGGCACCGCCGCCATGATCGTGAACATCGGCCCGATCGTGATCGCCCTGCTCGGCGGCTGGCTCCTCAAGGAGGGCTTCCCGCGCATGCTGCTCATGGGGATGGCCGTCTCCTTCGTCGGCGCGGTCGTCGTGGGCCTGTCGACCTCGCAGGGTGGCGCATCCTCCGTCGTCGGCGTCCTGCTCTGCCTGGTGGCGGCCCTCACGTACGGCGCCGGCGTCGTCTCCCAGAAGCCGGCGCTGAGGTACGCGAGCCCGGTCCAGGTGACCACCTACGGCTGCTTCGTCGGCACCGTGATCACCCTGCCCTTCGCCGGCCAGCTCCTGGCCCAGCTGCCCGAGGCCCCGCTGTCGGCCACGCTCAACATGGTCTACCTGGGCCTCTTCCCCACCGCCCTGGCCTTCACCACCTGGACCTACGCCCTCTCGCGGACCACTGCCGGGAAGATGGGCGCCACCACCTACGCCGTGCCCGCCGTCGTCGTCCTCATCGCCTGGATCGCCCTGGACGAGGTCCCCGGCTGGCTGACCCTGCTCGGCGGCGCGATCTGCCTGGCCGGAGTCGCGGTCTCCCGCCGCCGCCCCGCTCCTCCTGGCCCTCCCGCCCCGGCCGAGGCAGGGAAGGCACCCACCGCGACCTGACGGCCGCCGTAGGCACGGGCTCGGGCTCGGGCTCGGGGCGGGGCGGGGTCGGGCGGGGTCGGGCCGGGGCGGCAGGCCTTGGCCGGGGGGCCGCTCAGATGATGCGAAGATTTGAGGGGGACGGCAGCGAGCCGACCCGGCGAAAGGTGTCTCCACATGGCCGCAGGATTCTCGGACTGGAAAGTCAACCGGCAGTACGCGGAGAACGACCGCGTCGTCCACCTCGGCCAGCAGTACCGCTGCCTGGCGCCGCACAAGTCCAACTCCGCGAGCAACCCGAAGACGACCGTCAAACTGTGGCGGAAGTACACCGGCTGAACCGGCCGGGCTCCGGCCCGATCCAGCCGAACCGGTCGCGGCGCAGCCCGCGCCCGGAATGCCGTGCTGCGTACGCCGGGCTGGACCGAGAGGGCCTGATGGCGCCAAACGGGCTGACCGGATGACCGGCTCACTGGCTCACCGCTTCCGGGCCCGGTACCGCTTCAGCGGGCCGTGAGCCGCTCTCGGCCGGCTCCGCCGTTGAGCTCAATGAGCTCGGTGAGGAGATCGTCGGGGCACAGCTCGTAGTGGTCCCCCCCCCACCACCTGCACCCCTCCCGATGTCCCATATCCGATACCCGCCGGGCACACCCCTGGCGACGTACTGCCGTCTGCTCACCCCGTCGTCTCTTCCGCCGCCCTGTGCTGCCGCGAGTGCCAGGGGCCGGGGCCACGGCTCGGCCGCACAGGGCGGTCCGTGGGGCGCACGTACGGCGCCGCCGTTGTGTTCCCCGCGCGCAGGCCGGGGCGCGTCCGGGAACGTGCGCGACCTTCGGGGTCGACACACGATCCCGCCGACCAGGACCGACCCCCTTCGATCTGCGGGGGCCTGGCCTTGGTCCGCGAGGCTGGCACACCGGTCACGATGCGGGTTCCCACGTGCCGTGTGGCGTGTGGCGTGGACCTTCATCCGCTTGGCGGTGCCCGGGGTGCCGGGCGGTGAGGGGTGGGGGAGGATCCGGTGTGTGTTGTCGGTCTCGATGCCTTCTGGATGGATGGGGTCACTGTGACGGTGCTACGTCGGTGTGTGGGTGTGGTGTCGGGGATCGTGGTGACAGTGTCGCTCGTGGCGGGGTGCTCGGGTTTGGGGCGGAGCACGGTCGGCATGCTGAGTTTTCGTGGTGAGGACGAGCGGGTCGAGGTGTCGTACTCGAACACGCTGGTGAAGGGATGCCACCAGATCGGGGTTCCGGGCGGGGCGACACACGTGGTCAACAACACGCGGGTGGACGTCGTGCTCTACCGGACCGCGGACTGCCGGGAAGTCGCGGGAGGCCAGGGGATCTACACGGCGACGACACTGTCGAACGTGACGGCTCCGAACAGCCTGCCTTGGCGGAGTTTCAGCGTCATCCACTGACGGCGCAACCGCGGTTTCCGTATGGCGCCCCAGCTGCTCCCCTGATGATGCTGGGGTATCGCGCAGGGGCCTACTCGGCCGTCTCGCCGGTAAGTAGACGAGTGATCGACTTTCCCGCTTCGGTCTCGACCAGAGTCAAGGCGCCGATCCAGTCTCCGCCTTCGGGGTATTCCCAGACGGCCGGATCTTCGAGAATCGACGCAAGTCGATCCCGCGGCACGAGCTCGCCTGGCTGGAAGCCGCTGTGTCCGGAGGGGGAGGTCCAAGGTGCGAGCCGGCGGACCTCGATCCACCCGCGGTCGATGAGGGTAAGCAGGATCCTGGCGAGTTCGTCCACCGGTCGGGACTGGTCGCTTTCGTCGGGATCTCCCCAGACACCGGGCAGGATGTCGATCTCATAGGAATTGACCATGAAGGTTTCCTCAGCCTTGGTCAACGCGTCCCACGCTTGCCTACTCATCCCTCAATGGTCGCAGGCCGGGGGTGGGGATACGCGAGCGCAGGCGAACCCCCGGAGGTCGCTGCGGCTCGCGGATCCAGGGGAAAGCCCTGTGTAGCGGGGCCGGCCGGGCCGGGAGATCACACCCCGGCGGGGGAACCCTCGGCTTCCGGTACCACGACGAGGAACGCGTCCCGTTCCAGGTCCATCACCACGCTCGCCACCACACCCCGCGCACGATGCTGAGCCGCGAACTCCTCAGCCGGCCAACTTCCCCGCGGGCCACCAGCGGGAAAGCACTCCAGAACCTTCAGACCGGACATCACAGCCACCTCCAACACCCGTGCGCTCCATCAGCGTTTCACGCCTATACCCCGCGAACAACGCGGCATTCTCCCAGACCTGACCGGTCCCTGGGGGACTGTAAAACGTTCGGTGTAACTCCCGATCATGGAAGATGCATCGATGACCAGCAACAACGTGACCGAGACCGAGACCGTCGAGCCGTGTGAGGCGGTGGCGTCGAGGTCCATGGATGACCGGCTGATCGGCGAGCTCGTGGGTCGGGCTCAGGCCGAGGGCCTGCAGCTGACCGGTGAGGGCGGGCTGCTCCAGCAGCTGACGAAGCGGCTGCTGGAGTCCGCTCTCGAGGGCGAGATCACCGACCACCTCGGCTATGACAAGCACGATCCCGCCGGGAAGAACGTCGGTAACTCACGCAACGGCACCCGGGCCGAGACCGTGCTGACCGAGGTCGGCCCGGTGGAGATAGCCGTGCCCCGCGACCGCGAGGGTTCCTTCGAGCCGAAGATCGTCAAGAAGCGGCAGAAGCGTCCTTCCGGCGTGGACGAGATGGTCATCTCGCTTGCCGCGAAGGGTCTGACGACCGGCGAGGTCCAGGCTCACCTGGCCGAGGTCTATGGCGCCGAGGTGTCGCGCCAGACGATCTCCACGATCACCGACAAGGTCCTCGAGGGCATTGCCGAAGGCAGAACCGGCCCGTCTATCCGGTGATCTTAATCGACGCGATCCACGTGAAGGTCCGGGTTCTGTCGACGATCTTGTGATCCGGACGGTTGTGCGGGTTGTGCCAGCTGTTCGCGATCATGCATCACGTGCTCTCATGATGTGCTCTTGGAGCTGTTTCCGTACCTGTCCGCGCTGCTGGTCGAGGAGGTTGAGCGGCGGCCGGACAAGGTGGTGCTGAAGACGCGGGCGCGGGCGGCGACCGCGGTGTGCCGGTGCGGCTGGAGCTCGGCACGGGTGCACGGCCGGTATGTACGCCAACTGCGTGACGTCGCCGTGGGTGGGCTCGGTGTCGTGATCGAGTTATGCATACGCCGGTTCCGCTGCGAGAACCCTGCCTGCCCGGCGGTGACATTCGCTGAACAGATCGTGGGATTGACGACCCCGCACAGTCGGCAGACTCCGCTGTTGCGTGCGGTGCTGACGCGGATCGGGCTGGCCCTGGCTGGCCGGGCAGGAGCCCGCATGGCCTCCGCGGTCGGCATCACCGTGGGCAGGGACACGCTGTTGCGACTGGTCAGAGCCCTGCCCGAGCCAGAAGTCGGCCAGGTGGAGGTACTCGGCGTCGACGACTTCGCCTTCCGCAAGGGCCGTCACTACGGCACGGTGCTGATCGACATGTCCACCCATCGTCCACTGCATCTCTACGACGGGCGAGAGGGCGAGGGCCTGGCCGGCTGGCTCCGCGACCACCCCGAGGTGAAGGTGATCTGCCGGGACCGTTCCAGCGGATACGCGGAAGGCGCACGCATCGGAGCACCGCAGGCCGAGCAGGTCGCTGATCGCTATCACCTGTGGGCCAATCTCGGTCAGGCGGTCGAGAAGACGGTGAACAGCCATCGCTCACGTCTGGCCGAACAGCCTTCGGAACTCGCAGCCGCTGCAGACGAACCCCAGGTGGTCCAGCCGTCGATAGAGCTGAAAGTGGTGACTCGGCTCCGTCCGGGCCGACCTCGGTCAGCACGGTCTCGGCCCGGGTGCCGTTGCGTGAGTTGCCGCCGTTCTTCCCGGCGGGATCGTGCTTGTCATAGCCGAGGTGGTCGGTGATCTCGCCCTCGAGAGCGGACTCCAGCAGCCGCTTCGTCAGCTGCTGGAGCAGCCCGCCCTCACCGGTCAGCTGCAGGCCCTCGGCCTGAGCCCGACCCACGAGCTCGCCGATCAGCCGGTCATCCATGGACCTCGACGCCACCGCCTCACACGGCTCGACGGTCTCGGTCACGTTGTTGCTGGTCATCGATGCATCTTCCATGATCGGGAGTTACACCGAACGTTTTACAGTCCCGCGCGCCTCGATTCTGGAGAGGAGCTCTTGGTGCCGGACGTCGTCGAGGGTGAGGGCGTCGAGCGGGCGCAGGTAGGGGAGGTTGTCGTGGATCGGGTAGCCACGCCGTAGGCGGGGGTTGTAGAGGAGTTCCTCTTCGGGGACGTGGACGAGCGGTCCCTTGTCCACCGGGCAGGCGAGGAGGGGGAGGAGGCGAGGGTCGGGCTCAGCGGGGTGTTGCATGGTGGGGTTCTCCTTGGTGGGTCGGTGCGTGTGACGGTTCGTCGTGGCGCGGGAGGGTAAGCAGGACGACGACGGCGAGTGCGGTGCCGCCGAGGCGCAGCGCCAGCCGGAGTGGTTCGGTGGGGAGGTGTTCGTCGAACACCACTGTGCCCGCGATGACGGTGAAGATGCTGGACACGGTGGTGGTGACCGGGACGATCACGGATGCGCGGCAGCGTTGGAGCGCGGTCTGGGACAGGGCGAGGCCGGCTGCTCCGGTGGCGATGAGTAGCCAAGGGTGGGGTCCGCGCAGGAGCTCGGGCAGGGCTGCCGCCACCGACCGGTCGGCGAGTGTGGCCGACGTGCCCTTGATGGCGAGTGAGCTCACCCCGTACAGCAGCCCGAGGGCGACCCCGTACGGCACGCCGGAGCTGCGGCGGCGGTGCCGGCGGCCGGCTCGGCGCAGTGAGGTGACGAACAGCAGGAGTCCGAAGACAAGGCAAGGGAGGCAGACGGCGAGCAGGGGCAGGACGGGTGCCGCCGCTCCCACCCGGTTGCCGTCGGCATTGCCGTCGCCGAGTGAGCCGATGACGGCGAGCAGGGCGAGCAGGATGACGCCAGTGGCGAGGAGTTCACGGTGGCCCGGGCGTTCGCCCAGTGCGGCGGCGGAGAGGGCGATCAGGAGCACCGTTCCGGAGAGGAACACCCCCTGGGCGGCGGCGATCGGCAGCAGTTGGTAGACCTTCAGCTGGGCGGCGAAGCCCAGGCCCAGCACGGTGAAGCCCAACAGCCAGCCGGGGCTGGAGGCCAGCGTCCGGAGCAGGTGCAGCGGGCGGCGGGGGTCCAACGCGGGGAGGGCGGCCAGCGCGCGCTTCTCGAGGACGAAGCCCGCGGTGTAAAGGACGTTGGCGAGCAGTGCGACCGCGACTCCGAGGATCAACGGCGTCCTCCGTCCTTCGCCAGTGCGTCCAGGATCTCGGCGCAGCGCCGGGCGAGCTCGGCAGCGGCGGGTTCGGCAAGCAGCTGGTGGCAGTGGCGGACGGCGAGGTGGAGGCGGCCGCCGAGGGTGAGGGCGCTGACGGAGAGTCCGCGGGGCATCCGGACGGGTGCCGAGAACCACAGGGCGTCGGCCGGCCCGGCGGGGCCGAAGTCGAGCGGGTGGGTCACCCTGCCGAGGTTGCTGACCAGGGCGGTGGATGTCCAGGGTGCGGCGATGCGACGCAGTGCCCTGGTCAGCGGGGCCTTGGCCCCGATGGGCAGCCAGGGGGTGCTGACCAGTCCGGCGACAAGGCCGCCACCGGTGACGGGGGCGGCCTTGGCTGCGCGGGTCTGCGCGCTGATGCGCCCCGGCAGCGTGGCCGCACCGGCGTCGGGCGCGGGTGCCTCGGCGCGGATGGTGGCCAGGTGGTTGTGGTTGCCCATGGGGGCGCCGGGGGCGAGCGGGCCGTGTGGGCGGTCGTCGATGGGCATCGACAGGTGGATCGGGCCGGTGGGGTGGCCGTGCCGGTGGTTCCATTCGGCCAGGGTCAGCTGGACCGCCGTCAGGAGCAGGTCGTTGACGGTGGGCTGGGGCGGCTTGGCGCCGGTTCGGGCGAGTCGGAGCACGCTGAGGTGGACACCGGTGCCGGGAGAGGGACTCGCGGCAGGCGCGATGCGGGCCGGGCGGCCGCCCCGGGCGGTGACCGTGGCCGGGGTATCGGCCGCACCGCTGGAGCGCTGCCCGGCCCGGCCGCCGGAGTGGTGCCCTGCCGGGGCGCCGGAATAGTGATCGGCGACGTCGCAGAGCAGTCGCAGGCAGGTGCCGGCGTCAGCGAGGGTGTGCGCTGCCGTCAGCAGCAGGGCGGTGCCGCCGCTGGGTGCGGGTGCGGTCTCCAGCCGCAATGGGGGGCCGGCCGCCAGCGGGGGCGGTTCGGTGAGGGCACGGTGGCGGGTGAGGCCGAGGTCGGCGGTGGCCGCCACGGCGGTGGGGCCGATCGGCGCCGGCTCCCAGTGGTAACGGCGGTGCCACCAGCGGGAGTCGGCCTGCCGTACCTGCAGCGTCGGGTGGGCGGCCAGGACACGGGTGAAGGCCGCCCGGAGCCGCTCGACGTCAACGGTGCCGGGGAGGTGGGCCTCCAGGTGGACGGTGTCCGCGTCCAGGTGCTCCTGGAGCAGGTGGCGTGAGTACTCGTCCATCGCCGGGAAGGGAACGCGCCCCTGCCGCCCGGACGGGGTCCGGGCGGCAGGGGCGGCGAGGGACGGGCGGGTCACGGGGCCTCGGCCCGGTGCCGGGACCCCGTGGCCTGGCGGTCCGCCGTGACCAGCGTGGCGGCGAGTGCCAGCAGCGCGAGCACCTCGGCGGCCGGGCTGAACGCCCCGCTCGGGGGCATGAGGGCCGCCAGCAGGCCGGCGCCGATCATCGCCGCCCCGGCGACGTACGGCATCAGGCTCGGCCACCGGAACGCGATCAGGACCAGCGGCATCGCCAGCAGTGCGAGCGGACCGCCGACTACGCCGAGGACCAGCAGCGGGAAGACCACGCCCAGCAGCCATCGGGGCGCGTCGGATGCGTCCCAGTCCTGCGGGCCGGGCTGGTCGTGCGGCCGGCCGGCCCGGCGCCGCAGCGCCGGCACCGCGACCAGCCCGGCGAACACCAGGAGGGCGAGGCCGCCGAGGACGAGCCCGAGGTCGTACGTGGTGGCGGGGGCGTAGGAGAGCAGTACGGTTCCCCCCGTGCCCGCCGGGACCACGTAGCCCTGCTGCCAGCCGTCGAGTCGGACGGACTGCAGCGGCTTGCCGTTCAGGGTTGCGCGCCAGCCGGGGTTGGCGTTCTCGTGCACCTGCAGGTAGGAGGCCTCGCCCCCACCGATCTTCATGCTGCGCTCGTCCCCGGACCAGGACACGACCTTCACCGTCCGGCGCGAGCCGGGATCGGCAGCCGGGCCGGCGTCCCGGGCAGAGAGGGTGAGGTCGGTGACGGCCAGTGCGCCGTCGTCGGAGGCGGACACCCGGTGCTTGCCCTGGCCGAGCGGCAGGGTGGACCCGGTGGCCGGGCACAGGGTCACGGTGACGGGATGCCGCTTCTGTAGGGCCGTGACCGTGCCGGACACGGAGGTCTGATGGGCGGTTCCGTCGACGGTGAGGACCGGGCCCTTGCCGCACGGCAGGGTGAAGGCGGTGTCCTTCGTGTCCTGGGTGTCCTGGGCATCTTGACGGGTCACCAGATCGGCCAGGGCCGGGATGTGCACCTCGCTCAGGCCCGCCGGCAGCTGGAGATTCTGCCCGGCGAGCGGGTTGTGGACGACGACAGGGGCGGTCGCGGTGACGGTGATCGTCAGCTGGTCGGTCGTCAGCGGCGCGAACCGGACCAGGCCGTTGGCATCCACCGCCGCGCTGACGGCGTCGGTCGGGGTGCTGAGCTGCACCTGGGTCGGCCGGGAGGAGAGACCGCCCGCGGCACCGAGCACCAGGTGGTCGATGCTGCGGCTGCCCTGCCAGGCGAGCCGGACGGAGGACTTGCCGCCCGCGATCCAGGCGGTGGTGAAGTCCCCGTCGAGCAGGTTGCGGGGGCTGCCGGAGCTGGTGGAGTCGGCCTCGATACCGATCTTTCCGGTGGCCCGGCCGGGGGCGACCTGGTCCAGCAGGGCGTCCAGGGCGGGACCGGGCAGGGCGACGGCGCTGCCGGTCACCTTGAAGTCGGCAGCATCAGTTGTGAGTTGACGGTTGAGCCCGGTCTCGACGGTGCCCGACTGGGAGCCGCCGAGGTCGAGGGTGCGGTGCAGCGAGTAGGAGTCGGCCGTGGCGGCCGGGAGCGACAGCACACGGGTGGCCTTGACCCCGGGGATCGATATCTCCGAGAACCCGGCCCCGCCCACGCCGGTGGAGGAGGCGACGGCGCCCTCGATGGTGATCTTCACCCAGGCGGCGGGTCCCGCCGGAGCGTTGACGTTCTGCGCCACGGCCTGCGGCTGCAGCACGCTCACCTGCGAGCCCCGGTCCGTGTTGATCCGCACTTTGGTGATGGTGGGCCGCAGCGAACCCCCAGCGAGCGGGGTGACCTTGAGGGTGGCGGGGAGGTCCACCGACCCGTTGAGGTCGATCCGCAGCCACTGGCCCACCGGGTCCGCGCTGCTGCCCTCGGTCCACGCCGTGCCGGTATTCCCGTCGAAGGCCCCGACCGGGTCGTACTGCGGCAGGGCGAACAGCCAGGAACCGTAGGAGGAGGCGGTGACCGACTTGGCGCCCTCGATCACCGAGGTGGTCTGCTCGGCGGCGGAACCGGCCCGGCCCGAGGGCAGGATCTGCCGCGGTGGGCCGCCCGGGTCCTGGCCGGCGTCCTTCGGGTTGGTCTCGGTGGCCGTGTAGGTGTACGAGCTGTTGCCGTCGACCAGGCCGAAGAGCGTGTCGCTCCGGCGCTGCCCGTCGGCGGTGGCCCGTAGTGCGGCGTCCGTGCCGGCCGGCAGGGGGTCGCCGGAGAGGATCACGGGGCGGTCGGTCACCGTACCGCTCGCGGAGAGCGGGAGCAGCGACTCGGGGCCGCCACTGACCACCGTGGTGTCGGCGACCGGGCGGGTGGTAACCCGGCCGGGTGCGGCTTCACCACCGGTGGGGGCGAAGATCTCCACTGCGGCATGCTGCCGGCTCAGGCCCTGGACCTGGACGGGGGTGTCGGGCGTGAGCTGCCCGGAGGTCATCGGGGAGCCGAAGCCGGTCACCGGCTCGTAGCCCGAGGCCAGCAGGGTGGCGCGTACCGTCTGGGGCGGGATGTAGCCGGCCTGCGTGGGGTCGAGGTCGTTGCGCACCACTAGGTGGTGCACGCCGGACCGCTCGAGGAAGGCGCCGAGCCCCGGCACCTTGGTGCCGGTCGCCAGCGCCTCCTGGATCGCCTCCAGGTAGCGGCGCTCGCCGGCCTGGCCGAAGGGCACGAAGTTGTACTGGGCCCACGGGGAGTCCGCCAGCACGTCGAGCGGCTCGTCGATGGTCGAGCCCCAGGTGTAGAGGCCGTGCGCGTCGGCGGGAACCACCAGGGCCCGGCTGTCGGGCGCTTCGGCGGACAGGTAGGCCGCGGTCTGCTTCCAGTGGGAGGGCAGCGCCTTGAAGGAGCCCGGCTGGAGGATGTTTCCGTTCAGGTAGGGCAGCGCGAGGCCGGGCAGTACCGCCAGTGCGACCAGTGCCGGGACCAGCCGGGGCCGCGCGGCCGTGCGGCGCAGTGGCCGCCCGCACAGGTGCGCCAGGCCCAGGGCCAGCGCCAGTGCGAGGCCGGTCTGGAACTTGTAGATGTTGCGCAGCGGCGCCAGCGCGCCGTCGAGCAGCTGCTGCACCGCGCCGTGGAAGGGCGCCCCGAGGGAGCCGCCGTACCCGGCGAGGGTGATCAGCGCCACTGTGCCGACGACCAGCAGCAGCCAGCGCCGCTCGGGCAGGTCACGGCGGGCGAGCCCGGCCAGGCCGAGGGCTGCGGCGAGCGCGGAGCAGGCGATGACCAGGATGTTCGCCGCCACGTCCCAGCCGGCGGGCAGCCAGGCCGAGCCGAAGTGCAGGTAGGCCACCCAGTTCCCGGCCCCGCGCAGCAGCTCGGTGGCGGACATGGTGGCGGTGGTGGTGGACGCCTGCTCGATGTAGCGCAGGAAGTCGGCGCCGTAGGAGTTGAGCAGGAGCAGCGGTACGGACCACCAGGCGGTGACGAGGAGCACGCCGGGCACCCACCAGGCGATCAGGCGCCATTTGCGGCTGCCGCCGGGCCGGCTGAGCAGGTAGAGCCCGACCGGGAGCAGTGAGGCCGCGACCGAGGTCGCGTTGACGCCGCCCATCAGCGGGATCACCAGTGCGGAGCGGAGTGCGGCGGCGCGTGCCGAGACGAACCGGGTGAGCGGCAGCAGGACCCAGGGCAGGACCGCGCCGGGGAGCGCGGCGGCGGAGGTGGAGCCGACCACGATGGTGAACACCGGCCACAGCGCATAGCAGGCCGCGCCGAGCAGCCGGCTCGCCCGGGTGCCGTACCCGAGGCGTTCGGCGAGCCGCAGCGCGCCCCAGAAGGCGGCGGTCACCACGAGCGACAGCCACAGCCGCTCCGCCAGCCAGATCGGCAGCTGGAGCAGGTCGGTGATCAGGTAGTACGGCAGCATCGGGAAGGCGTAGCCGACGTACTGGTTGGACAGGGCGCCGAAGCTGCCCTCGCTCTGCCAGAGCGTTCCGAGTGTGCCGAGGAAGCCCACCGGGTCGAGCGCGACGGCGAGTTTGGTGTCGAAGGCGATCCTCCCGGGCGCGGCGGCCAGGAAGGCGGACAGGATCAGCAGCCAGAAGGCGGCGAGCCAGCGGCGGCCGGTACGCGGCTCGGGGCGCGGCCTCGAGGGCGGCGCGTCGGGGAGCTGCAGCGTGGTGGCGCTCATTCGGAGGTTCTCCGCATCACCAGGAGAAGATTCCAGGACGCGATCTCGCGCAGGCCTGGAATACGGACGAGGGTCTCGGCCAGGAACGGCCAGTAGCGCGATCGTGCGGAGAGGACCTCGACGTCGCCGCGCGCGCGCACGTGACGAAGCACCGGGCCGATGTGCACCCGGTGGAGGTTTTCGCCGAGGGTGTGTTTGGGGCTGTGCCCGGTGCGCCGCTGGTAGCGGCGCCTGGCCCGGTCGGCGCCGAGCAGGTGCCAGGGCGAGGTCTCGTGGCCGCCCCAGGGGGAGAGCCAGTTGGTGTAGGAGACGTACACCAGGCCGCCGGGGCGGGTGACCCGCACCATTTCGCTGATGAATGTCTCCGGGTCCGGCACGTGCTCCAGCACGTTGGAGGAGAAGCAGACATCGGCGGCGCCGTCGGTGAGCGGTAGCCAGTAACCGTCCGCGACGACCGCGTGGTCGGGTGTGCGTCCGCCGCGCGAGTGGAGCTCGGCGAGGTCCGGTTCGAAGAGGAAGGCGTGCGCGCCGCGGGCCCGGAACGCCTCGGTGAAGTGGCCGGCGGCGCCGCCGACGTCGGCCACCACCGCCCCGGCCAGGGGCGCGTACCGCTCGACCTGGTCGGCGGCGTCCTCGGCCAGCAGTGTGTAGAACCTCTCCGGGTCGCTCTGCTCGCTGCGAAAGGCGCGAAACAGCGCGAGGGAGCGGCGCAGAGAGGGGTCTTTCACGAGCGCTCCGCCGTGGTCGGGGCCGGGGGCTCGGCCATGGTGCGACCGGACCTGGCCCGCCCGGAGGAATGCAGGGCCACGGCCTTGGCCGCAGCGGCCTGGAAGCGGTCGACGCTGTGCTCCCAGGAGAACTGCTCCGCGTGGAGGCGGGCCGCCGCACCCATCGCGGCGCGGCGGTCGGCGGACAGGGCCAGAGCGCACCAGGCCGCGGCGAACCCGCTCTCCCCCTGGGCGAGCAGGCCGGTGCTGCCGTGGACGACGGAGTCCCGCAAGCCGGGGATCTCGAATCCCACCGTGGGCGTGCCGCGGACGGCGGCCTCGGTGACCACCAGGCCCCAGCCCTCCAGCGAGGAGGGGTGCAGCAGCAGCCAGCTCCGGCAGAGCATCCGGTGCTTCTCGGCTTCGTCGACCCGCCCGGCGAAGACCACGTCGGGCCCGGCCTGTGCCTCTAGGCGGGTCCGCTCCGGGCCGTCGCCGATGATGACCAGCTTGCCGCCGGTGATCGGGCGGACCCGCTCCCACAAGCGCAGCAGCAGGTCGATGCGCTTGTACTCCACCAGCCTGCCGACGGCGGCGAACAACGGTTCGTCGGATTCGGGGAGCAATGGCGCGGGCGCCTCGACCCCGTTGGGAACGAGGTGGATGCGGTCGGGCGGTACGCCCATGCGCGCCATCGCCTCGGCCGTGGAAGGGGATACCGCGACCATCAGGCTACGGGAGTGGGTACGGGTCAGTGCACGGTGCTCCAGCATCCTGCCGACCCGGGCGACCGGGCCGGGCAGGCGCTGGTCCCAGAGATCGGTGTGAACGTGGTTGACCAGGCACATCACCGGTCCCCTGTGCCACAGCGGCGCCAGGTACGGGACGCCGTTGCAGACCTCGACCAGCAGGTCGGTCTCACCGACGCTGCGACCGAACGCGCCTGGGGTGCGCAAGAAGTGGTCATAGGTGCCGCCGGAGGAGACCACGCGGTAGCTGCGGTCGACGGACGGTTCCGGGCCCCCACAGAGCAGGGTGACCTCGTGCCCGCGATCGGCCAGTCCGGAGGCCAGCCGGTCGACGAGCAGCTCCGAACCGCCGGCGGCGGGGTTGGCCAGGTCGCGCCAGGCCAGGACGGTGATCCGGTGGGGGACCTCCGGCGACGGCCTGACGGCCGTGACGGCCGGAGGCGGATGCGGGGATATCTGATGTGCCATGGGAGCTCCTGGGAGGGGCGGTGCTCAAGGCAGTGAGGCAGTGAGGGCAGGGACGGGTAAGGATCAGAGGACCGGGGGTGACCGGTGGGGCAGTCGCACGGGAGGGACCGGGGGATGCGGCTGGCGGCGCGCGGATGGCGCGCGCCGCCAGTCTGGGCTGTTGCTACCGCCTGGTACTACTCACCAAATTGATAAATTCCGGTCGGGTTCACGCGGAATAGATGTTTCCTCTGTCACTTCGGCGAGCGACGGGTGTCACCGCGAGGCGCGGCGGCGCAGCAGCACGCCCGCCGCCAGCAGGCAGGCGAGGCCCGCGGTGCTGGCGGCGACCGGGGCGGTGGTGCCCACCAGGCCGAGCTTGCGGGCGGCGGCCTCCGCGGTCCGCACCTGGCCGTCCCGGCTCTCCGCCGTCATGGTGAGGTCCGCCCGCAGCAGGGCCAGCAGGTCAGGGCCGTCTTCAGAGGTCCGCAGGGTCACCAGCGGCTGCGTACGGGCGTCCATCACGGTGCCGGTGACCGGGTCCACGACCACGCTGAAGCCGCCGTTCGCGTAGTACCGGTCGGCGACGACCTGGCTGCGGTCAGCCAGTCCGAGCAGCTTGCCGGGGACCTGCTGGGTCCCGACCTTGGTCGCGCCGAGCACGGCGCCGTAGCGGTAGCCGGTCCGGCCGTTCACGGTCGTAGTGCCCTGGAAGTCGAGGGTGACGGTGCTGCCCAGCGTGGAGTCCCAGTAGGCGTACGGGCGCTTGGCCAGGCCGAACGGGAACTTCAGGTACGCCTCGCCGGAGAAGGCCGGGGTCTCGCCGTGCGAGTGCAGCGGCAGGTTGGTGCGGCGGTCGGTCACCCAGCGTTCCACCGTCCACTGGACGGACTTCCGCGGGTCACGGAGCTCAAGCGTGGCAGCGGTGTCGATCTGGGTTGAAATGTCCATCACCGCGCGGGCCTCGCTGCTCTGCGCGACGTTGCCCACCACCCGCCGGGTGAGGGTGAGGTCCTGGACCGGGCTGACGGCGACGGCCTTGGTGTCGAAGACGGTGCCGCTGCCGGTGAAGACGGTGGTGGTGTTGGTGTCGATCGGCGTCTTGCGCAGGTTCGGCAGCGCGTACCAGTGCAGGAGCGGCGCCAGCACCAGGAGGAAGGCTGCGACGGCGGTCAGTACCAGACCGGTGCGGGACAGGCGGCGGGGCGCCGGGGCGGGTTCGGGGAATTCACCGGCGGGCGGGTCAAGAATCTGACCGGTGGAGACGGACATGATTACGCTCCGTAAGGGATTGGGGTCGGCACAGACCGTGCGGTGGTGAAGGCGGTGGTGCGACGAAAGG
Source organism: Streptomyces sp. NPDC058619 (assembly GCF_042717785.1). Classification (NCBI taxonomy): domain Bacteria; kingdom Bacillati; phylum Actinomycetota; class Actinomycetes; order Kitasatosporales; family Streptomycetaceae; genus Streptomyces; species Streptomyces sp. NPDC058619. The sequence continues at coordinate 41,510 of NZ_JBHXQN010000020.1, forward strand.
TCCCCAACGGCTGCCGAGAGTGCGGCAGGTCCCGTGTATATCCCCTGAGCGCGGAACCGTAGGTCCCCCCTTGACGAATTGTCAACGCCAGGGCAAAACTGTGCGGGCACGGGACCGGGCCGGTGCGAATGGTGTCGCCTGTCGTTCCGCCCCACTCGCTCGGGGCCTACGGAAGGGAAAGTCCGCAACCATGCGTACCCAACGCCCCGTTCTTGCCGTCGTCCTCACTGCCGCGACGGGGGCACTCCTCGCCGTCGCCGCCGTACTCGGCCTGATCGCCCTCACGACCGGCGCTCCCGCCCAACCCGACGTGCCGCTTGTGTCCTTCACCGGCTGACCTCGGAGCACTCCCAGGGAGGCTGCCCGCATGAGCGTACGAACCGATCCCGCTCCGGCCGCCGCCCTGCGGTCGGCCTCCGTATGGAGCACCGTCAGCGCCGCCGACACCGAGCGGTTCATCCGCCTTGCCTCCAGCGAGATCCCCACGCTCTCGCTCGAGGTGATGCAGCAGATCCACGCCCAGTTCCCGCAAGTCGTGGAGATCTTCGACGACCACGGCGTCTCGGGGGTCCTCACCCGAATCAGGCTGGCCCTAGGCCCCTTCGTCGAGAGTGTCCGGGCGGCCGGCGGCCCGAAGATCGCGGGGGACGGCGCCGTACGCTTCCGCGAGGTCGCCGCCTCCCTCGACCGGTGCGAGACCCTGCCCGGGCCGGCGCTCGACTTCATGCGCGCGGTCTACCGCTTCGGAGCCCGGGTGTCCTGGCGCCGGCTCACCGAGATCGCGGACGGAGTGGGGATACCGCCCGCCGCGATGTACGAGCTGGCCGAGGCCGGCTTCGACTACATCGAAGCCCTGGTCGGTGAGGCGACCCGGGAGCAGCTCGGCAACGAGTCCCTGGCCGCCGGCGAACGGCTCCGCCGCCAGTGCCGCCTGGTCGGGCTGCTGCTCGCAGACCAGCCCGCCGACCTTGAGGCGACGGCCCAGTACGCCGCCAACATCGGCTGGCGGCTCCCGGAAACGGTCGCGATCGCTGTCCTCAACCGCAACGAGAACGTGCTCCTGCCACCAGCCCTCGGCACCGGCATCCTGCTCGACTGGGAGAGCGAGCAGCCCCGGCTGGTCGTCCCAGGCTCCACCCAAGCCGGCCGGGCTGACGCGCTGCGCCAGGCGCTCCCGGGCTGGATCGGCGCGCTGGGGCCGACCGTACCGCTGGCCCAGGCGGCGCGGTCGCTGCACTGGGCGCAGACTGCGGTCGGGCTCATCCAGGCCGGGGCCCTGCCGTCCCGTGGTGTGCTCGACTGCACCGAGCACACCACGGCGCTGCTCCTGCTGCCTCCCGCCGAACTGATTGACGACCTGGCTGCCGGCTGCCTCGCCCCACTCGCCGCCTGCAGGCCGGGCCAGGCGGAGCGGCTTGCGGACACCCTGCTGGCCTGGCTCCAGACCCGGGGTGGCGCGGCGGAGGTGGCGGCGCGGGTCGGCGTCCACCCCCAGACGGTTCGTTACCGGATGCGCCAGCTAAGGGAGTTGTGGGGCGACGCGCTGGACGACCATGATCAGCGCTTCGCCCTGGAGCTGGTGCTCCGTGCCCGGAAGCTGCGCTCGCCGCCCTCGCCAGTTGGGCCGTTGCGCGATCCGGTGACGGGGCGTCAGACGGGACCAGAGCAGGGCCCACAGGGCTGGTAGCTGCCGTCGGGCTTGCTGGACCCCGGTCGGGGTGTCGGGCCTGGCGGACCAGCGCCACCCGCCCGTCTGAGCGCAGCGCGAGCAACACCACCGTCGTCAGCGGCCGATAGCCGGGCCCGGCATGTTCGATTAGGGCAGCAGTCGTACGGGGGTGGTGCGTTACCTGCACTGGTCCTCCCTGGATTGCCGCCCGCGATCCAGGCGGTGGTGAAGTCCCCGTCGAGCAGGTTGCGGGGGCGGCACCGGCATCACAGCCGGCCAGCTGAGGTCGATGACCCTGGAGCGGTTCGACGGCTCCCTCGTGCGGATCGCCCCCCAGACCCGCCGTCTGACGGCCATGCCCATTGGCGGTTCTACGGCACTACCTCGCGCTACTGCCCCGCCTGCCTGGCGCAGAGCCGGGGACGGTGGCAGTTGCGCTGGCGACTGGGCTGGACCTTCGCGTGCCCACGTCACCTGCTCCTGCTGCTCGAACGCTGCCCGGTGTGCGGCAAGCATCCGCCGGTGGCCAGCGGCGGCAACCACCGCATGCTGCCCCGGCCGGAAGCCTGCCGGGCCCTGACCGGCCGTACCGGCCACGGGTGCGGTGCGGCTTCCCCCTGAGCGAGGCCGTCGCGGTGAAGTTCGACGCGGACGGACCGGTCCTACGCGCCCAGGCGGACGTGAAAGCCCGCGTCATCGCAGACCACCACACCTGACGGCGCGAGGCGGGCCGGCGAGCTGTCCCATCTGGGACGACGGGCTCTGCGCGGCATCCGCACCCGCCCCGGGGCATCCTTGCCATCGCTCGGGGACATCATCGACGCCTGCGGCCGGACCCTTGGTACCGAGGAAGCGTCGTGGGAGATCCATGACACGCGAAACGTCGCCATCGGTACCACCCTGGCTGCCATGGCCACCGACCCCGACCATCTGCTCAGGGAGGAAGTTTTCGCATGGATGTGCCTATCATCCGAACAGGAGGACGGCGAACTGCGCGAGCACCCGACCCGCTATCTGCCCAACTGGAAGTCCGCAGGCCCCCGCGTAGTCAAGCGCGTCCTGGCGGCGTCCGACCCACAGCTCACCCTCAAGGCGCGCCTGCGCTACGGCACAGCCACCGCCGAACCCGCCGTACCCCATCTGAGCGAGGCCGACATCACCGCGCGAGCGGCCAAGACGCCCGGCATGCTCTGGCCGTCCTGGACGCTGCGGCTGCTGCCGCCCAAGAGCCCGCACCAGCCGCGGATCGCGGGCAGCGTGGCCATGTGTCTGTGTTCCTTCCTGTGGCCGTGGACGGGGCGTGGTGGAGTGGGCAGGGGCGGGAGCTCTCGGCATGTGAGCTCTCGCCGGGCGTGGCACTCAGGTGTGCAGGCAGCCGGGCTCTCAGTCGGGCAACGGACCCGACGAGGCGGCGGAACACAATCGGGCAGGCCAGAACCTGGCGGGGCGCCCCCAGCAGCCGGAAAAGTCCTCCCACCACCTGGACGAGGAGACCAAGCGCCGCCGCGAGGAAGACCATGTGAACGAGGGAGACGTCGAAGGCGACGAGCTGTAACACTCCCGCAAGCCAGGGCCCGGCCAGGACGGCAGCCACCCTGGCCGGGCCCTGAGGGGATCATGCGTAAGCCCTCGCAGGGGGCCGGGACTGGTTGGGGCCACGGCCGGTCCGGCATGCCTTCCCGCGGACGTGCAGGGAGATCGAGCAGATCGCGTGGGTGGTCCGGGGCGAAGGCTGCCGGGTTCCCCCGACTGAGCTCAGTACGCTGTTCCGGGCTGTTCTCCGGACTCACGTTCGTAGGTGGCGGCAAGTTCGGTGACCAGGTGCTCCTGGCCGGAGGCGACCGCGGCATTGATCTTTGCCACATACGCGTCGTGCAGGAGCCTCGCCCGCGCCTGCGGCTCCCCGGTTGTACGGGCTGGGCTTCGCGCTGGTTCACTGCGCACTCTTGTGGGTTCCTGGTGCGCGGGCGCCGGCCGGAACGGGCCCTCCAGGGCGGCCCACTGCAGCAGCATGATGGTTTTCGCGTCGACAATCGACCCGTCGCGGATCATCGCGAGCGCTTCGGTGAACGGCAGTTCGACGACGGTGATCTCCTCGCCTTCCGCGGCGATCCCACCGCCGCGGGTGGCGGAACTGGCCGGGCCGTAGGGGGCGGCGAAGAAGTGCAGCCGTTCAGTGACCGAGCCGGGGCTCATGTAGACGTCGAAGACATGGCTGGCTTCGCCGATGACCCGTCCGGTCTCCTCCTGCGCCTCCCGGCGCACTGCCTCGATCGGGCTGTCGCCGTCCAGCAGGCCAGCCGCGGCTTCCACCAGCATTCCGTCCCGGTGACCGTTGGCGTAGGCGGGAAAGCGGAACTGCCGGGTCAGCAGTACGGTGCGGCGGTCGGGGTCGTAGAGCAGGAGCGTGGCGCCGTCGCCCCGGTCGTAGGTCTCGCGCTGCTGGCGACTCCAGTGGCCATCGGCGTGCTGGAAGTCGAAGGTCGTCTTGCGCAGCACGTACCAGTCGCAGGACAGCACTTCGACCTCGCGCACCCGCACCCGCGGGTTCCCGCTCGGGTCGCGGCCTTGGCGGTCCAGGCCGGTGCGGCCCCGGCGGTCGGGAGTGTCGATGCCCGCGGTCATCGTGCCACCGGGATCTCGGTGAGGGCCGTGTAGACGTCCTTGCCCGCGGCGCGGGCCTGCTCCACCATCATGTCCGCCCCCGCCGAGGGGCCGCCGATCCGCAGCACCCCGTCACAGCGCTCCAGCAGCCGCTCGGCAACGGGGTGGAAGATCTCCTTGAAGGGGCCGTCTCCCGGGCGGGCGCTGCCTGCGACCTCCAGCAGGGGCAGGGCCAGGGCCTCACCGGTCACGGGCAGGTGTCCGGCACGGAAGAGGTCGAGGGCGGTTTCGTTCATCGCCCGCGCATGCGCGGCGAGTTTGACGGGATCGTCCCCGGTGCCCGACCGGTAGGGGCCGGCGACCAGGATCATCAGCGGATGCGGGGAAGCAGGCACAACATCACTCCGTACACAGTCGGGGTCCCGGGCCGAGGGGGCCAGGACGGGGGAGCGGGGGGGCGTCAGGCCAGGACGATGTCGACGCCCGCGTCGCGCAGGGCCGACAGCGTCTCGGGCCCCTTGGGGTGAGTGGCGGCGTCATCGGCGGCGGTATCGGTGACGAAGGTGTCCACCGCGCCTGCGGCGGCGACCTGGCTGAAGGCGCGCACGCCGAGCTTGGTGGCATCGGCCACCGCGATCGTCCGCGAAGCCTGGGCGAGTCCGGCCTGTTTCACGGCGGCGTCGTCAAGGGAGAACTCCGACCACCCGTGCTGGGCCTGCACACCCCCGATCGACATCACGAACACGTCGAACGCCATCGCCGTCAGGGCGCGCAGTGCGAGCGGACCGACCAGAGACCACTCACCCGGACGGGACTGGCCACCGATCACCAGTAGCCGGATACCCGGCCGGTCCGCAAGCCGCACCGCGGCCTGCAGACTGAGCACCGCCACCGTCAACGGCGCCCGGGCGACCAGGTGTTCAGCGACATGCACGGTCGTCGTACCCGCGTCGAGCAGCACCGTGGAGCCCGGCTCCACCAGCTCCGCCACCGAGCGCCCCAGACGATCCTTCGTCGCCGCCTGCCACCCCTCCCGTGCGGCGAACCCGGCCTCCTCCTCGCGCGAGCGGGTGGCAACCGCACCGCCACGCACCCGTTTCACCAGCCCCTGACGCTCCAGTTCGTCCAGATCGCGCCGCACCGTCATCTCCGAGACGCCCAGACGTTGCGCCAGCTCCGCGACGGAAACCCGGCCCGCGCCCTGCACCAGCCGCAACGTTAGATCCAAACGATTCGCTACTCCCATACCCACTTTCTAACACAGTTAAGTTCGAATGAACACTGCCATGTGAGATTGGTGCGGTGGTCAGCCGCACCGGCGCAGCACCCCGAGCCCGCAGGTGCGTGAGCCGGGCAAGGTCTGGAGTTCGGCCGGTAGCCCTTGACGGACGACGGTGGTCGTCAGGGGTGGTCAGCGAGCAATGCGTCGGTGCGCCAGCCTTGTCGTCGTGCCCGATCGTGATCACGAGGTCGGGGCTGCGTCAGCACCGAGGCCACAGGCTCCGGTGGCGTCGCCGCGAACTCTTCCTGTACCGGGTCACCGAGCATCGGCTAGCTTCGGCAGATGGTTTTCGGACTCTCCATCTATTGATCAGAAACGGTTTGGGTTCTGGGTCGTTGGAGGGGTGTGAGTGATCTGGTGGGGGACGCGCGGCATCTGTCGCCGTCGGCGCAGGAGGCCCTGCGGCTGCGGGCGGTGGCCGCGTTGGTGGCGGGGCGGGGCCGTGAGGACGTGGCGGCGGTGTTCGGGGTGTCGCTGAAGGCGGTCGACATCTGGTGGGCGAAGTGGCAGGCCGGCGGCCGGGAGGCGCTGGTCATGCGCCCGCGCGGTAAGCCGGTCGGGGTGCACCAGGTGCTCGGGGAGGCCGAGCAGGGTGCGGTGCGGCAGGCGGTCCTCGATCACCGGCCCTGTGACGTGGGGCTGAGCGGGCAGCTGTGGACGCGGCGGCTGATCGGTGACCTGATCGCGAAGCTGTACCGGGTGCGGCTGATCGAGGTGGGGGTGGGCAAGTACCTGAAGCGGTGGGGGCTGTCCTTCCAGCGCCCGGACAAACGGGCCGTCGAGCAGGACCCCGAAGCTGTCCGGCGCTGGCACGAGGAGACCTGGCCGGCGATCCGCGCGCAGGCGAAGGCCGACGGAGGCGAGGTCCTGTTCGCCGACCAGGTCGGTATCCGATCCGACCAGGTCACCGGCCGCACCTGGGGAGAGAAGGGCAGGACGCCTGTGGTGCGGCGGAGCGGGAACCGGTTCTCGGTGAACGCGATGTCGGCGATCAGCACCAAGGGCCGGATACACTTCATGGTCTTCACCGAGAGCTTCACCGCCGAGGTGATGTGCCGCTTCCTCGACCGGCTCGCCAGCCACTTCGACCACAAGGTCCACCTCGTCGTCGACGGGCACTCCGCCCACCGGTCCAAGAGGGTCCGCGACTGGCTCGCCGCCCACTCCGACGACGTCGAGCTGCACTTCCTGCCGCCGTACTCGCCCGAGCTGAACCCCGACGAACTCGTCAACGCCGACCTCAAGCACAGCCTGCCCCGGCAGCACCGAGCCCGGAATCAGGCCGAACTCGCCGCCGAGACCCGCCGCTTCTTCCGCCGACGCCAGCGCCAGCCGCACATCGTCCGCGGTTACTTCGGCGGCCCACACGTCCGCTACGTCATGGACGAGAACCCCATGAGTTTCTGATCAATACCTGCACAGCCTTCAACCCGACATCGAAGTACAGGTCACCATCAGGATCTGGGACACCCCCCAGAAGCCCCCGGAAGACGCTGAGGGCACGGTCCCTGTCTCCCTGGAATCAGAGACGGGCCAACTCGTCGTCAACCAGCTCACCTTCGGGCCGGCGGGCATGACGGACCTGCCCCGACCCGGCGTCTACGACGGGCACGCGGCATGGAGCGGACGAGACGCCACGGCCGCCTACTACGACACATGCCTCCAGCGCGCTGTCGATAAGCAATGGGACGCGGAACAGATCGGAGCAGCCTGGAAACAGTGCTCCACGGCTGAGCAGTACACCCTCGACCTCTGGTTCGTAAGAGAATCCGAACCCGAGGACGAGGACGACGAATAGCCCTGGGGACTACTCCCCTCTACTTCGTCTTGTGGTTCGCGAAGAAGGCGGTCGCTTTTCCCAGCACCTCGATCGTCTGTTCCATCTCGCGGACCTTGCGGCGCAGTCGCACCAGCTCCTCGCGCTCGGCCGTGGTCAGCGCGCCCGCCGGCCCCTGCCCGCAGTCGGTCTTGTCCTGGTTGACCCAGTTTCGCAGCCCCTCGGGGCTCACGCCGATGTCCCGGGCCACCTCGGTGACCGTCCTGCCCGACGAGTACACCAGGGCCACCGCGTCGCGCTTGACTCGGGCGTGTACCGCTTGCTCGTGTTGCTCTTCTTGCTCTACCTGGAACTGCTTCCTCCGGGACCGTCCGTCCCAGTATCAGGCTGTCCAGGCCGCAGGGGGAACTTCAGCAACAGACTGCCCCGTACTTCAGGAGGAAGCACGACCAGTGAACGCACCACGGCGTTCCCGGTTCCCGTTCCACTGCCTGCATCTGGGGACCCTTTCGGGCGCGGCACAGAGCGCATGTTCGGGTACGTCGGCCGTCTCATTCCCCGGCGCGGCACGTAGCCGCTCGCCGAGTATGAGTGCTGATGACGCATTGCTCGTTCCTGTTCTCCTCACCTCTCTTTTCTCCTCTCGCTTCGGCGTGCGGAAGAGGAGCGACGCGGGCTGCCTCCTTTGCCGTCGTGGCGACAGTGCTGGCAGCCGTAGGGCACCACCTGATCTTTGGCGGCACTGCGTCGGCAAACGCATGTCTGACTGCCGTACTGGGACTGTTCGCCGCGGCCTTGCCTGGAGCCGGAAGGCCGGGCTCGCTGAGCACCGGCCTGGGCGCCATGGCCGTTGCTCAAGCGGCTACCTGCTGGTGGTTTGCTCAATTCGGCGATGATCCTGCGTCTGGGCTGGCCTCTTCTCGCGACGGCTTGTGGGGCATGTCTTACCTCGCCCTGACTCTGGCCGTCGGCTGGGCACTGCACGCTGCGGACAGCTCCTGCTCGGGGCTTGTGAGCACGGTGCATGAGACGTTGGGTTCGGTGGCCGTATGCCTGCGCGTGTTGTTCGCCCCCTGGATCACCTCAGCAGACGTGCAGGACCGGCGGGCGTTCGTTGTTCGGAGCTGCCAGAGGGGTGCACGCGCTCACGAAACTCTCCTGGCCGATTCGGTGGTGCGCCGGGGCCCCCCTCGGTGCCGTCGCTCATGGCTGCTGAGACTTCGGCAGCCGTGAGTGCGGCCGTAGGCGCCCACGCATCCAGGCTCCGCTTCCCTGTCGAACGAGGAGCAGGGGCCATGCCTGTGCGCCGGTTGTTCTCGGCCTGACCGGAAGCCACTACTCGGGTGGCGATCGGTCACGGCCCCGTGAGTAGTCCGAGCAGCAGGAGCCGAAGTGACCACCCAACGCATCAACGTGATTCACCCTGACGACCTGAGCCCGACCGACGTAGACCTGTGGGACGAGGTGCGGGTGAGGACGGCGCCCGTGGCCAATCCCTTTATGAGCTCACAGTTCTGCCAGGCGGTCGGCCGTGTCCGGCCGGGTGCCAGGGTTGCGGTGGTACGCCAGGACGGCGAGCCCGCTGGCTTCTTCCCCTTTGAGCGTGGCCGATGGGGTCGTGGTCGCGCAATCGGCCTGGGCGTCTCCGACTGCCAAGGCGCTGTTCTGCGATCCGACCTGCACGTGGATCCGCGCGAGCTGCTGCGGGCCAGTGCCCTGGCCGTCTGGGAGTTCAACCATCTCGAAAGCGGTCAGGAGTTGTTCCTTCCCTTCGCAACCGGGCGATTCGCCTCGCCCGTCGTCGACCTCAGCGGCGGCTACGGCCAGTACGAAATGCTGCTTCGAACACGGTCCCGCAAGTTCCTCAAATCGACGCTGGCGCAGGATCGCCGTCTGGCTCGGCACGTCGGCCCGCTGAAGTTCGTGTTCGACGAACGAAGCCCGGCGGCTTTGCGGACGCTGATGGCGTGGAAGTCGGCCCAGTACCGCCGAACAGGCCGGCGAGACCGGTTCGCTCAGACCTGGATCACCAACCTGGTGCGCATGCTCGCGGGCACCACCGCACCAGCCTGTTCGGGCGTGCTGTCGGTGCTTTACGCAGGTGACAGGCCTGTCGCCGCGCACTTCGGACTGCGCTCACGCACCGTCCTTTCGTGCTGGTTCCCCGCGTACGACCGGAACTTCGCGAAGTTCTCCCCCGGTCTCGTTCTCCATCTCCGGATGATCGAGGCTGCCGCTGCCGCCGGCATCGAAATGCTCGACCTCGGCAGGGGGGATGCCGCCTACAAGGATTCCCTCAAAACACGAGAACTCATGGTGCACGAAGGCGCCCTCCTGCGGCCCGGGCCCGGCGCGGTTCTCCACCGGCTCAGCCGCGAACCGTCGCGTGCTATCCGCCGCTTCGTGCGAGAGCGGCCCCAGCTCAAGACCGCAGCCGTACACACCCTGGAATCAGTCGGCAAAATGCGTGACCGGCGCTCCTGAGGAGCAGCTCGAGGTCGCATGCGCTGGAATCAATCCTCCGCTGGGCCCCGCCCGGTGGAAGGGTCTTTCCCATCCCGCTCTCGTGGTTCGTGACCGTGTCGCGTTCCTTCCGTCCGGCGAACACCGGCGCCCCGCGGCCGAAGTCGGCGCGGCCCCACCGCCGCCGGGCGAGGCGGTGAGGTGACCTCGGTCCACGGCGGCCCGGCGACTGTTATGGGTTGCCGGGCCGGTCCGTCCAGGGGTCTGAGTAGGTCAGCGGACGCCGTGATGTGTGAGCACCGCGTGCTGGTCGGCGTCGTCGGTGTGGTCGGTGTGGACGGTGGCGGCGGTCAGCCGGGGTACCGCGTGGATCAGGGCGTGTTCGGCGGCGACGGCGAGTTCGTGGGCCTGGACGACGGTCAGCTGGGGGTCGACGACGATGTCGGCCTCGGCGCGCAGGGCGTGGCCGATCCACCGCATCCGCACCTGTCCGAGGTCGCGTACGCCGGCCACGCCGCGAAGGGCGTGTTCGGCTTGGTCGACGAGGGCGGGATCGACGGAGCCATGAGCCGCCGGTAGACCTCGCGGGCCGCGCTGCGGAGTACGGCGAGGATGGCGAGGGTGATGAGGAGGTCCACGAAGCCGACATCGACGACGAACGTTTCCACGCCCCCCGAAGCCCCCGGCCTCGACGTCGTCCTGCGCGGCCTGTCCATGACCGGCAACGACACCCACACCATGGCCATCGCCAACCCCGTCTTCGAGGGCCTGTACGAGTACTACCGGCGCGCCGCGGATCTGGGCCACGAACCCGCCTGACTTCCCGGAGCGATCCAATGGCAGCAGCAGCCCACCCCGCACCCGTACGCGGGGCCAGGCAGGGGAAATCAGCGGGGGCGGTATGGATTGCTGTTGAGCTGGTTCACACAACTCGCGGTTGGTGGCCCGAGCGGCCGCCAGGTCCTCGTCGCGTTCACTGAGCTGCGCGGCGAGATCGGCGACCTGCTGTTGGAGATGGCCCGCCCGGCTCAGCCGGAACTCTGCCGTGCGCCGGTGCGGACGCGCGCCTCACCATCGGAACTCACCGTCGTAGAGGCGTCGGTGCCACCATGCGCCAGGCCACCGCAGGCGCCGGCAGGCGTGCGGGTCGGGCAGGGTCCGGCGGCGAAGCTCCGCGTCCAGTTGCGCCACCACCCGCCCGAGTTCGGCGCGGGACGGCTGCGGAAGCGAACACAACGCCTCTTGCAGGATGTCCCGGGCTTTCGCCACGTCGACAAGCGCGGACCCCGGATGGGGAGAGGCCGGGAAGCACAGGTCCAGGTATCGGCCGGGCTGTCGCAGGAACGCCCGGTAGTGCCTGAGCGCGGCTTCCACCGCCCCCTCCCACAAGCCGTCCCAGAGCCCGGCCCAGGAGTCACCGTGTTCCCGCTCTGCGCGCTGGATCTCGGCGCAGGTGCGCTCGGACAATCCGGGAATGCGACAGGTCCAGGGGCTCCAGACAGGCGGGACCGGATCTTCGGCGCGAAGCGCGCCGGGCCGTCTACGCGGCATGGGCCTTTCGGTTGGTCATCATGCCCGCGATCATGCCGGACGGCCCGACAGCCCCACAAGGCCCCCACCCCGCTCTGTCGGGGTCCTCCGCCGTCAGCGACGCGGCGCGGAGGACCTCGGCGCCGTCGCGCGGACCGCAGTGGGCGCCGCGCGGCCAACCGGGCACCTGGAAGCTGAAACTCTCCGCGAGTATGCCCGCACCGACGCCGAACTGATCCGCACCAGCGCGGAGGCAGAAGCCGCCCGCGTACGCGCCCGAGCCCGGCACGAAGCCGATCAACTCCTGCACCACGCCCGCCGGACAACCGACCACAACAGACCGTCGATCGCCGACGGAGCAGGCCCTGAAGACCCCTCAAACGCCACAGGCCACGGCGGACCGCGTTGGTGGCGGCAGGGCCGTACCCTGCGCCCCGCGATACGTCCTCTGGGCGCGGCGAGTGCGGTGGCCGCTCTGGCGCTGGCCGCGATCCTGGCCGGCGACTCCCTCACCGGGACGCCTGGCGCCTGTCCGCCGGGTCAGAGCCAGGCCGACGGCCGGCGCATCCCCCGCGCCGGCCGCGCAGGCGACGGAGCCGTGCAGCAGGCAGTATTTGCCCGCCAGCCGGCGGCCATCATCATCAACTTCCGGGCGCCACAAGGGTGGCCACAACCGACCTTCACCCCGTGGACGGGCTCCCTTCTCTCACCGAGCCCGACCCCCAGCCCTACCCCCACGCCGAGCCCCACGCCGAGCCCCACCCCGACACCAAGCCTCACGCCGACGGTCGCTCCCTGCGCCCCACAGGCTCGCGACCGCTAGGCCGTGTCCGATGGGTCGTGTGACGCTCCTGCTGGGAACTCGTTCCGTGGGACATGGGGCGGGGAGATCTTTCGGATGGCTGGAGCCGCACTTGCCGACGAATCGCGGGCGGGGCGGAGCATGGTCAGCGTCGATTCCATGACCTGCCGCGCTCATCAGCACGCGGCTGGCGCCTCCACTCGTGCCCCGAAGATCCCGGTCGGCGCAGGAGCCCGGCGCGTCACCGCTCCGATGAGGCCCTGGGACGCTCGCGAGGCGGACTCACAAGCAAGATCCACCTCGCCGGGGAAGGTGGGTGCCGCCCGCTCGGGTTTGTCATCACGCCTGGCCAGTGGGGGGACGCACCGCAGATGCTTCCCGTCTTGGAAGAGATCCGCGTGCCCCGGCAGGCTGGTGGACGACCGCGCACCCGGCCCGACCACGTCGGGAAGGCGTACTCGTCACGCCGCAACCGGCGTCACCTGCGCAGACGTCAGATCAAGCACACGATCCCCGAGCCGAGAGACCAGCGGGCCAACCGCCGGCGCCGCGGCGGCCAAGGCGGCCGGCCCACAGGGTTCGACAAGACGATCTACCGGCGCCGCAACGAAGTCGAGCGGACCATCAACCGGCTCAAGAACTTCCGAGCCATCGCCACGCGCTTCGACAAGCGGGCGTACGTCTTCTACGGGACGGTCACCGTAGCCGCGATCCGCCTATGGCTCCGTCCGCAGTGAAGCGCCCGTTCAGAGGTCCTTGGCACCCGGGTAGTGGCGGCGAAGTTCGCTGAGTACGCGCTCGTCGACAGCCCTGACATCCCACGAGGAGCTGCCGCATTCGGTCAGGACGAGTACCAGCTTGTCCCCGGCGAACCCACGTGCTTCGGCGTCGATCAACTGGAGGAAGGGGGTCGTCAACGACAACAGTGTCAACGTGTCCATGCCGGCGTCCGCGGACCTACTCTCCATCTCGGCACAGCGAGGATCGACGATCTCGTCGAATTCGACGCGCCACGTCAGGTTCAGGCCGAGGCTGCCGAGGCGAACCAGTAGCTCAGCCAGGGTCACGTAGTGCTTTCCGTGCCAGGCGGGAAACGTGATCCCCTTCATCCCTGCCTCTGCTTCGGCTGTATCGCGTGACATGAGCCCCCCCTTCGTTCAGCGAACACTAGGCCACGGCCCTGATCAGCTCACACGACCCATCGGATAGCCCCTAGCGACCCCTGTTGCTGGGCCTGTCCGGCGGATCTTTGACCACGTCACGGCAGACGTGAGTCGTGTTCTACGCGGTGGGTCCAGCTCCTTCGGAGCGCAAGGCGGCATTCACTGTGGGCCGGCACCGGGGCCCGGACTGGCGTGCGCGGGGTTGCCCCCACCGGAGCCTTGGCGTTCGGCGAGCAGCTGCTTGCGACGGCGGCTGCGGCGGAAGGCGGTGATGAGGACGATGACGGCGCAGATGGTGATTCCGAGGATGGGGAGAGCGATGGCCAGTACCAGCCAGCCCGCAAGCGCGAAAAAGCCTCCGGAGTCCCCGATGGCGTACTTGGAGGATGCGTGGGACGAACAGGTGACCTGATAGTCGCCTGCTCGTGGCACGTCGATGGTGTAGAGCGGATTCCAGGTCTCGTCACCGGTGAGGAACACGTCGACTCCCGGATCGGTGAGACCGGGGTGGCCCGGCCCGGTGATGCTGCACTTCGGGGCGGCGGACGGGCCGAATTCCTCGTCCCTGATCCACATGGTCTTCTCACTCCCCGGCTCGAGCCGAAGGGTGACGATGTCGCCGTTGGCAAACTGATGGTTGGTGTCCACCGCGTCGATCGCGTTGTTGAACCGGAAAGCACCGATGGCCACGCCCATCACGATGAGCACGACGGCGATCGCGCCTGCTGTGGCATACCAGCGACGGCTGGGCCGAAGTTCGATTGCCGGTATCTGCGGCGGTGGGAAGGGCTTCACGAGCACACCCTAGATCGTCCTGTCCGGCCGACGAGCCGCCGGGTCCTGCCCGGCCGATCATGTGACTGGTTCAACGTCGGCTCGTCGGCATGGCCATGGGGCGGCAGACTTGACGAACGCGGGGTGTGCCCGGCTGAAGCCGCAGCTTCGCGCCGCCGGACAGGCTCTAGCGCGTTCGGACCGAGGCGGCTCCTGCATTGGCACGGGTGGGCTTGGACGCCGTGAGCCGGCTTGATCCGAAGACACGGCCGCATAACCCCGGCCCCGCGTGGGGGCGGGCGGGGCTGTCCGGCGCAGTCCCGTGCTGCCCGGGACGGAGAGGACCGGTGGTGATGACCAGAGGGCCGCGTGGGGAGGGGTGCGTCGGCGGGTACGGCCCTTGCCGGATTCGGCCGAAGCCTGGATGGGCACTGACCCGATCGTGCCGCGCCCCCTGAACGGGCACAGGTGATCTTGCGAAGAATGCAGGGCATCCAGGTCGCCGGGTTCTGGCAGCAGCAGGACAAGGCGACCACGAGGGGGCTGGGCGCAGCGCGCCGGCACGCGCGCGGGGTATCACGCGCGGGCCGCGTGCACGGGTGCTCGTGTGCACACGAGTCGGCGCCCCGCGGCCGGTCAGTCGTCAGTGTGGGTGTCGGCCTGTGCCGAGGGTCCGGCGGGCGCCGGTTCGGGCGGGCGGCTCGGCGGCAGCCTGGGCGCCGGGGAGTCGTTCGGCGGCGGTCCGGGGGCCCGGACCGCCGTCCTTGGGCTCGGGGAGGGCGGCGGGCCGGGGGCCGGTGCCCTCGCCGCTCGATTCTCGCCGGACTTCATTATCATCACCTGCCCGGACTGACGGACCTGTGGGTCCAGGGCGCGCATGTCGTGCGCCTGCGGGGGCTCCTGGACCACCACGTCCCCCTCGGCCCGGACCAGGCCGCCGTACGCCTCGGCGTCCGCCGCGCCGATTTCGACCACGTAGTACGCCTCGGCTGGGTGACCCCCGTGGGCGCGGCGGAGGTCGACTACGGCCGGGCGGCCGGGGGAGTGGTGGAGGTCCCGCTGCGCAGCCTGGTCAACGTGTTAACCGGTCCGGAGGCAGCGCCGTCTGCCTCGTGGACGGCGGAGCGGTCCACCTGTACCGGGAGGCGGACCGGTCCGCCGGACAGGCCGAGCGCGGGGGAGCGGGACTCGCTCAGCGGCCGTCGATCAGCGCTTCGGCCAGCTGCGGGGAGAACACGCCAGCCGGCGGGGACCCTGCCGGGCACTGCGAGGAGTTGCCGTCGGAGTCGCCGGGGCTCTTGAGCCAGAGCTGGTACTCCGCGCCGCCCGCGCTGCCGGCCCGCGACGTCGCGCCGAGCTTGCGCCGGGCCGGGTTGCAGAAGCCGACGTGGCCGCTGCCGGGGGAGCCGGGGACGACGTGGCCGCCGTTGCCGTTACGGGACGTGTCCACCACCCATCGGGTGGTGAGGCCGAAGTCCGTCCTGAGCTGGGCCCCCAGTCGCTTCGCGTAGTCGTCGGCGACGGCGGTGTCGTCGAAGTTGGACACGTTGACCGAGACGCCGCGGGCCAGGGAAGCCCCGGAGCGGTTGAGCAGGTAGGCCATCTTCTTGAGGCCGATGCCCTGGTTGCCGCTGAGGTCCGGACCGAGGGTCCAGGTCGCGTTGCCCGCATCGAGGTAGGTCTGCACGAACGTACCCTGCTGCTGGAGGTGCTGGGTGGCATACCACAGCATGTCGAAGCGCTGTTCGGCCGTGCCCTTCATGCAGGCGTCGTCCGAGGACTGGGCCACCGCGTCCGGCTCCAGCACGACGATCGCCGGACGGCCCGCGATGCCCCGGGCGAACTTGTCGGCCCACGCCTTGTACAGGTCGGGAGAGCCGGCGCCGCCCGAAGAGGGACCGCCGCAGTCCCGTCCGGGGATGTTGTAAGCGACCAGGACCGGCACCCGACCCTGTGCCGCGGCGGCACCGACGTAGTCGGACACCTCCGTCTGAATGCCGGTGGCCGCATTGCCGTCGGCGTCCCAGTCCCCGAACCACTTCACGGTGTTCCGGTCCGCGATGGCCGCCTTGATCTTGGCGGCCCGGGCGTCACCCGGGTTGCTCTTGACCCAGGTCGCGGCGTTGTTCGCGGGGTCAACGTAGAAGCCCTCGCGGGCGGTGGAGGTGGTCAGCGAGACGTTGTCGATGACGATGTCCGTCGTGACCGGCTGGCCGCCGAACTGGAACGTGATCGCTCCGGTCGTCGTGTCAATGCTGGAGGTGAACGGCATGGTGAAGCGCTGGGAGACGGTCGTCAGATCGACGGTCCGGTCCAGCGGGGCCGTGTGGGGCGCCGCTCCGAGCTGGGCGGTCGTACGCATCTTCGCCGGCACAGAGGCCTTGGCGTCGAAGGACAAGGTGTAGGCCACTCCGGGACGGAGACGGACGTCGTCCTGCCCGATCATCGCGTCCCACAGCTTGCCAGTACCCCCGTTGACGGTCGCGACCGCCGACCCGCCCGCGGCAGTCAGGGTGGCGCCGCTGGACCACCAGTCGGCGGTCCCGAGGGTGAACGTCCCGTTCTTCGCCAGCTCACCGTAGAGCGCCTGTGGCGCGGCCGCAGCCGGGTTAGCCGGAGCCGCGGTAGAAGGCGGGGCGAGCGATGACAGCAGAGCGGTGGCCAGCACCGGAGCAGCGACCGCCGGGAGCAACCTGGGCCTCACAGTCATGGGAGCCTTCCTTCTTCGGTCGTACGGGCCGGTCGTGACGGGCCGGCCGTTACGGCGCGGAGGCGTACCCCGATGAAGGCCCCCCTCGTGCGTCTACCGAGCCCTCCCCCGTCGCACGAACCCCGCTCCATGATCACCTGGCGCTGCGTCACGACACCACAGAAGAGGGCGATGTGTGACTTCTTCCACAGCGCCCTCCGAACCTCCCTGGCTATCGGGGGAAGCACAGTCGGCGCACCGAACCGCGACGAGGACCCGGGGGTCTTCCGTGCGGTACGGGCATCGATCTGGTGCGGCTGGCGGGATCCGCACCCCGCCCAGAGCAGCTCGCCCGCGGGCGACCCGCCCAGGCCGGCCGCCCCTGAGGCTCCGGCGCTCCGGCGCCCGGCCGGAATGATCTGCCTATCATCAGGATGCATCCATGCCGCCGGGTCCACTCGGGAGCCAAGACGGCGGCTGCACAAGCAACATGAGGGGGAATCAGAACCATGTGGCACGAAGGGAAGCGCCGAATATCCGTCGGTGTCGCGGCGTGCGCCGCGGCCCTGGTCGTGGGCGGGGTCCAGCTGCAGGCCAGCGCGTACGGCGCGGAGGTCACAGCAGCAGCGACGGCCACGTTAGAGGCGCCCTCGCCCGTCCCCGCGTTCCACGAGGGGGACCACGGGTCCTCAAAGAGCGACGGCAACGTCTTCGTGGACGGTGTCATGACGCTCGACGGCCCCCCTGGCCGCGGAGCGGACGCCGAAGTCCAGGAACACCGCACCGGCAGATCCCGCCCCGCAGCCGCCCTCGGGCGAGGGGTGGAAGTCGGGTGGGCCCAGCAAGTGGGTGGCGACCGGCTACACGATCAAGTTCTACGACCAGAAGTCCGCGGACTGGCTGGGCGGTTACGTGAAGGCGTCGGCCGCTGACCTCCAGCGGATCACCAACCTCCCGGTGAAGGTCGACACCGAGCCGGTCGGCTGGGACTACGTCCGCCCCGCGGGCGAGGTCGTCCTCGCCCTCCTGCACCGCCCCTGCAAGCTGCCCCCCGCTGGCAGCAACGAGCCGTGGAAGATCGTCCGGGACGGCAGCGGCACACCGGGCTGGAGCTGCGGTTATGTCAGCTCCTCCCTGCCCGACACCGCCACCAGCGGCCACGCCTACATCAACGACGAGTTCTTCACCGCCGACGGCAAGGCCACGGCCGACATGACCGAGGCGGGCCTGCGCAACCACATCGCCCACGAACTCGGCCACACCTTCGGCTTCGCACACGCCGACCGCAGTGCGACGCGCGGCGACTGCGTCACGGGCACCGACGCCGGGCAGTCCCCGGTGATGTGCTCCGTCGTGACCGCGTACACGGACAAGCGTGCCGGGACGTACGTGCAGCAGTTCGACGCCCAGGGCATGCGCGCGTTCGCGGCCAACACGGGCCTGAAGCCGCCCCCGCAGGGCCCCGTCGGTGGCGTGGGCGGAATGTGCCTGGACGCCAAGAACGGCAAGTCCGCCAACGGCACCGCACTCCAGCTCTGGACCTGCAACGGCAGCGCCGCACAATCCTGGGTGCTCGGCGCCGACGGCACCTTCCGCGCGTTCGGCAAGTGCCGGGACAACGCAGGCAACGAGACCGCCAACGGCAACAAGATCCAGCTCTACGACTGCAACGGCACCGGCGCCCAGAAGTGGTCCGTCAACGCCAAGGGCCAGATCGCGCACGTAGCCTCCGGCAAGGTCCTGGACGCCGCCAACGGCTCCTCGGCCAAGGGCACGGTCATCCAGCTCTACACCGCCAACACGGGCAAGGGACAGCTCTGGACGGTCCCGAAGTAGCTCAGCCCTCCGGAAGGAGGTCACGCAGTCCCGCACGGAAGGTGGGGCAGTCCAGGAGGGAGGAGTGGCAGCAGGTCAGGGCTCGTATGACACTGTGACCTGCGATTTTCTCCGCCTCGATGGACGGGTGCACGTTCACCGGGTCTCCTGAGCAAGGAAAGCCGTCGCACGCTTGAGGACCTCGACGTCCTCCCGCAGCCGGCGGTTCTCCCGCTTGTGCGCGGCCAGCTCCTCACGTTCACTGCTGTCGGGGCTGCGTTGCTCAGCCGCCGCCCGTCGGCAGCCAGCAGCCGTGCAGGCCGAGTGGGACCCGGACCGGGATGCGGGCGCGGGCCACGGGGCCGGAGGCGGGGTCCTGGGCCGGGACGACGAGGAACCACGCGGACCCGTCGGTGCGGTCGGTGGCGAACGTCAGCCAGTAGCCGTGCTCCTCGGAGTCCCGCCCCGGCACCGGTGCGAAGACCGGCTCCCCGACGGACAGGTCCCCGGCATCCCAGACGCGGGCGGTGCCGGTCTCGGTGTCGTGGAAGCGCACGGCGTCGTACTCGCCGGGCAGCAGGTCCCTGCGGCCGGTCTCGGTGGCCAGCGCGGCGTAGCGGTGGCGTCGGCCGATGCGTCGGTCGTCGATGCGGGGGAACTCCACCCGGGCGTCGTCCAGCGTGGTCCGGGCCATGGTGCCCGCCACCGGGTCGATGCGCGCCCGTACGAGTCCACCTCTCGCGGGGGCCGCGCCGGGCTCCGGTTCTCCGCCGACGGTCAGTCGGCTCCACTGCACGTAGTCCAGGACCACCGGGGCATCCGGGCCGGGTCCGTCGTCGTACGCGTTCACCGTGTGCCAGAGCCAGAACGCCTCGTCGGCAGCCCAGCGCGGTGGTCCGCCGTCGCGCGGGACGAGGACCACGCGGGTCCCGCGCTCGGGCCGCCAGGCGAGGAACGAGCCGCCCGCCATGGCCTCGGCAAAGTCGAAGAAGGCGGGCGCGAGGACGATGACCGCGTAGCGCTCGGTCAGGGCCATGTCGTGGATCATCATCGGCTCGTCCACGCCGTCGACCGGCGTGGGCCCCCGCGTGAGCGCACCATCGCGGCCGATGACCGACCAGGTCAGGTACGGCGCCTCCAGGCCGTAACAGAAGAGGACCATCTCGCCGGTGACCGGATCGATCTTGGGGTGGGCGGTGATGCCCATCGGCAGGGCGCCGTCGAAGTCCTCACGGCCGAGGGTCTCCAAGCCGGCGCCGATTCGGTAGGGGCACGCGGACTCGGCGAGAGCCAGCAGCCGGCCGCCGTGCCGTACGACGTTGATATCTGGCATGTCCCTGAAAGCGCCCGCAAGTTCGGGCCCGACCTGGTCGGCGTCCGGCATGATCATCGACTCCAGGCCGCCCCACAGGGCCCGGCCGGCCCGTTCCTCGGCCCGCAGCGCGGGGGTGCGTACGAAGCGGTTGCGGTAGCGGGCGCGGCCCTGCGAGAGCCAGACCCCGTGCAGCATGCCGTCCCCGTCGATGGGGTACAGGTACGAGCCGATCGGGGTGAAACGGGGATTGGGGCCGTTGCGCAGGTACAGCCCGTCCAGCGCCGGCGGGATCTCGCCGGTCACCTCAAGGCCGGCGACGTCGACCTCCTTGCTCACCGGCGCGAACGAGCCCAGTAGGTGGGGAACCCGGGTGGGGTCGAAGCGCGGGGGCGTGTGCGTATTCATGGGACCTCCCGGGGCGTGCTGGCTTCGGTCTTTACCGGCACTTCCCAGTGAAACGCGTTGGCCGCGCCGGTGCCAGCCGTCGGTTACCCGCGGGCCCGGCGGAGCCGGCAGGCGAGCGGAGGGGGCGCGTGCCTGTGCAGGGTGGAATTGAGGCGGGTTCCGGCCCGGGAGAGGGCCAGGAGGGGGGCCGAGGCCAGGAGGGCCGGGGCCAAGAGGGGGCACGTACCGTACGGCGCGTGTGGCTGCTTTCGGGGCGGGGCCACCCGGACGGCGGCTCCGGCCGTCCGCGTGTCAGGCGAGCCGGCGACCTGCTGCGCCTCGCCGACACCACCGCCGCACAGCGCGGGCGCGTCACCCCCAACGCCCAGCTGCTCGCCCACCTTCGGCAACCGGCCTCCCCGCCCCGACACTCCCGGCGCAGCAACCGGCCCCGGCACTGGACGCGGCGAGGTCCTGGCCGCGGCGCAGCGGTGCGCGTGGCCCTTGGCCGAACCGGGCGAGGGTCTGTAAAGTTTAACTGACCGTATAAACCCGATTCCGCCCGCACTCACACCATCAGGCGACGACAGAAAACACTCAAAGACTCACGAACCTCCCTCTTTAGGGCCATGGTGCCGTCGTGTGTGTCGCCATTTGCAGAGCCGCAGGCCGCTCCACGGATGGGCGCGCTGGACTGCCCGGGCGACGGTAGTGCGCTTAACGTCGTGGGTGCTGGAGCCGCGTGTCAACCGGCCGCGATGCGTAGACGAGTGAGAGGGACTTTCCATGGCAGTCGTTATGACCTTTTCCTGGCCCGAGCTCACACCCGACCTCTACGACGCGGTGCGCCAGAGGGTGCGCTGGGAAGAGGATTCTCCGGACGGGTGCGTGCTGCACGCCGCGTGGTTCGTCTCCAACGGTCTCAACGTCCTCGACATCTGGGAGTCGGAGGACCACTTCAAGCGGTTCATCGCCGACAGAGTCGCGCCCGTACTCAAGGGTGAACTGGGCGTGCAGAGCGACCCCGAGCCACAGTTCTTCCCGCTCCACCGCCGTTTCATCGCCCCGGGCATCAGCGGCGGCGGCGCCTGACGTAGTTCACCTCCGAGCAAGGGCCGGGCCGGGGCGGGCAACGCCCTGGGCGACCCCTGCTCAGCTCGGCGACTGCGCTCGGACCGCGTCATACTCCGCGACCCGGCCCACCGCTCCGGGCCCAGGGGCGGCCGGCCCCGCAAGCACCAGCCAGGGTGAAGTGCTCGGCGAGCTCGCGTGCCGCCCGGGGGCGCAGCGGGACGGTCCGGCCGATGGTACGGAGGCGGCCTGGCACGTCGTGGCGGCAGAGAACGAGGAGTTGGGGGCGTGCGAGGGTGCCGATGATTCTTCGGTGGTGTCTCTGCGCCTGATCTTGGTCCAGGCCCGGGATCCGGGAAGGTAGCGCTGGTTCATCCTATCGACGACCAAGCCCTCGACGCCGAAGTTCCACGTCAGCTACAGCGTCTCGGGTGCCACCCGGTTGATGCACCGGCTGGGCTTCAGTCCGCAGGTCCCCGCCCGGCGGGTCGCCGAGCGCGAGGAGCAGGTCGTCGTCGTGTGGAAGGAGGCGACCTGGGCGGAGGTAAAAGGGCGAGGGCGGCCTGTGGGGGCTACGTCTGCTTCGAGGACGAAGCCGGGTTCACCCGCAGGCCGCCCCGGGGCGGACATGGGGCCGGCGCGGAGTGACTCCGGTCGTCACCATCAGCGGCCGGCGCTCGGGACGGCTGTCGGTGGCCGGGCTGATCGCGATGCGGCCGGGTTCCCGGACCCGGCTGTGCCACCGACTTCGATCCCACACCGCGGGCAAAGGCGCACGTCGCAGCATGGGCGAGCGGGACTTCATCGCGCTCCTCGACGGCGCCCACCAGCTGGTCAGGTCCCCGATCGTGCTGGTCTGGGACCGGCTGAACACCCAGGTCTCCCGCAGGATGCGCGACTTCGTCGCCGCGCGGGAGTGGCTGACGGTGTTCCTGCTGCCCGCCTGCTCACCCGACCTCAACCCGGTCGAGTGGGTATGGGCCCACGTCAAGCGCAGCCTCGCCAACCTCGCCGTCTGGCCCTCGACCGCCTCGAAACCCTCGTCCGTAACCGCCTCAAACGCCTTCAATACCGGCCCCACACCCTCGACGGCTTCATAGCCGGCACCGGCCTCACCCTCGACACACCAATCTCACCCTGAAAAGCCGAAGTCAGTAGACACTCCCGCACACCGCCGCCACGGACTTGACTGCGGCCGCTGTCTGCGGCTCCCTCATTCCACCACTGGCAGAGGGTGGGTCGGCGGCTGGTGCTTGACGGCTGCGTTGGTCTGGTGAGGGTGGTGGTGAGTTCTTCACCCACAGCAGCTGCGTTCCGCCTGCCCTCAGTCGCCGAGGATCCGTTCCCACAGCAGGCCGTCCCGCCAGCTCCCGTCGAGGAGGATCGAGGAGTGGGAAACGCCGTACGGGCTGAATCCGTTGCGGCGCAGTACCCGTTGCGATGGCAGGTTCTCCAGGTTGGTGGAGGCCTCGGCGCGGTGCAGGCCGAGTTCGTCCGTCATGACGCGGAGCACGTGGCCGACGGCGCGTCCGGCGTGCCCTTGGTTCTGGGCGACACTGGCGATCCAGTATCCGACGGAGCCGCGGCGCAGGTGTGGCTGCGGCAGGATGCCTCCGACGGTGACCTGTCCGATCACGCGGTCGTCGGCGAGCACCACACCCGGCCAGATGGTGCCGGCCCGGTGTCCGGCGAGCAGGCCGTCAATCCGCTCTGCCTGGCCTTCCGGGGTGAAGAAGTCGGCGGGTTGTGCCGGTTCCCACCGTCGGAAGGCCTCGACGTCCCGCATCCGGTGGGCGGCGATCGGGGTGGCGTCGGCGGGCTCGATCAATCGGATCGCAGTACTGGTGTGCATGGGTCGGTCCTTGTCGCGGTGCATGGGATGAGACGGTCGGGCCAGGGGAGGGCGCACATGTCGGCGCGCCCTACACCCGCCGCAGGATCGAGTCGATCGCGCAGCTCGAGTTCTCGCCGAACAGGTCCAAATACCGGTAGATGTTCGGCCGGGCCTCCGGCGAGCATCCGGATCGGGTGATCAATCTGGGCATCTGCACGAGTTCCGTCTCGGCGTCGGGCCGGTGCCGGCGCAGGCTCCGACTCAATACTCGGCATCGACGTTGACGTCGTGCCAAGAAATACCCAGGTCGAGGGCTTCTCAGTACTACCCCGCCGGTGGGTGGTGGAACGGAGCCTGGGCTGGATCATGATGCACCGCCGACTCGCCCGCGACTACGAGACCAAACGAACCCTCCGAAAGCGTGATCCGCCTCGCCGCAATCTCCACCCTCGCCAAACGCGCAACTGGCGAAACCACCCCAACCTGGCGAGACGCATAAACCACAATCGCCCACGAACTACCTGAACCAGACGTCCTCTTAGAAGGCCGGAGCGTACCGTTGGCAGCGGGCGTAGTGGACTTCTTCGGGCGCGCCGGGCTCGTGCGGCGGTTGACCAGCTTCTCCAGGGCCCCGGCATCACGCGCGGCCCGTCACTCGGTGACGTGCGAGTGGTACAGACGCTCGCGGCGCAGGATCGCGCCCTTCTCATTCTTCGGGGCAGCGTCGTACTCGGCCACGATCCGCAGCTTGTACTCGGGAGAGAAGGAACGAGCTTCGGCCTCGGCGCAGGGTCTATGCCGGCGATGTTCTTGCTGGTCACGAAGGGTGGTACTCCTGTCGTGCCCTCCCAGGCTAACCCCGACAAAGCGGGATGTCTCACCCAAGATTGACAGAAAGAGCAGGCTGGGGGCTGACGTGACACCAGGTGCGTGACACCGGCGCGGGGGTGCGGCCCGGTGCGGCTACGTCGCCTGGGAGTCGCCGCCAGTAAGCAGTTCCTGCTCGATTTCCCGCGCCGCCCTCATCAGCTCCAGGGCCTCGCGGCGCAGGTCGCTGGCGCGCTCGCGCAGCTGCTTCACGCGCCGGCGCTGCTGCTGGGGGCTGAACGCGTTGATGTACTGCCCGCGCGGCCCGACGAGCAGCCCTTCGGCCACCAGCTGGCGTACGGCGGCCGCGGCCTCCTTGCAGCCGATGTCGTAGCGGGTCATGAACCACTCGCTGGGCTCGTAGCTGCGGTGGATCGCGGTGCGCAGCAGCCGGTAGGCGCGCTCGGTCGGCGTCGTCGTGCCGACGCTGTAGGGCCGGTAGCCCTCGAACAGGGTCATCATCCCTTCGGCGGCGAGCTGCTCCAGCGTGGAACGGACCACGTCCGTCGACAGCCGGAGATCGCCCGCGATCTCGGCCAGCGCGGGCAGATGGGTGCCCGGCTCGGTGCACGAGAGCCGCACCCACCGGCGCACCGCCTGGACGTCGTCGTCGCCCGCCACCACGTTGTCCACCGTCGTCATGCCCGCGCCCCCTGCTCTCCGGTGATCCGGTCCGGGGACCAGCCTGGTGGGCGACACGGCGCGCGCGCCATGAACTTGCCGCGGTTTGCCAGGACCGGCCCTACGCGCGGCGGATATGGGTGGATACGTGTTCGACGACAGGTAGGGTCCGAGCCTCCGTACGGAAGGGGCCCTCCGGTGGCGAACCTGGTCTACAAGCGAGTCTCGACTGACCAGCAGTCCACCGCCCGGCAGAAGCTCGTCCTGGACGAGGCCGCAATCGAGAACCCGGTCGTCTTCGAGGAAGAGCACCTCCAGCCGCCTCCACCCCCTCCAACGCCCGAAGTTCCGCGAGCTGCTGACGTACGCGCGGCCGGGCGACACGTGACACCAGATTCGGCTTCACCGAGGGAACGTGCCGGCCGATCCCACCGCCCTTCATTCCGCGGCCGGACCTGCTTTTTGGAAGGTCCTCCAGTACTGGCGTCGCTTCTCGTCCCGCACCACGACGCCGAGACGGGCCAGTTCCCCACCGAGTTCCCAAACGTCCTCGTGGGAGGGCCCCTTCTTCTCCAGCGACTCCTGGCGGGCCTTGAGGAGGGCGTTCGCGCCCTCTGGGAGGCCGGGAGTACCCGGGACCCAGAGGCGGAATTCACCCTGGTGCGGATCGACGTCCGCCCACGCATAGCCGTGCTCGGTGAAGGCGTCCGCAACGCGGCCGGTGTCCAGGTCGCATTCCTGTCGAGTGAGTTCGCCACCGTCGTGGCCGAGCAGGACGAGTTGCTTGCCGTGTCGGAACACCGTGGCGATGACATCGCGCGGGAACACCCGTTCCCGTCCCTTGCTTGTTAGCACAACGCACTCACCCGACAGGCGAATCACCAACTGCTCGTACTGGGCGACAAGTCCGAGGACCAGCCCTGCCACCGCGCCCGCGGCGGGCAGCGTCGGGGCGGGGGCGGAGACAACCAGCTCGGCCGGTCCCTGCAGCGGTGCCCAGGGCAGTGTCACCAGCCAGTCGGCCAGGAAGTCGACGAGCCAGCCGACACCCACCCCCACCAGCACGAAAACGGCGTAAACGCACACGGTGCTCAAAGCCGACTGCCGGAGCACGGTGAGTCGACCCGCCTGCGACTCCCGCCCCGTTTCCTTGCACATGTCCATGTCCCCCCTCGCCTCCAGCACTGCGCAATAATAGACTGAGCACTCGGTCTATTATTATTCGTCCGAGACCGGAGTCAAGAGCTGACCGGAAAGAGGCCCCGATGAGGACAGTCGACCCAGCCAGGCGTCAGGCGCGGCGCCGGCACATCATCAACGCCGCGACCGAACTCTTCGCCGTCAAAGGCTTCGAGCGCACCACCACGGCGGAGATCTGCAAGACCGCTGGCATGAGCGCGGGCAACCTGTTCCACTACTTCCCCAACAAGCGCGCGATCTTCCACGCCGTTTTCGAGGACGACGAGCACGACGGCGCCACCAAAACCGAGCGTTTCGCCGCCGCCCGCACCGCCGACGATCCGTGGACCGCCCTCCTCGACACCGTGGACCTTCTCGCCGCCCCCGCCGCGGAGCCGCTGGTCCCCGCCCTCGTCATGGAGGCGATGATCCAGGCCTACCGCGACCCCGAGCTCGAAGCACTGCTGAGCCGCGACAACGACGAAGAACGGTCCACCATCACCGCCCTGCTGCACAACGCGGCCGCGGCAGGCCAGATCGACCCCGCCCTGGACCCGGACAACACCGCGGCATGGGTCATGGCCCTCATCGCCTCCCTGTACACCAGCGCCGCCACCGATCCCACCTTCAGCCCAGCCGACCAGCTCCCCACCCTGCGCCTGATCCTCCACCGCTTCCTACGGCCCAACACCCACCAGGAGCCTGAGCGATGAACGGGCACCCATAGGACCCAATACAGCGACAGGCACACAGGGTGATCCTCCGGCCGTGTCGGCGGCGAATACGCGACACCTCAACATGCGCGTCTACCAGTCCCGGGGCCGGGTACGTACGGGCGAGGGCTTCGGCGATGGCCGCCGAGAGTTCGTCGACGGTGCGGACCTGGTAGCTGGGCGGGGTAATCCAGGCGGGGGCCATCCGCTCCGACATCAGGACGTGCTCGAACTCGGCTACCGCACCCAGGATCTGCTGGCCTGGGATTTGAACCAGCTGCCCGCGAAGAAGCGGCTCAAGGCGGCCGCCGCCGACCTCCCCGGCCGCTCGAACATGACCGTGTGGGGGTCGGGGTCGGGGTGCGTGGGCTTGTGGTGCGGGGCGCGGCTGTGTTCTGCCGGGGGTGCCTGCGGTGGGTGGCACCCCGCCTCCGGGTTGGCTGGGCT
Source organism: Streptomyces sp. NPDC058619 (assembly GCF_042717785.1). NCBI lineage: Bacteria > Bacillati > Actinomycetota > Actinomycetes > Kitasatosporales > Streptomycetaceae > Streptomyces > Streptomyces sp. NPDC058619. Next base: position 68,509 of record NZ_JBHXQN010000020.1, read on the forward strand.
GCGCCGGGCTGTTCGGCGGGCCGGCTGGTCGCGTGCGTGCGGGTGGTGTGGAGCTGGGCGGTGGGGTGGTGCGGCTTGTGCTGGGTGGGTTGGTGCTGCCGGCGGTGTGGGTGCGGGGTTGCCTGACCGTGTGGCTTCTCCGGGGTGGTGCGGCGGTGTCGGTGCCCGGGTGTGGGTGCGGCATGGTGCGGGTGCGGCATGGGGCGGGAATCCTCGACCGTGCGCCCCGGGGCGTGGTGGGGCGGGGGTTGGGCGATGCGGTGGTGCGACGTCGGCCGGTGGCTGCGTGGCCTGGCGTAGCGGACGATGCGGGTGCCGGGTGCCGGGTGCCGGGTGCCGGGGTGCCGGGGTGCCGGGGTACGGGGTACGGGGTACGGGGTACGGGGTACGGGTGGTGCGGGGTGCGCGTGGCGTCAGGGGCGCTCGGTGTCCAGCTTCTGCCCGGAGCTGTCCGGTGGGCTGGCCTCGCCTGGTGGCTGGTGGCTGGTGGCTGGGCGTGGGGTGCCGTGTGGTGTGTTTGTGGTGTGGTGTGGTGTGGCGGGTGCCGGTTCGCCCGGGTGGGGCCGGGCGGCCGTACGGCGTAGGGCTGCTTGCCCGTGACGGTGTGCCGGGTGCTGCGAGGAGCCGGCGCACGGGTGAGCTGGCTGGTGCGGCGCTGCGGCGGTGCGGCGCGGGCAAGTGGGTTTGCTCTTGTGTGGTGCTGGTGTTGTCGTGCCGTGTTGTAGTCGGTAGCCGGTGGTGCGGGTGCGGGTGCGGGTGCGGGTGTGGGTGTGGGTGTGGGTGTGGGTGTGGGTGGGTGGGGGTTAGGGGTGGGTGGTGACGGTGGAGTGGAAGATGGTGCGGTCTTCTTGGTGGCCGGTGATGTCGACGCGGCCGGGGGTGGTGGGGGTGGCGTCGATCCAGCAGGGGGTGTCGAGTTCGGCGTAGTGGTGGAATCGGGTGGCGATGGAGGCGGGGGTGTAGGTGCCGGGGGGGTGGAGGGCGGTGGCGGCCTGGCGGGCGGCTTCGATGAGGACCATGCCGGGGTGGTGGTCGTTGGCGTGTTCGAAGAGGATGGGGTGGTCGAGGTCGGGGTTGAGCTGCCAGCGGCGGGGGTGGTCGGTGGGGGCGAGGACGACGTCGAGGGGGAGGATCCGGCCGGCGGTGGCGGGGGGCAGGGGGGTGTGGCGGGGGAGGGGGTGGGTTGAGCCTTTCTGGCCGTGGTCGCCGCGGAGCCGGCGGTAGGTGGAGGGGGCGACGCAGGAGAAGGTGGCGGTGCCGCGGGCGACGGGTTCGCCGCCGCGGTGGATGGTGACTTCGAGGTGGCCGGAGAAGCGGTTGCCCTTCCAGCCGAAGTCGGTGCAGGAGGCGTGGATGGCGAGGTCGCTGGGGCCGCGGCCGATGCGCAGGCGTTCGGGCCGGGAGGTGAAGTCCAGGCTCCAGAGCAGGACGTTGTGGCCGAGGGGGACGCCGTAGACGGCGTGGCAGAGGTAGAGGCCGGTCTGTCTGACGGTCTCGCCGGCCTGGACGGGGTCGTGGCTGGTGCCGTCGGCGCTGGTGAAGAAGGTGTGGGCGCGGGGCCACTGCCCGGTCAGGAGGTAGGTGTCCTCGCCGGTGCGCTCGCAGCCGGTGAGGAACACCTCGGCGAGGGAGCTGCGGTGGACGTACTCCCGGGGGACGGTGGTGGTCAGGCCCGGTACCTCGTTGCAGCGTGTCCAGGTGTGCCCCGTTTCGGGCAGGGGGGGGACGGGTGTGCTCGTCTGGATCGTCAGCATGGTCATGGACATCTCCCGCGGAACCGTTTGACGGATGGGACGGGTTGCTCACGCGATTCGCAAGATACGGACTCTCCGGTTTTGTTTGCAAGGTCCCAGCGGGGTACGGATGTCGCCCGCCGGCCGGGGCCGGGGGGCGGGGGGCGGGGCGGCGGGGGGCGGGCATGACGCCGACCAGCGGATATCGGGGCGGGAGGCACCGGCCGTGCCGCCAGGCCCGCAACTCCAAGTGGGAGCCGCGCTTCCGGTCGTATGCGCCGGTCCGACAGGGTGTCGGCACGCACTGTTCAGACGGCGGCCGCTCGCCGGGCCCCGGGGGGCGGCGGCGCGCCGGGCCGGGTCCGGCAAACCATTGGCAGGGGGGGTGGGTCGGTGTAAGACTCGGGGGCGCCGCCGGTAAGTTAAGAACCGGATGGGCGGTTTTTTAAACAGGGTGTTGACCGTCCGGTACGCCCTGTCGCCGCCGTCCATCCTGGAGAGCTCCCAGATGAACCGTCAGTGCCCGATGCCGATCGACCTTTCCGGCGCGCAGATGCATGCCGAGGCGGCCCGTTTCCGCGAGCGGGCGCCGGCGGTGTCGGTGCTGCTGCCGGGAGGGGTCGGTGCGTGGGCGGTGACCCGGCACGCGGACATCCGCCGCCTGCTGGTCGATCCGCGGGTGTCCAAGGACGCCTACCGCCACTGGCCCGCGTGGGCCGCGGGGGAGGTCGGCGGCGAGTGGCCGCTGGCGATCTGGGTGTCGGTGCAGAACATGATCACCGCGTACGGGGAGGAGCACACGCGCCTGCGCAGACCGGTGGCCGCCGCGTTCACCTCGCGGCGGGTCGCCGCGATGCGGCCCCGGGTCGAGGAGGTCGTCACCGGGCTCCTGGACCGGCTCCAGGCGCTCCCGCCGGGCCGGGTGGTGGACCTGCGGGGGGAGTTCGCGCACGAGCTGCCGACCCGGATCGTCTCGGAGCTGTTCGGGATACCGGAGCGCTGGTGGGCGCCCCTGCACAAGATAATCAAGGCGTTCTTCGACACGGCGATCACCGCCGAGGACGCCCAGCGCAACGCGGCCGACCTCCACGTCACCATGGCCGGCCTGGTCGCCTACCGGCGCGAGCACCCCGGCGATGACATGACCAGCGCCCTGATCGCCGCCCGCGACGCCGCCGCCGGCGCCGACACCGCCGACACCGCCGATGCCGCCGTCGAGACCGGTTCCGGCCCCGGGACCGGTCCCGGGGCCGCCGGGGAGACCGCCGCCGGTGCCGGTTCCCAGACTGCCGGTGCCGGTGCCGGTGGCGGTGGCGGTGGCAGTGGCAGTGGCAGTGGTGGCGCCCGTGCCGGTGGTGGGGAGCGTTCCGCCGCGGGCTGCCCCGCCGCCGGGCGTGCTGCCCCCGGCCGGCCCGGGGTGGAGGGTGCGGGCGGGGCGGGGGAGCGGTTCAGTGAGAAGGAGCTGGTCGACAACCTGATCCTGCTCTTCACGGCCGGCTATGAGACCTCCGTCAACCTGATCAGCACCGCCCTGTACGAACTGCTCCGCAACCCCGCCCAGTTGAAGCTGGTGCTGGAGGGCGCCGCCTCCTGGGAGGACGTGGTCGAGGAGGCGCTGCGCATCGAGCCGCCGGCCGCGTACGGGCTGCTGCGGTTCGCGGTGGAGGACATCGACATGGGTGGCGGTGTGGTGATCCCGAAGGGGGACCCGATCATCGTCTCGTTCGGGTCGGTGGGGCGGGACCCGGACCTGCACGGGGCGGACGCGGACCGTTTCGACGCCATGCGCCCCAGCCGCGGGCAGCACCTGTCGTTCGGGTTCGGGACGCACTACTGCCTGGGGGCGACCCTGGCCCGCCTGGAGTGCGCGATCGCGGTACGGCGGCTGTTCGAACGGTTCCCCGCAGCGACGCTGGCACTGGGGGAGTCGGGGGAACCGGGGCGGGTGGAGTCGTTCATCTCCAACGGGCTGCGCGAGCTGCCCGTGCTCCTGGGGGACCCCGCACGAGACGCCTGACACCCCCGGCCCCCCTGGGCACCCCCGGCCCCCTGGGCACCCCCGGCCCCCCTGGGCACCCCCGGCCCCCCCTGGGCACCCCCGGCCCCCCCCTGGGCACCCCCGGTTCCGCGGGCACCCCCCCGGCTTCCAGGGCGCCCCCCGGCCCCGGCCCCCGGGCACCCCCCCCGGCCCCGGCACCCCCGGCTTCCCGGGCACCCCGGCCCCCGGGACGCGCCCCGCGCCGTCCGGCGGCCGATGGGGCCGGCTGCGGGGGCCGGGGCGCCCCGGGGGCCGGGGGGAGCGGCATCTGTGGCGCGAGGGCGCGGGGCCGTGCGGGCTGCGGTGTGCGCGGGCCGCGGATGCTGGGGCGTGGGGCGTGGGGCGTGGGGCGTGGGGCGTGGGGGTACGGGCGCGGGGCTCGGCGGGACGTCCGGGGAGCAAGGGCGCGGGGGACCGTCCCGGCGGTGCGCCCGGGGCGCGGCGCGGGACCGTCCGGGCGGTGTTGCGCGGGGTGTTCGGGGTGTGGGGCGCGGGCGTTTCGTGGCGTAGGGGTGCGGGCGGGACGGTTCGGGGTGCCGGTGCGTCCCGGGGCGGGTGGTGGGGTGCGCGGGTGCGGCGCCGGCGCGTGCGGGGGCTCGGGGGCGTTCTGCAGGTCTGCCGGGTGCCGGGTGCCGGGTGCGGGGGTGCGGGGGTGCGGGGGTGTCGGGGTGTCGGGGTGGCGGGCGTGGGGCGTCTGGGGCGTGGGATGCGGGATGTTGGGTGCGGGGGACCGTCCGCGGTGCGTCTGGGCGTGACGGCGCGGGACCGTTCGGGCTGTGGTGCGTGCGGCGCTTGGTGCGCGGGGTGTTCGGGCTGCGGTGCGTGTGGGGCGCGGGCGTTCCGGGTGCGGGGAGCCGGTGCGTCCGGAGCGCACGGGCGGGGGTCGTTCGCGCCGTGGTGTGTCCGGAGCGCACGGGCGGGGGTCGTTCGCGCCGTGGTGTGTCCGGAGCGCACGGGCGGGGGTCGTTCGGGCCGTGGCGCGTCCGGAGCGCGGGCGCGGGGTCCTCCGGCGGGCTCGGGGCCGGGCGGGGGACGTTCGGGGAAGCGGGGTTCGGGGGTGGGGGCCGGGGCGTGGGGCGTTGGGGGCGCGGTGGGTGCGGGTTGCGGCGGGTCCGGGGGTGCCGGGGGTGCCGGGCCGTCCGTGGGGCGTGGGTGCGGGGGTCGTTCGGGGTGGGTGGGGTGTGTTGCGGACGTGAAGGTGCGGCGGGGGGTTCCCGGGTGCGGGGTGTGGGGTGCGGGGGTGGTGCGGGGGTCGGGTGCGGGAGTGGTGCGGGGGTGGTCCGGGGGTGTGGCCAGTGGGGTTGGCGGGGTGCAAGTGGTGGGTGGGGCGGGCGGGTTCGGGGGTGGCGGTGCGGGGCGGGTGTCCGGGGGGCCGTTCACGGCCGCTTGATAAAATACGGACCTTCTGGTTGGTTTTAGTGAGGGTGGCCGATCCGGTATGCGGATCGGGCGGGTACGAGCCCTCGGACAACGGAGGCACCGTGGCACGGCAGGAGCGTGCGGTACGTACGCGGCGCGCGATCTTGGAGGCGGCGGCGTCGGTCTTCGACGAGCGGGGCTACGACGCGGCCACCATCGCCGACATCCTCTCCCGGGCGGGTGTCACCAAGGGCGCCCTCTACTTCCACTTCGCCTCCAAGCAGGAGCTGGCCCAGGGTGTCCTGGACGAGCAGTTCGCCGAGGGCGGGGTGCCCCACCGCGAGAGCAAGCTGCAGGAACTCGTCGACGTGGCGATGGTGCTGGCGTACCGGATGAAGCGCGAGCCGATGCTCAGCGCCGGGGCGCGGCTCTCGCTCGGCCCGGGGATGCGGGAGATCTTCGGCGGGGGGTCGGTGCCGGGCTGGATCGAGTTCACGCGGACCCTGCTGTGCCGGGCCAAGGAGCAGGGAGAGCTGCTGCCGCACGTGGACCCGGCCGAGACGGCGTGGATCCTTTCGGCCTGCTGGACGGGTGTGCAGATCTACTCCCAGACCCTCAGCGACCGTACGGACATCGAGGAGCGGGTCGCGGCCGTCTACCAGCACATCTGCCCCAGCATCGCGACGCCCGCGATGCTCGCGCGCCTGGACATCGCCCCCGACCGGGGGCAGCGCGTGACCGCGGAGATGGGCCCGGGGCCGGGGCGGCCGGTGCCCGAGCCCGACCCGGCGTTCTCCTGAGCCCGCCCCTTCTCCGTACGCGCCGCCGGGAGGGCTGAGCGCGGGCGCGGGGCGCGCCTGCGGGGCGCAATACCGCGGTGCCGCGCCCCGTGCCGGTGTTCCGCGGCGTCCGGCGGGTACGGGAGGTACGGGAGCCCCCGGCGGTACGCGATGCCCGGGCCGTCCCCCGGCGCGGCGGCCGGCCGGGGGCGGAGCGGCGGGTTCCGGCCGGCCGGGCCGCGCCTCCAGCGGGACGCGAGCCGGGCTCCGGTGAGGAGGCCGACTGTGACCGCGAAGATCTTGTACCCCCTGAGGCAAACCGCGTTGGCGGTTTGTGGAGACTCCATGGCGAAGCAGGAGCGTGCGGCGCGCACGCGGGAATCTCTGGTCCGTGCGGCCGCGGAGGTGTTCGCCGAGCAGGGGTTCGTCACCGCCTCGATCGCGGCGATCAGCCGCCGGGCCGGGGTGAGCGCCGGCGGTCTGCACTTCCACTTCGAGAGCAAGACCGCGCTCGCCCAGGCCGTCGAGGACCGTGCGGCCGAGGCCCTGCGGCACATCACCGCAGGCCGGCGCGCCTTCGCGACGGCGACAGCGGCCGGCACGGCGGCGACTGCCACGGCGGCCGGTGGGCCCGGTGGGCCCGGTGGGCCCGGTGCGCCTGGTGGGCCCGGTGGCCCTGACGGGCCTGGTGCGGGGGGAGTTGCGGGCCTGCCGGGTGAGGCCGCGGCGCCGGGTGCGGACGATAGGTCCGGTGCGGGCGACGGGTCGGGTGCGGGGGGTGGTTCCCGTGTGCTGGGTGTGGCGGGCGGGGGAGGGGCCGGCCGGTGTGGGGGGCCGCCGGGGCCGAACGCGCTGCAGGTGCTGGTGGATTCCACGCACGCGCTGATGGCGCTGCTCGCGGGGGACGTGGTGGTACGGGCCGGGTACGGGCTGTGCGCGGACGCCTCCCGCAGGAGCGGGGTCGACCTGCGGCGGCAGTGGACCCTGTGGGTCCAGGAGGCGGTGGGTGCCGCGGCGCGGGAGGGGGCCCTGGCCGAGGGGGTCTGCGCGCGGGACGCGGCGAGTGCGGTGGTCGCCTCGACGGTGGGGCTGGAGGTCCTGGGTGCCGGCGAGCGGGACTGGGTCGCGCCCCACACCCTCACCCGGTTCTGGTCGCTGATGCTGCCGCGGCTCGCGGCGGCCGGCACCCTGGACGCGCTGCTGCCCCAGGGATCGGCGGCCGGCCGCGCCGAGGCCCCCCGCACCCCGGAGACGGCCTGAAACCCCGCCGTCCCCGGGCCCCGGGCCGGGGGGCCCGAGTTGGAGCCGGAGTTCCGAGCTGGTGCAGGCGTCGGGCGCCAGGCCGGAGTTCCGAGTGGCGGCGGGTCGGGAGTGGGCCCCTGAGGCGGAGCCGGAGTCGAGGCCCGCTCGGGGAGCCGGAGCCGGGCTCCGAGCCGGGAGTCCCGAGCTGGAGCCTGAGCCGGGTTCCAGGTCAGGGTGCCGGGGTGGCGGCGAGTCGGGAGCCGTGTCCGAGACGGAGTCAGGCCCCGGGCGGGGAGCCGGGCCCGGGGCCGGGAGTCCTGAGTTGGAGCTGGAGTTCCGAGCTGGTGCAGGCGTCGGGCGCCAGGCCGGAGTTCCGAGTGCCGGCGGGTCGGGAGTGGGCCCCGAGCCGAAGGCGGAGTCAGATCCCGGGTGAGGAGCCCCCGGTCCGGGCCCCGGGCGGGGGCTCTGAGTTCGGCGCGGAGTTCCGTGCCGGTGCCGGCCCCGGGCCCGGGGTCCCGAGGCGGCACCGGGTCAGGAGCCGTGTCCGAGGCGGAGCCGGAGTCAGGGCCCCGGGCGGGGGCCCCGAGTTGGCACCGGGGTCCCCGGGCGGGGGCCCCGAGTTGGCACCGGGGTCGGGAGCCGCCTTCGAGCCGGAGTCAGTGCCCCAGGCCTGCAGACCGAGTTGGACCCGGACCCGGACCCTGTCCCGGAGGGCCGGGGCTCGCGCGCAGAGCTGGGGTCCGGCCCCGAGTCGGAGTCGGGCTCTGAGCCCGGGCCGGCTCGACCGTATGGCTCGTTGGGCTGCCCGGCTGCCCGGCTGCCCGGCTGCCCGGCTGCCCGGCTGCCCGGCTGCCCGAGGGCCCGAGGGCGGTCGGTTGGGGCTGTGGCGCATCCCGCGGTAGCCGTTGGCCGAACGGGGCGGGCGGACAGACCGAGAGGCGCCCGCGCCTGCTCCCGGAGTCTGTCGCGCCGTGCGGCACCCTGGCCGTACGCCTCGCCGGCACCCGCCCCGCAACCCCGCCCGGTGTCCCGCCGCGGTGCCTGTGGCCTGCCGCCCCGCCCACCCGACCGCGTCCCGCCCGCCGACTCCGTTCGTCCGCAGGGGGCTTGCGCCGCCGCGCCCCCGCCCGGTGCGCCGTTGCCGTACGCCCCGGACGGCCGGCCCCCGCCCGTCCTTCCCGGACCCGCCCGTCCTTCCCGGGCCGGGCCGGCAGCAGAGCAGACCGTGTGGTCTCTTTGTGGTGGGGTTGAGGGGGTTCCCCTGTCCGCGTTGAGGGGTGGTCGAGGGGTGCCGGGCCGCCTCCGCTTCATGCGGAGGCGGATGAACGACCTGTTCAGGGGCGGTACTTGAGCGGTGGTGGCGTCCCGCTGGTATCAAAAACAGCACGACCGGTTTGATATTGACAAACCGTCGGTCCTGTTTTCTACTGGCGGTGCGACTCATCCAAGGACAGGGGAGTACGGCGTGGACATCGATGTACTGGGCGCGTTGGCTGTGCGGGAGAACGGACTCTCCATCACACCGACCGCCCCCAAGCCCCGGCAGGTCCTGGCGCTCCTGGCCCTCCATGCCGATCAGGTGGTACCCGTCTCGGCCCTCATAGAGGAGCTGTGGGCGGGTGAACCGCCCCGCAGTGCCCGCACGACGCTCCAGACGTACGTCCTGCAGTTACGCGCCCTCATCGCGACCGCCCTGGAACGCGGCGGCCCCGACGGCGGCCCCGACGGCGGGCCCGGACCGCAGGCCCCGGCGCGGACCGCGAAGGACGTCCTGGCCACCCTGCCCGGCGGCTACCTCCTCTCCAGCGGCGGCGGCACCCTGGACGTCAGGGAGTTCGACCGGCTCGCCGGGACCGGCTACCGGGCGATGGACGCCGGGGACTTCGCCGGCGCGGCCCGGCTGCTGCGCGAGGCCCTGGCCCTGTGGTCCGGGCCCGCGTTCGCCGACGTACAGGGCGGCGTCCAGCTCGACATGGAGACCCGGCGGCTGGAGGAGACGCGCCTGTGCGCCCTGGACCAGCGGATCGACGCCGACCTGCGGCTGGGCCGGCACCGCGAACTCCTGGCCGAGCTGACGGTCCTGGCCAGCCGATACCGCACGCACGAGAACCTCCACGGCCAGTTCATGCTCGCCCTGCACCGCTCGGGCCGCCGCGGCGAGGCACTGGACGTCTACCAGCGGCTGCGCGGAACCCTCGTGCGCGAACTGGGCCTGGAGCCGTCGGTGGCCCTGCGCCGCCTGCAGCGCTCCATCCTGATGGCGGGCCCCGAAAGCCTGACCGAGGCCGGGTCCGGTGCGGACTCCGGGGGCGAGCGGCTCGTACGCGTCTGAGCCCCACGGGCTTCGCAAGCCGCGGGGCCCGCGGGGCCCGCTGTCGGTGGTGAGAGGAGACGGCTCGGTGCAGGAGAGGTCGGAACGGACCCGTAGGCGGCTGGTCTACGCCGGGGCCGAGATGTTCCACCGCAACGGCTACGCCAACGCGACGCTGGGAGAGATCGCGAGCGCGGCCGGAGTGACGAAAGGGGCGCTGTACTTCCACTTCGCCTCCAAGGACGAACTCGCCGAAGCCGTGCAGCAACGCGGGTGCGCGCTGCTGCACGACTCGGTACGGGCCCTGCGCGAGTCCGGGGTCCCGCCCCTGCAGGCCCTCATCGACACCACGCACTGGCTGGCGTGGACGCTCCATGCCGACCCGGCCGTCGCGGCGAGCTTCCGGATCACCAAGGAGTGCGGCGCACCGCCACGGGCACCGGCCGGCACCCGCCCCGCGGTCGTGGACTTCCACGCCGCGTGGATCTCCGCCGTCTCCACCCTGCTGCGCCTGGCGCGGGACGCGGGCGAACTCTCCGCGCAGGGCCGCGCCTGGGACGGCGCGCAGGCCCTGGTCGTGGCCGCCGCGTGCGGGATCGAGGTCATGTCCGGCACCGGGATGCCCTACGGCGAACTCCAGCGCAAGGTGACGGCGCTGTGGGCCCTGCTGCTGCCCGCCCTCGTGGCCGAGGGCCGGGCACGGGAGTACCGCACGCAGGCCGCGGCCGCCGTCGGCGCCGAACGCGCCCCGGACACCCCGGCGACCGCGAACACCCCGTACACCCCGTACACCCCTGACGCCCCCAACACCCCTGACGCCCCGGATGCCGTGGGCGCTCCGGACGGCCGCCCCGCGGACGCGCAAGCCGTACGGAGCAGCCGGTGACCGGGGCCCGGTGGGCGTGAACGGCAGGAGCGTGGTGCCGCTGTGGGCGGCGCCACTGGACACGGCACCCCCGCCCGCAACCCCGGGGAACCCCCGCAACACCCCACCGGAGAGCCCCGCACCGCCGGGTCACACGCGGCCGGGTCCCGCACCACAGCGTCCCGCACCGCCGGGACCCGCACCGCCGGGACCCGCACCGCCGGGACCCGCACCGCCGGGTCACACGCGGCCGGGTACGGCACCGCGGAGTGCGGGGCCGGCGGGCGGCGGGAACCGTACGGGCCAGGCCGGCCCGGACGCCGCGTCCCCCGGCGACACGCCGCCGCAGGACACCCCGGGGGCCGCCTCCGGCCCCGACACCCGCCGCCGCCCGCCGGTAGCGCCCCGCTGGCGCGCCCGTCCCCGCCGCCACGGGAGCCGCCGGCCAGCCCGCCGCGCGCCCGCCGGCCCCCGCCCGCCGGCGGTCGCGGACCGGCCGGTCGCGGATCGGCCGGGGCCAGCCGGCGGGCGGGCCGCACACGGCCCCGGCCCCTCGGTGTCCCCTTGTGCCGCGCCCGTGGAGGCGGGCTCGAAAGGGGCTCGAGGATCCGGTGACACCGGCCGGGGCTCGCTACCGTGCCCGGACCGCACGACACCGCCACACCGGACACACCGCCACACCGGACACCGACCCATCGGCCACACCGCCACACCGAAGTGACCCGCATCCAACACGGACACCGGACACGGACACCGGACACGGGTACGGGACCCCGTGCCCAGACCCCGTGCGCGGGGTGCCGAACAACCCAGGGGAACGCGACGACGTGCGGGGGAGACCGTGAAGATACAGGTGCTGGGTCCGTTGACCGCCGAGGTCAACGGGGGGTCGATCGTTCCGAGTGCCCGCAAGCCGCGGCAGATCCTCACCCTCCTCGCCCTGTACCCGGGGCGGGTGGTGCCGGTGCCCACCCTCATGGAGGAGATCTGGGGCACCGGCCTGCCGCAGAGCGCGCTGACGACCCTGCAGACGTACATCCTCCAGCTGCGCCGCCGTCTGGGAACCGCGATGGGCCCGGGCGGCCCCGGCGGCGCCAAGGAGGTCCTCGCCACCCGGCACGGCGGCTACCTGCTGCAGATACCCGAGGACAGCGTCGACGTGCACGAGTACGAGCGTCTGGTCGTGCGGGGCCGCGGCCTGGTCGGGCGGGGGGACGACGAGGGCGCGGCGGCGGCGCTGCGTGCGGCGCTCGCGCTGTGGCAGGGGCCGGCGCTGGTCGACGTGCGCCTGGGCCCGGTCCTGGAGATCGAGGTGATGCGGCTGCGGGAGAGCCGCCTGGTGACGGTGGAACGCCGCATCGACGCCGACCTGCGGCTGGGCCGCCACAGTGAACTCCTGGCCGAACTCGCCGATCTGACGGCCCGCCACCCCCAGCACGAGGGACTCCACTCCCAGGTCATGGTCGCCCTCTACCGCGCCGGACGCCAGGCCGGCGCCCTGGACGTCTACCGCAGACTCAGAGCCCGCCTCATCGAGGACCTCGGCGTGGAGCCCTCACCGCAACTGCAGCGCCTGCACCAGGCGATGCTCGCCGTCGACCCCGCCCTGGACGTGCAGGCGGGGGCGCGGCGCGGCTCGACGTTCGACCTGTACGCCGTGTGAGGCGGGCCGCCTAGCATGCGGGGCATATGAACCGCGCCGACGAAGACCCGATGCCCTACCGCCTCCACGTGGACCAGGCGGACCTCGACGACCTGGCCGTACGCCTGGACCGCACCCGCTGGCCCGACGAACTGCCCGGTGCGGGAGAGGCGTACGGGATGCCGCTGGGCCGGGCCCGCGACCTCGTCCGGTACTGGCGCCACCGCTACGACTGGCGGGCCGCCGAGGAGCGCCTCAACGCCTGGCCGCAGTTCACCGCCGTCATCGACGGGGCGCGGGTGCACTTCGCGCACCTGCGTTCGCCCGAACCCGGCGCGAGGGCGCTGCTGATGACCCACGGCTGGCCCGGCTCCCTCGTCGAGTTCCAGCAGGTCGCCGGCCCGCTGACCGATCCGCGGGCCCACGGAGGCGATCCGGCCGACGCCTTCCACCTGGTGCTGCCCTCCATCCCCGGCTTCGGTCTGTCGGGGCCGACCCGCGAACGCGGCTGGGAGTTCAAGCGGGTCGCACGGGCCTTCGGGGTGCTGATGGAGCGCCTGGGGTACGCGGCGTACGGGGTCCAGGGCGGCGACTGGGGCGCCGCGATCTCGCGGGAGCTCGGCAGGATCCGGCCCGGGAACGTCACCGGGGTCCACCTGAACCTGCTGCCCGGCGCCGGGGCGAGCGCCGAGCCGGACCCGGCGGAGCTGGCCGCGCTGGAGGGCGTCGAGCGGGAGCGGACGCTGGCCTCCTGGGAACGCCAGCGGACCTGGACGCGCGAGCGGCAGGGGTACGCCGGCATCCAGGCGACCCGCCCCCAGACCCTCGCCTACGGGCTGAACGACTCGCCCGCCGGGCTGCTGGCCTGGATCGGGGAGAAGTTCACCGAGTGGGCCGATCCGCGCTGCCCGGTGGACCGCGACCAGATGCTCACCAACGTGATGCTGTACTGGCTGACCGCAACGGCCGGTTCCGCCGCCCGGATCTACTACGAGCGGGCGCACGCCGACTACGCCGGGCAGCCGCCCGAGGTGTCGCGCACGCCGACCGCGCTGGCCGACTTCCCCCGCGACAACTTCATCCCGCTGCGGCACATCGCCGCCCGCACCGACAACATCGTGCGCTGGACCTCCTACGACCGGGGCGGGCACTTCCCCGCCATGGAGGTCCCCGATCTCCTCGTCGGGGACGTACGGGCCTTCTTCCGCGATCTCGCCTGACACCCCACACCCGCCCCGGCTCACCCCACCCCGACCCGGCCCACCCCCAGTCCGTCCCGCCCCACCCCGCCCCGTCCCGTCCCGTCCCCGCCCCGGGCGGGGCGGGGTCTGCCGGGGCCGGGCGGGGGTTCAGGCCTGGGCCGTGCCCGCCCGGCCCACGGCGTCCAGCGCCGCCTGCCAGGGGAAGTGCGGCGGGGCGTCCTGGCCGGGCGGGCCGGGGGTGAAGCCGCCCTCGCCGTAGAGGACCTCGACGCCGGCGCCGCGCAGCACGGCCAGGGACGGCTCGAACCGGGGGTGCGCGGCCAGGGCGCTGTTGGTGCAGGGCACGGCGACGGCGGGGGTGGCCTTGCCCAGGGCCTCGGCGGCCACCCCGACGACGAACCGGTCGGTCAGGCCCAGGGCCCAGGAGTTGACCGTGTTGAAGGTGGCGGGCGCGAACAGCAGCGCGTCGGCCGCCGGCCACACGTCGTCCTCGCCGGGCAGCTTGTACTGCCAGCGCACGGGGTGCCCGGTCAGCGCGGCCAGCCCGTCCAGGCTCCCCGCCACCCAGTGCGCCGCCGTGGGCGTCAGCCCCAGGCACACATCCCAGCCGCGGGTCTGGGCGTCCTCGATCGCATGGGCCACGTCGAAGACGGGCGGGGCGGCGGAACAGAACAGGTAGAGCGTCCTCGTGGTCATACCGCCATGTGATCATATGGCGCGAACCGCGCCGGCCCCCCCGTACACCGGCCGCGCAATCCGGCCCCCCCGCCAGAGCCCCGTACCCCCCGCGCCGGAGCCCCGCGCCGGGCCCCGTGCACGGTCGCCGGGAGGGCGGCAGGGGGGCGGCCACTACGGCCAGTCGATGTCGTCGTCGGGGTACACGCCGCGGGCCCGTCCCGGTGTCCGGGCCGCGGCCGGCGGGAGCGGGGCGTGTGCTGCGGGTGTCCGGGACACGTGCGGTGCGCACGCCGGTGGCCTCATCGTCGACTCCAAGGCGCTGAATTGCGGGAAGAGCAGGTCAACGGCCGGTCCGACGGCCGGTTCTGGAGAGTCTGCCTCGACCCGGTCGAGAACCGCTCAAGGAACGCACGACGTCCGCACGAGACGGGCGGGCAACCGGTGGCAAAGGTTTGCCCGCGTGTTGCCGCCGCCCCTACGCTCGGTGCCGGTTACCCGACAGAATTGTTTCCCCGCGACCCCAGGGATGCCCATGCTGCGACAGCCCGCGTTCGGACACCGCCTCAGGAGGCTGCGGACGGCCCGGGGCCTGTCACAGACCGCGCTGGCCGGCGAGGGCATGTCCACCAGCTACCTCTCCCGCCTGGAATCCGGCGCACGCCAGCCCACCGACCGCGCCGTGGACTACCTGGCCGGCCGGCTGGGCCTGGAGCCCGGCGACTTCCGGGAACAGGCCACCGGCTCCCTCGCCCACGCCCTGACCCTCGCCGCGTCCACCGGCTCCCACGACGCCGCCGAGGCACTGCGCCGGGCCCTGGCCGCCGAGGGCCACGAAAGCCCGGTACTGCGCTGGCAGGCCCTGTGGCTCCTGGCCCGCGCCGCCCGCCTCCAGGGCGACCACACGGCCGAACGCGACCACCTCACCCGCCTCGTCGCCGTCGGCGAGGAAGTCGACGTCAGCGAGCTGCGCGTCCGCGGCCTGACCCGCCTCGCCCGCTGCCTGCGCTCCATCGGCGAGATCACCCCCGCCCTGGACGCCGCCGTCGAGGCCCACCGCATCGCCCTGGGCGAGCAGTTGGGCGTGGAGGACCGGGCCGCCGCCCTGCTCGCCCTGGTCTCCGTACAGGCCGAGGCCGGCCGGGTCGGCGACGCCCGCGTGTACGCCGACGAGCTGACCGCCCTCGTCGAGGGCCGCACCGACGCCCTGTGGGCCGAGGCCATGTGGACCTCCGCCGCCGTCCGCGCCCGCCAGGGCGACTACGCCGGCGCGCAGGCCTGCCTGGACGAGGCCCTGGACCGCTTCGGCAGCCAGGAGGACCTCATCCTGTGGATCCGGCTGCGCCTGACCACCGCCCGCCTGCACCTGCAGCGGCTGCCCGCCGACCCCGTCCGGGCCGGCCGCCGCGCCGCCGAGGCCGAGGCCGCCCTCGCCTTCGCCGGCACCCCCGCCCTGCGGCAGGACCTCACCGCCCTCAAAGCCGACCTCGCCTTCGCCACCGGCCGCTACGACCAGGCCCGCACCCTGCTCGCCGAACTCGCCGCCGACCAGCCCCGGATGACCTACCGCGGCCAGGTACGGCTGGAGATACTGCGCCACCAGCTGCTGATCCTGGGCGGCGACCCCGCCGGCGTACAGGGCCTGCGGACCCTGGCCCAACAGGCCCAGGACGACGCCAACATCGACCTCGCCGCCGAGATCTGGCGGGTCCTGGCCGACGCCCTCACCCAGGCCGGCACCCCCACACCCCCCGCAGCCTCCACACCCCCCGCAGCCCCCGCAGCCTCCACACCCGCCGCAGCCCCCGCAGCCTCCACACCCGCCGCAGCCCCCGCACCCCTCGCGCCTTCCGCCGCGCCCGCCGCCGGGGGTTGAGGAAGCCTCGAGTCCCCTGGTGCAGGCTGGAGTACAGCCGCACCGACGACCAGGGAAAGGGCCGGTCCATGTCCTCGCAGCGCGTGCACACCAGCGAGCAGACCGTGCCGGTGGCCGCCCCGGCCGGCGTGGTCTACGGCCTGCTGGCCGACGCCGTGCGCTGGCCGCTGCTGCTGCCCTCACCCGTCCACGTCGAGCGGATCGACTTCGACGGGGTGCGCGAACGGCTGCGGCTGTGGGACGTGACGGGCGAACGGGTCCGCTCCTTCCACCTGCGCCGGGTACTGCACCCGCACTCCAGGACCGTCGAGTTCGAACGCGAGGACACCGCCCTCCCGGGCGCCGCAACCACCGGCACCTGGACGGTCCGCGCCCTCGACGACGACCGCTCCGTGCTGACCCTGCGCCAGGACCGCACCCTGGAACACCTGCCCGCCGCCGAGAGCGCCCGCAGCCGCCACCAGTGGCAGCAGGAGCCCGCCGCCGAACTCGCCCACCTCAAGGACATCGCCGAACGCTGGGAACACCTGGACGCCACCCTGCTGTCCTTCGAGGACAGCGTGCACCTCACCGGCCCCGCCGAGTCGGCCTACGACTTCCTCTACCGGATCGCGGACTGGCCCGAACGCCTGCCCCACGTGGAGACCGCCACCGTCGTCGAGGACACCCCCGGCGTGCAGATCGCCTCCGTCGACACCTGCGCCACCCCCGACGGCCGCACCCTCGCCACCCGGGCGGTACGCCTGTGCTTCCCCTCCGCCGCCCGCATCGTCTACAAGGAACTGGTGACACCCCGCCTGATCGCCGCACACAGCGGCGAGTGGTCCCTGGTACCGGACGGCGACGGCGTACGGGCCGTCTGCGCCCGGCAGGTGATGCTCCGCGAGGAGGCCGTCGAAGAGGTCCTGGGCCCCGGCACCGGCCTCGCCGAGGCCCGCCGGTACGTGCGCACCTGGCTGGGACGGGCCGGCGCCCAGACGCTGCGCCTGGCCCGCTGGCACGCCCAGAACACGGTCCGCCGCCTGCGATGAGCACCCGCGGACGGGCACGGGCAGGCAGGGGAACGCGCGGGCGGGCGCAGCCACGTCCGGGAACGCGCGGGCGGGGACGGGGACCTGACGGGTACGTGAGGGGTACATGAGGGGCACGCGAGTACGCGCACGAGAAGGAGGCCGCGGATGAACCCCGCCCGCTCCGGCCCGCCCGGAGCTCCCGCCGCACACGCCGCCGCGCCGGCCGCACCCGCGCCCGGCGCACCCCTGCACGTCCCCGGCCCGGACGGCCCCTGGGACGAGGTCGGCGACCGCCTCGACGACACCGGCCGGGCCGTGGTGTGCACGACGTGGGGGCAGTGGCTGACCGCCGTGCTCCTGGACCCCGCGCTGCGCGCGCTGCTCGGCGACGACTGGCCGCGCTACCGCCAGACCCCGGCCGCGGCCGGGCGGATCCGGTTCGCCGTCTCCCGCGCCGTGGCGAAGTACGCGGCCGCCGCCGCCCTGAACGTACCCGCGCACACCCTGGACCCGGACCCGGACCGCGGCCCCGGCGCACGGCACGTCCTGCGCGGCCCGGACGGGGAGGCGGAGGTCGCCCTGGCACACGCGGGGGAGCTGATCGTGGTCGGCGTCAGCCGCACCGGCCCGATCGGCGTCCACGCCCGCCACACCGACCGCGACACCGCCTTCGGACCGCTCCTGGAACGGGTGTGCACCGCGCAGGAGGGCGCGGCGCTGGCCGCGCTGCCCGAGGAGGAGCGGCGGGCCCGCCTGCTGGCGCTGTGGGGCCTGAAGGAGGCCTGCGCCCGGGCGCTGGGCCCCGGCAGCGGGATCCCCCTGACCGGCTTCGGGTTCACCCGCGACGACCGCGGCCGCCTCACCCCGGCCCCGCTGCCGGGCACCGCGGGGTTCGCGGCCGGGCACTGGAGCGTGGCCGGACACCTCGTCCAGGGCCGCTACCTGGTCAGCGAGGCCCACCACCACCGCCCCGCCGCCCCCGCCGGCGCCCTGCCCGTCCCGGACGCCCCCGCCGTCTCTGCCGGTCCGGCCGGGCCGCCGGCGCCGGTCGACGCCGGTTCGCGGGGCGCTGCAGGCCCGCTCGAGGAACAGGGGCCCGGACCCGGGGCGCTACTACGCTTCCCGCGACCGGTCACCTCCGGCCGGGGCGAGGGAGGGCGTACGCCGTGAACCCGAGGGAACCCGCCACAGCTACCGGCCCGCACACCCCGCCCCGCCCGCACGGCGGGTCCGGCCCGCACACCCCGCCCCGCCCGCACGGCGGGTCCCGCCCGCACACCCCGCCCGGCCCGCACGGCGGGTCCCGCCCGCACGGCCGGTCCGGCCCGACCCTGCCGCCCCTCGCGCCGTGCCCGCCGTGCCCGCCGGACCGTGTCCGTGCCGGGGCCTGAGGGGCACTGCCGCACCCGCCCGCCGGCCCGCACCGTCCGGGGGACCGGATGAGCGGTACGGGCACCGCGGACGGTCCCGGGACGCTCCTCGCGGTGGTGCACGAGGTGCTCCCGGGCGCGCCCGGAGGCGTCCTCACCCTGGAACTGCGCGGGCTGCCCGACGACGCGCACGCCGAACGGTTCGCCGCGTGGATCGCCGGCCGCCACCGCCGCACCCACCTCGCCCTGGAGGGCCGCGGACCCGGCCGGCACACCCTGCGCCTCCTGCCCGGCAACCCCCCGCCGGGCACGCCCCCGACGGCCCCCGCGCAACCCGCCCCCGCCCCGCTGCGCCCCGGACTGCTGGCCGACCTCCTGGGCCCCGGACCGGGAGCCGGCGACCCCGTGGCCCTGACCGGGTACCAGCGCGAGCTGCTCCTGGACTGCGCCGCCGGCCCTCCCGGCCGGGGCGGCGACCTGGAACAGGTGCACTGGAACTGGTCCGGCCCCCTGGACCGGGACCGCTTCCGCGCGGCCTGGCAGTCCCTGTCCGCACGCGAGTCGGTCCTGCGGGCCGCCTTCGACTGGACGGCGCTGCCCCGCCTGGTCCTGCACCCCCGCGCCACCGTCGACATCACCCACCACACCCGCACCACCACCGCCTGGCAGGACCTCCTCGAAGCCGACCGCCGCCGCGGCCTGGACCCCTCCCGCCCGCCGCTGCTGCGCCTGAGCGTCCTGGAGGGACGGACGGCAGAACCCGCCCGGGTCCTGCTGACCTGCCACCGCGCCCTGCTCGACGAGGACGCCGTCCACCTCCTGCTCCGCGAGTTCTACCGCGCCTACCTGGCCGGGGGCCGCCTGCCGGGCGGCGAACGCCGCCCCGACCTGCGCGACCACGCCCGCTGGCTGGCCCGTCAGGACAGCACCGGCGCCCGCGAGCTGTGGACGCGCACCGCGCCCCCCGCCCGCCCGGCGACCGCGGCGGGCCGGCCCGGCCCCGGCACCGGCCAGAGCGGCGCCGGACGCCTGCGCCGCCGCCTCGGCGAGCCGCACAGCTCCCGCCTGCGGTCCTGGGCCGCCGACCGGGGCGCCGGCGAGAGCAGCGCCCTGCACGCGGCCTGGGCCCTGCTGCTGTACCGGGCGGCCGGCCGGCCCGGCCCCCTGCGGGTGACGTTCGCGGTCCGCCTCCACGGCCGGGACACCGCCCTGCCCGGCGCCGCGGGCCTGCCCGGACCGCCCGCCGGACCCCTGCCGGTGACGGTGCGGGTCGACCCGGCGGCGCCCCTGGGAGACCTCCTGCACCAGGTACGCGACGCCCTGCTCGACCTGGCGGCCTACCCGTGGGTCAGCGCCGACCTCATCCGCGCCTGGACCGGCCGGCCCGGCCCGGCACACCTCGCCGAGAGCGCCGTCTCCTTCACCGCCCCGGCCGAACTCCCGCCCGCCGTACGCGCGGAACTGGCCGCCCGCGGCGTCACCGCCGGCCCGCCGCGCACCGCGGGCACCGCCACCGCCCTGCCCGTCACGGTCGGCGCCCGCCACGAGAACGACGGCACACTGCTCCTGGACGCCGTCTACGACCGGGCGCGCCTGGCCGACGCGGACGCCTCGGCGCTCCTGGCCCAGTGCACCACCCTGCTGCGGGGCCTGCCCGGCCTCACCGGCCCCCACTGCACCGCCGGCCGGGCCCTGGACCTCCTCGCCGGCACCGAACCCCCCGCCATGGCCCCCCGCCCGCCCGCACCCCGGCGCCCCGCCCTGGACACGCTGCGCCCGGGGGAGCCCTCGGCCGGCGTGGTCTGCCTGCTCGCGGCCCCGGGCGTCACGGCCGGCGCCTACGCCCTGTTCGCCCGCCGCCACCGCGGCCCCGAGAGGATCGTCGTGCTGGAGTGCGACGGGCCGCCGTACACCGCCGTCCCCGCGGCGCTGGCCGGCCTGCGGGGGCCCGGCGGGCGGCTGGTGCTGGGCGGGTGCGGCCCCGGAGCGGGCGCGGCGTACGCTCTCGCGCGGCTCCTCGCGGACGCCGGGGGCGTCCCGGTGGGCGTGGTCATGACCGGCCTCGCCGGTCCCGGGGACAGCGCGGACGCGCTCGCCCGCGGCCTCGCGGCCCTGCCGGCACGGCGCCCCTGACGGCGCCCGGCCCGCCGGGTCGGCGCCCGGCCGGTCCCGGCCGGGCGGGGGAGGGGCGCCAGGGGTGCTCTAGGCGGCGAAGAGGTCGAAGGTGGAGGTCCGCCGCGGTCCGGCGAGGACGTCCAGGGCGGGGTCGACGGCGAGCATCGCCTGGTGCAGGCGCTGCAGTTGCGGTGAGGGCTCCACGCCGAGGTCCTCGATGAGGCGGGCTCTGAGTCTGCGGTAGACGTCCAGGGCGCCGGCCTGGCGTCCGGCGCGGTAGAGGGCGACCATGACCTGGGAGTGGAGTCCCTCGTGCTGGGGGTGGCGGGCCGTCAGATCGGCGAGTTCGGCCAGGAGTTCACTGTGGCGGCCCAGCCGCAGGTCGGCGTCGATGCGGCGTTCCACCGTCACCAGGCGGCTCTCCTGCAGCCGCATCACCTCGATGTCGAGGATCGGCCCGACCCGTACGTCGACCAGCGCCGGGCCCCGCCACAGGTCCAGCGCGGCCCGCAGGCGGTCGGCGGAGACCTGGCTGTCGCCCGTCTCGAAGGCGGCCTGTCCCTCGCGCACCAGACGCTCGTAGTCGTGCACGTCGACGCTGTCCTCGGGTATCTGCAGCAGGTAGCCGCCGTGCCGGGTGGCGAGGACCTCCTTGGCGCCGCCGGGCGCGTCGGGCCCCATCGCGGTGCCCAGGCGGCGGCGCAGCTGGAGGATGTACGTCTGCAGGGTCGTCAGCGCGCTCTGCGGCGGCTGCGTCCCCCAGATCTCCTCCATGAGGGTGGGCACGGGCATGACACGCCCGGGATAGAGCGCGAGAAGCGACAGCACCTGCCTGGGCTTGCCCGCGGTCGGGACGATCGACCCCCCGTTGACCTCGGCACTCAACGGACCCAGCACCCGAATCCTCATGGTCTCCTCCGTACTCGTCGAGTCCCCTGGCTGTTTTTCCCAGATGGCCAGGGAACTGCCCCCGTTGCGGGCACGCTAGCCGGGGTGGACACCGCCCATCCCCTTCCTGTAGCGGGCCTCAAGTCGCCTTCCAACCACAGGCGTTGAGCGGACGGCGGCGTACGGAACACACACGGGGCGCGGGCAGGCGCGGGCAGGCACGGGCGCGGGTACGGGCGGGCGTGAAGCCGGCGGATACGGCGGGTACGGCGGACCGGCGGCCGGGGGAGCGGGCCGGCTACGGCCAGTCGATGCGGCCGGCCGCCGGGGCGGCCGCGGGACCGGCCTGCGGCGCGGCGGAGACCGAGGCCGGCGGGACCGGCCAGTCGATGGAGCCGCCGCCGTCGGCGGCGGCCACGCCACCCGCGGCCAGGACGGCGGCCGTGGCGAGAGCGGCGGTGGCGACGACGCGGGCGATGTTCCTCATGGTGACCCCTCCAGGGCAACTTCGTGATCCTGCTTGGCAAGTCTTCTGCCAAGAAGATTGGCAACATCCGCTCGGAATTCACTCGTCAATCACTGGAGAAATGCTGGAGCACGGGCCGTAACACCCCCCGAAATCCACCCCCGCCCACCCCCGAAGAACCACCTCAACCACCCTGACCTGCACAGACATTGACATGCCGGGAGCCGGTCCCGGTCTTGCCGGAATGTGCCAAGAACCCCCGGCTGGAGTTTCACCGGAGCGGACATTGCCAAAAACCCCGGCGGCTGGGCAATGTATTGCCAAGCGTGATGGCAATACGTGGAACACCGGGGCCGTGGACGTGCCGCGGCCGACAGCGGGGGAGGCCCCACATGAACGCGCCGACGCACCACGGACAGCGAACGGCCCACCTGGACACCGCGGGCACCGGCCCGATGCCGGCCGCCGTGAGCGCGGTGCTCGCCGACTGCACCGCCCGCGACGACCGCTTCGGGGCCCGCGCACTGGAGGAGCACCTCGCCGCCGCCGGCGGCCCCCCGGTCCGCGAACGCCTCGGCCGCCTCCTGGGCGTACCGGCCGGCGACACCCTCCCGGTCACCAGCGCCGCCGACGCCTTCGACGCCTTCGTCTCCCGCCTGGACCCCGGCCCCCGCGACCGGATCTGGACCACCCCCCACGAGGGCGTCGCCCACCTCGCCACCCTCCAGGCCCTGCGCGACCGCACCCGCTGCCACCTGGACGTCGTCCCGCTGCGCACCGACGGCGACCTCGACCTGGACTGGATGCGCGCCCGCATCGGCCCCGACGTCGCCCTCGTCAGCGCCGTCCACGTCAGCGCCGCCTGCGGAACCGCCAACCCGGTCGAGGAGATCGGCCGGATCCTCGCCCCCCACCGCGCCCGCTACGCCCTCGACGCCTCCCACTCCGCCGGCCGCCTCCCCCTCGACGCCCCCCGCATCGGCTGCGACCTGCTCACCGCCGACGGCTGGAGGTTCCTGCGCGGCCCGCAGGACACCGGGTTCGCCTACACCCGCCCCGGAACCTGGACCACCCCCGCCACCCTCCCCGCCGCCCCGGGCGGTTACCGCAGCCCCGCCGGCCGGCCGGTAGGGCCGGAGCCCGCCGCCGTCGCCGCGCTGAACACCGCCCTGGCCCACCACGCCGCGGCGCCCCCGCCCCGCGGGGACCTCCTGCCGCGGCTGCGCGCCGTCCTGGAGCGGACCCCGGGCATCGAACTCCTCCCGGCGGGCCGCGACCGGGCCGGCATCCTGGCCTTCCGCCACCACGAGGTCCCCGCCGCCCGCCTGCGCCGCGCCCTGGCCCGCCACGGGGCCGTCCTGGCCAAGACCGTCGCGCAGGAGCACCCGCTCCACCCGGCCGCGGCCGGCGGCCCCGCCGTCCGCGCGTCCGTCGGCTCCGCCACCACCGAGCAGGACGTCGACCACTTCGCGCGGGCCCTGCGGGACGCCCTGCGCGAGGAACGCCGCCCCCTGACCCCCGAGGCCCCCGGACCGGCCCTCGCCGCCGCGGCAGCAGCCGGCGCCGGCTCCGGGCGGCCGTCCCCGTACGCGGTGCGCACGGTCCGGCGCGGCCACCTCACCCTGCACCGCGCGACCTGAGAACGCCCCCCACAGCCCCACACCCCACAGCCACCCGCCCCCCTCAGCCACCCCGAAACCGCCGAACGGGCGGCCCGCCCCGGCCGCCGGATGACCGAACAGCCGACCGCGGGGCCGCCCAACCCCCCTCTCGTGCCGGGCTCGAGCGGACTTCCACGATGTCTTGAGCCCCGCACGCGACGGTGGCCGGATCCGGCCCCAGACCTGGAGGAGCCACATGACCACGAGCGACGCGCCACCCCTGCCGGTCCTGGACCGCGCGGCCGAACTGGCCGGCATCAAAGCCCTGGCGCTGGCCGGCCCGGACGCGCGGGCCACCGAACGCCAGCACGCCAAGGGCAAGCTCACCGCCCGCGAGCGGATCGCCCTGCTGCTCGACCCGGACTCGTTCCACGAGATCGAGACCCTGCGCCGGCACCGCGCCAGCGGCCTGGGACTGGAGGACAAACGCCCCTACACCGACGGGGTGATCACCGGATGGGGCACGGTCGAGGGCCGTACCGTCTTCGTGTACGCGCACGACTTCCGCATCTTCGGCGGAGCCCTCGGCGAGGCCCACGCGGAGAAGATCCACAAGGTGATGGACCTGGCCGAGTCGACCGGCGCCCCGCTGGTCTCCCTCAACGACGGGGCCGGCGCCCGCATCCAGGAGGGCGTCTGCGCGCTGGCCGGCTACGGCGGCATCTTCCAGCGCAACACCCGCGCCTCCGGCGTCATCCCGCAGATCAGCGTGATGGTGGGCCCCTGCGCGGGCGGCGCGGCCTACTCCCCGGCCCTGACCGACTTCGTGTTCATGGTCCGCGGCACCTCGCAGATGTTCATCACCGGCCCCGACGTCGTCAAGGCCGTCACCGGCGAGGAGATCACCCACAACGGCCTCGGCGGCGCCGACGTCCACGCCGCGGTCTCCGGCGTGGCCGCCTTCGCCTACGACGACGAGGCGAGCTGCCTGGAAGACGTACGGCACCTGCTCTCGCTGCTGCCCGCCAACAACCGCGAGACCCCGCCGCGCGAACACGGCGCCGACCGGCCCGGCCGGCGCACCGACGCGCTGTCGCGGATCGTGCCCGCCAACCCCCAGCAGGCCTACGACATCCGCAAGGTCATCGAGGAAGTCGTCGACGACGGCGACCACTTCGAGATCCAGCCCGCCTGGGCCACCAACGTGGTGTGCTCCCTGGCCCGGATGGACGGCCACGTCACCGGCTTCGTCGCCAACCAGCCCGCCAGCCTCGCCGGGGTCCTGGACATCCACGCGAGCGAGAAGGCCGCCCGCTTCGTGCAGTTCTGCGACGCCTTCAACATCCCGCTCGTCACCCTCGTCGACGTCCCCGGCTTCCTGCCCGGCGTCGACCAGGAACACAACGGCATCATCCGCCACGGCGCCAAACTGCTCTACGCCTACTGCAACGCCACCGTCCCGCGCATCTCCCTCGTCCTGCGCAAGGCCTACGGCGGCGCGTACATCGTCATGGACTCCCGCTCCATCGGCGCCGACCTCGCCCTGGCCTGGCCCACCAACGAGATCGCCGTCATGGGCGCCGAAGGCGCCGCGAACGTCATCTTCCGCCGGGAGATCGCCGCCGCCGCCGACCCCGACGCGATGCGCGCACAGAAGATCAAGGAGTACACGGCCGAGCTCATGCACCCCTACTACGCCGCCGAACGCGGCCTCGTCGACGACGTCATCGACCCCGGCGAGACCCGCTCGGTCCTCGTCGACGCCCTGGCGATGCTCCGCCCCAAGTACGCCGACCTGCCGTCGCGCAAGCACGGCAACCCGCCCGTATGAGCGCCCCCGCCGCCGCAGCGACCACGGCAGAAGCTACGGCAGCAACCGCGGCAGCGACCACGCCGGAGACCACAGCGGCAGCCGCGGGTGCGCCGGCGGGGCACCCCCCGCCGCCCCCCGCCTCCGCCCCCGGCCCCGCCCCCGGCCCCGGGCCGGTGTCCGGTGCGGCGCCGGCCTGGAGGATCATCCGGGGCCGGCCCGCCGCCGAGGAGACCGCCGCCCTCCTGGCGGTCCTGACCGCCCTGCTCGACCGGCCCCCGCCCCCGCCCCCGGCCCCGCGCACCGAACCCTCCCTCTGGGACCGCGCCCCGGCCGCCCCCCGCCCCGGCCGCCCCGGCTCCTGGCGCGGCCGCTGAACCCCGCCCGGCACACCCCCCACCCGCCGGACGGACCCTCCCGCCCCGCCGCGGACACCCCCGGCGGGGCGCCGGCACGCCCCGCCCCCGCCGCCTCCATCCGCCTTCCGCCACGCCCCGAGTGCCCCCCGGCACGCTCAGAGCGTCCTGGCGACGATGAAGGGATACGAGGAATGACGGTGAAGGCGATCGACAAGGCCCCCGAAAGGCCCGTGGCACTGGTCACCGGGGCCACCAGCGGCATCGGCCTGGCCGTCGCCCGCGACCTGGGCGCCCGCGGGCACCGGGTGTTCCTCTGCGCCCGCACCGAGACCGCGGTCAAACAGACCGTGGCCGACCTGCAGGCCGAGGGCTTCAGCGCGGAGGGCGCCGCCGCCGACGTACGCGACGCGGCCGCCGTACGGGCCCTGGTCGCCGCGGCCGTCGCGGCGTACGGAGAACCCGTCAGCATCCTGGTCAACAACGCCGGCCGCAGCGGCGGCGGCGCCACCGCCGGCATCACCGACGAGCTGTGGGACGACGTCATCGACACCAACCTCAACAGCGTCTTCCGGCTCACCCGCGAAGTCCTCAACAACGGCGGCCTGGGCTCCGAGCCCTGGGGCCGCATCATCAACATCGCCTCCACCGCCGGCAAGCAGGGCGTCCTGCTCGGCGCCCCCTACTCCGCCTCCAAACACGCCGTGATCGGCTTCACCAAGGCCCTCGGCAAGGAACTCGCACCCACCGGCACCACCGTCAACGCCGTCTGCCCCGGCTACGTGGAGACCCCCATGGCCGCCCGCGTGCGCAGCGGCTACGCACAGGTCTGGGACACCACCGAGGAGTACGTGCAGGAGCAGTTCGAGGCGAAGATACCCCTGGGCCGCTACTCCACCTCCGAAGAGGTCGCCGGCCTCGTCGGCTACCTCACCACCGACCTCGCGGCCTCCATCACCGCCCAGGCCCTCAACGTCTGCGGCGGCATGGGCAACGCCTGAACCCCGCAGCCCGCCCGGCAGCCCGCACCGGACACACCAACGCCCCCCCGGCAGAGCACGCGCGACAGCACGCACGAGGGCACGCGCGAGGGCGTACGTGAGGGGCCCCGGACGGCGACCGCCGCCCGGGGCCCCTCACGTACGCCTCACAGCACCGTCGCGGCCCCCGACACGTCCCGCACCACGGCACCCGGCGCGATCCCCGCGGACCGCCAGCCGGCCACCACGCCCGCGTCCACCGGCTCGTCCGCCAGCAGGACGTGCCGCAGCTCCGGCAGGCTCCCCGGCCGCGCCACCGCCGCCAGCCGCGCGAACGCCGACGGCAGCTGCGTCACCACCGTCACCCCCCGCTCCGCCAGCAGCCGGGCGAAGCCGCCCGTATCACCCGCCGTGTCCCGGTCCACCACGACGGCGCACCCGCCCGACAGCAGCGGACCCCACAGCTCCCGCATGCCCAGGTCCAGGCTCAGCGAGTGGACGCAACCCCACACGTCCTGCGGCCCCACCCCCAGCACCGGCACACAGCCGTCCACCCACGACAGCACGTCCAGGTGGGTCACCGGCCGCACCGCCACCGCCCGGCCCGGAGCACCGGCCGCCGGCAGCGCCAGGAACGCCGTGTCCGGGGCGACCTCCCGGCGCACCGCCGCCTGCGGCCGGACCGCGATGACGAACCGGCCCGCCTTCGCCACCGGGATCTCCTCACGCAGCAGCCCGCCGTCCGAGACGACCACCCCGGCCCCCGCGTCACGCATCAAGAACTCCTGCAGCCCCGCGTTGTGCCCGGGCTCCAGCGGCAACACCGCCGCCCCCGCCCGCAGCACGCCCACCACGGCCGCCGCCGCCTCACACGAGCGCAGCACCCGCACCGCGACCGCCCCACCGGGACCACTGCGCCCCGACAGGCGCCGCGCGATGTCGTCCGCCAGCCACTCCAGTTCCAGATAGGTCGCCTGCCCCTCCCCGTCACGGGCGGCGACCCGCCCCGGATGGCGTGCGGCCGCAGCCGCGAAACGGATGTCGATGCGGTCCCGGCGCACCGGCCACCCGCCGGCCGGGTCGAGCCCGATCCGTCCGAGCAGACCGGCCAGGTCGGCAGACAACCGGTCGAGCTCCGGATGGTCCGGAGTGGCGTTCATACGGCCTCCAGCGAGCGGGTCGGTACTCCGGCGCCGATCGTGCCCGGCCCCACCGGAGAACCGCTCAAGTCCCGCCGCACACAACCGCCCGGCACCCGGTCGCAGCCCGCTCAAGACCCTCTCGAAGACCGCTCCACGAAGAGTCGAGGACGACTCGGAAGGCTATGGCCCGACCCCGCGGGGCATGCCTACGATTCCCTGGCTCATGCCGAAGCCACACTCTCCCCGTCGCGCTCCGGGACACCACTCGTAGACGCACGCACATGGAACTGAGCTTTGTGGCTATGGCCCGTCTCACGAGACTGGACTTGACTGTACTCATGACTCAGAACACGCAGATCACCCTCGTTATCGGCGGTCACGGCAAGACCGGCCGCCGCGTCGCCGACAAGCTCACCGCCCAGGGCCGCCAGGTCCGCATCGGCTCCCGCACCGGCGAGCCCCCCTTCGACTGGCACGAGCCCGCCACCTGGGACGCCGCGCTGGAGGGCGTCGACCGCGTCTACGTCACCTACTACCCCGACCTCGCCTTCCCCGGCGCCGCCGAGCAGGTCGGCGCGTTCTCCAAGGCCGCCGTCGCCAAGGGCGCCCGCCGCCTGGTCCTGCTCTCGGGCCGCGGCGAGGAGGCCGCCGAGGTCAGCGAGGACAACCTGAAGGCGTCCGGCGCCGACTGGACCATCGTCCGCTCCAGCTGGTTCAACCAGAACTTCTCCGAGAGCTTCTTCCTGGAGCCCGTACTCGCCGGCGAGATCGCCCTGCCGACCGGGGACGCCGTGGAGGCCTTCGTCGACGCCGACGACATCGCCGACGTCGTCGTCGCCTCCCTCACCGACGACAAGCACATCGGCAAGACCTACGAGCTCTCCGGCCCCCGCCTCCTGAGCTACACCGACGTCGCCGCCGAACTGTCCAAGGCCACCGGACGCGACATCAAGTACATCTCCGTCACCAACGAGGAGTACCGCGCCGTCCTGCGCGAGAACGACCTCCCCGAGGAGTTCGCCGACCTGTTCACCATGATCCTCGACGGCCGCAACGCCCACCTGGTGCACGGCGTCGAGGAAGCCCTGGGCCGCAAGCCCAAGGACTTCGCGGAATTCGCCCGCGACGCGGCCGCCGCGGGAGTCTGGAACGTCTGACCACCCCACCGCCGGCACCGCCGGCAGCACCCCCGTCACTCCCTGACCGGGCGGCGACTCTGGTACGGCCGCCGCCCGGTGCTCGGAACACCCCGGGGGACGCACACGCGCACCGCGCACGACCGACCGGCAGGAGGCTGCCATGCCCGCACCCAAGTCGTTCTCCAGCGAACACGGCCTGGAATCACTGCCCCCCTACTTCCACGGCTTCGCCCTCATGCACATCGCGATGCGGCGCGACGCGGCCCGGCTGCGCACCGCCGCCCCCGCATGGAACGCGGCGGGCGCCCCCTGGTGGCAGCGCCTGCGCGAGACCATCGAATGGCACCACACCAGCGAGGACGACGTCCTGTGGCCCGGACTGCGCCGCAAGGACCCCGACTTCGACGCCCAGGCCCGCGAACTCCACGAGGACCACGAGGAACTCGACGCCGCCATGGACGCCGTCTCCACCGCCGTCGCCCACCGCGGCGACGGCCTGGTCCGCGCCTCCGACACCTTCGAGTCGGTGCTCCGCGACCACCTCCGCGACGAGGAACGGATCATCTTCCCCGTCTTCGGACGCCTCGGCGAACGCGCCTACCTCGCCGAGGAGCGCAAGGTCGTCGCCAGCGCCCCGATGCGCGTGATGACCCACCTCCAGCCCTGGATGTTCGACGGCGCACCACGCCGCTCCGTCGCCCACGTCTCCGCCACCATCCCGCCGCCCGTCCGCCTGATCGGGGCGACGCTCCTGCACAAGCGCTACGAGCGCACCCTGAAGGGAATCCTGAAGTGACAGCCACGACCACCCAGTCCGTCACCCTGGTCGCGGCGACGGTCGGCACCGGACTGATGGCAGGCCTCTACTTCGCCTTCGACATCTCCGTGATGCCGGGCCTGGGCCGCGGCGACGACCACACCTACGTCACCGCCATGCGCAACATCAACGAGGCCATCGACAACGGCCTGTTCGGCCTCCTGTTCCTCGGCGCGTTCCTCGCCACCGGCGTCGCCTCCGTCCAGCAGCAGCGCGGCGGCCGCCCCGACGCCGCCCGCTGGAGCTGGGCCGCCTTCGCCCTCTACGGCCTCTCCCTGGCCGTGACCGCCGCCGTCAACATCCCCCTCAACCACCAGCTCGCCCGCGCCGGCGCCGACGCCGCCGCCGCCCGCACCCGCTTCGGCGGCCGCTGGACCACCGGCAACCTCGTACGCACCGCGGCCTGCACGGCGGCCCTCGCCGCCCTCGGCCGCGCCCTGACCCTCCACGGCCGCGGATCGGCATAGACCCCGCCCGCCGGCGCCCCCCACGCCGCCACGGCCACCGCACCAACCGCACCACCCCCGTGAACGGCGCCCGCTCTCTATTCTCCGTCCCCCGCGGGAGAGCGGGCGCTTCGCCGTTCTCCCGGAGAGGATGTACGCATGGACACGCTGACCGGCCTCCTCGAAGGCCCCAAAGCCCGGGGCGCCTTCCTCCTCAAATCCGTCTTCAACCCGCCCTGGTCCCTGCGCGTCGAAGACCGGGCCCCGCTCTCCGTGGTCACCATGGTCCACGGCGACGCCTGGCTCATCCCCGACCACGGCGACCCCGTCCCCATCCGCCCCGGAGACGTCGCCGTCGTACGCGGCCCCGACCCCTACACCGTCGCCGACACCCCCACCACCCCCGTCCAGATCACCGTCGGCCCCGAACAGCGCTGCAGCACCGAAGAGGGCCAGGACGTCACCGACACCATGGCACTGGGCGTCCGCACCTGGGGCGACACCTTCCAGGACGCCGGCTCCGCCGTCATGCTCAGCGGCACCTACCAGGCCCCCAGCGAGATCGGCCGCCGCCTCCTCAGCGCCCTGCCCTCCCTCCTGGTACGCCCCGCCGAAGCCGCCGACAACACCCTGGTCACCCTGCTCACCTCGGAGATCTCCAAAGACGAACCCGGCCAGGAGATCGTCCTGGACCGCCTCCTGGACCTGCTCCTCATCGGCGTCCTGCGGACCTGGCTCGCCGCCCCCGCCAGCGGCGCCCCCTCCTGGTACCGCGCCCAGGGCGACCCCGTCGTCGGCCCCGCCCTGCGGCTCCTCCACGAGAACCCCGCCCACGGCTGGACCGTCGCCGAACTCGCCCTGAAAGTCGGCGTCTCACGCGCCTCCATGGCCCGCCGCTTCACCGACATCGTCGGCGAACCCCCGGTCGCCTACCTCACCGGCTGGCGCCTCGCACTCGCCGCCGACCTGCTGCGCGAACCCGACGCCACCGTCGCCACCGTCGCCCGGCGCGTCGGCTACAGCTCCGCCTTCGCCCTCTCCACCGCCTTCAAACGCGTCCGCGGCGTCAGCCCCCAGGAATTCCGCACCGGCACCGGCCCCGACACCCCGCAGGAAGCCCCCCGCACCCCGCGCACCGTCGTCCTGCCCGCCCCCTGACACCCGCCCGGCCCCGGCCCCGCGCCTCCGGCCCGCGCCCGCCTGCCCGGGCCGAGCGGCACGTACGGCGCGCCGGCACGTACGGCGCGCGGACACGCACGGCCCGCGGACACGTACGGCCCGCGGGCACGTACGGCGCGCGCGGGCACGTACGGTGCGGCCGTACGGCGGCGGGTTCGACCGCTACCGGGCGGGCCCGCGGACCACCGCCGTCAGCACCAGCCCGCCCCCCGCCAGCCAGCGGCCCTCGTACACCGGGTCCACCGGCGCCGGGACCGGCGGCCGCATCGTGACGGCGAACGTACCCCCCGGGGACAGCACCAGCGAGGCGTCACGGAACCCCAGCCAGACCCCCGTCGCCGGATACCACGCCTTGTACGCGGCCTCCTTCGCGGAGAAGAACACCCGCTCCCAGGGCAGCGAGGGGTCCGCCGCGGCCAGCCCCGCCAGATGCGCACGCTCCGCCCCGGACGCGATCAGCCCCAGCACCCCGGCCGGCAGCGGCCCGGCCGGCTCCGCGTCGATCCCCACCGCCGCCGCCACCGACGCCGGCGCCGCCACCGCCGCCCGGTAGCCCTCGCAGTGGGTGATGCTCCCGACCACCCCCGCCGGCCACCCCGGCGCACCGCCCGCCCCCGGCAGCATCGCCACCGGCCGCCGCCGCAACTGCGCCAGACACCGCCGGGCACACGCCCGCGCCGTCGCGAACTGCCGCCGCCGGCCCTCCCGGCGGCCCTCCATCACGGCCGCCTCCGCCGCGAACAGCACAGCGGGCGCCGCGTCGTCGAAAGCCTCCGACGACGTGACGCCCGGGGGGAGGAGTTCCTCGATCATCTCGAGGCGAGCTCCGACACGGCCGCGACCGCCACCAGCGGACGCTCCAGCGGCAGCATGTGCCCCGCACCGGGAACCCGTTCGAAGCGCGCACCCGGCAACACCTGCGCCAGCGCCTCGGCCAGCCCGACACCGATCACCTTGTCGCCCTCACCGTGCAGGACCACCGCCGGAACACTCACCGACCTCAGCGCCTCGCGCACGTCCCAGCCCCGCGTACAGCGGAAGAAGTCCGCCCGAACCCGGGGCACGGTCGCCGCGAACAGCTGCCGGTTCACATCCAGCACCACCGGATCCACCCCCTTGCCCATCGTGGAACCCAGCAGCTTCCCACCCAGCCACCGCCGGCGAAGCGCCCACGAGAACACCGGGTTGCCCATCATCTTCACCTCGCTCTCCGGCGTGTCCTGACCGTGCGCCGCCGTCCCCAGCAGCACCAGACCGCGCAGCCGGCCCGCCGAAGGCGACGTCGCCGCGTACGCCAGGGCGGCGAACCCGCCGCCCGAATGCCCCACGACCACCGCCTCCCGCGCACCCGTCTCGCCCAGCACCGACGCCAGGTCCGCACCCAGCCGCTCCACCGACACCGGCGTACGGCCCAGCGTGGACGCACCGTGCCCGCGCTGGTCGTACAGCACCACCCGGTGCCCGGCCCGGATCAGCCGGTCCGCGACCGTCCCCCACGCCCGGCGCGAATGCGCCCAGCCGTGCACCAGCACCACGTCACAGACCGCCACCGAACCCGCCAGCGGCGCCAGCACCGTCACCGCCAGCTCCGCGCCGTCGTCCGTACGCACCGTCACCTCGTGCGTGACCTCCGAAGCCGTACTCACCGCCGCACCCCCGACAGCTGCCGGTTCAGCGACTTGAACGCCGCCAGGGTGCCCTTGGAGTGCTCCGCACCCAGGTCCGCGACCTTGGCCAGCACCTTCAGCCAGCCGTGCGGACTGCCCGTGAAGTGCATCGCGATCCGCGTCCGGCCGTCCGCCAGCGGCTCCAGCACGAAACTGCCCGGACCGCGGAAGACACCCGACACGTACTCGATGTCCAGGCGCCGGCCCCGCTCCACCGCCACCGTCCGCGACGTGAAGCGCAGCTTCAGACCCCCCTTGTCGGACCCCTTGGTGTGCACCGTCACACCGACCTCGCCGCCCACCGCGTCCGGCGCACCGGACACCGAGGTGAACGTGTTGTGCGGCACCCACCACTGCTTCGCGCCGCGGAACTCCGCGACGAGCGCCTCCCAGACGTCATCCGCCGGGGCGTCGATCACCGCCTCGTCGATCAGGTCGTACGTCGTCATCTCCAGGCCTCCACTCGGTACAGGGGACAAAAAACGGGACGGCGGGGACGGGGATGCCTCACCCCGCCCCCGCCGCCGGACCACACGGCCGCCGCAGCCGCCGACCACCACCGTCAGGCGAAGAAGCCCTGACCCGGCGTGAACATGCTGTTCGGGTCGTACTTCCGCTTGGCGTTGACGAACCCGCTCCACCGGGTGCCGAAGTGCTGCTTCCAGTCCGCACCCGACATCGGGATCGAACCCACCAGGTAGCGCTTCGCGCCCAGACCCACCGCGATGTCGTACAGCCGCCGGTTCTGGTCGATCATGCCCTGGATGTTGGGCTCACCCGGGTTCGGGAACCGCAGCAGGTCGAACAGGTAGACCACCGACTCGTTCGGCATCATCGCCAGCGGCCGCTTGATCTTCGAGGAATGGAACGGGTAGAAGAGCAGGAACCCCCCGCCCAGCGAACTCGCGTCCAGCTCCTGCTCCACCAGCTTCATGAACGCCTTCGTCTTCGACGCGGGCAGGAACATGCTCAGCCACGGCTTGGGCGTGTACCAGTGGCCGCCCTCCTTCAGGTACGCCTCGTACGCGTCGAGCCGGAACATGTAGTCCCGGTACGTCACGTCCTCGATGACCGCCTCCGCCCGCACGTCCTTCAGGTCGCACAGCAGCCGCGTCCGGTTCGGCGGCGTCGTGGTGTACGTCGCCCCGACCTCCAGCTTGTACCGCCAGCCCGAGTTGTCCGCAGTGCGCTGCATCTCACCCGCGTGGACCTCGAACCGGCCATCGGCCAGCACCCGCTCGGAGTCGATCAGGTACTGCTCCACCGTGGTGTAGTACAGGCTGAAGATGACGGCCCGCTTCGGCGCCGGAATCAGCTTCACCTTGGCCCGCACGATGATGCCGACCTGACCGCCACCCGACAGCGCCGCGTTGAACAGGTCCGGGCGCACCGACGCCGTCGCCGTCACCAGCCTGCCGTCACCCGTCACGATGTCGATCGACTGCACCGTGTCGCACAGCAGACCGTAACGCTGCACGGTCCCGCCGATCCCGCCGATGCTGATCGTCCCGCCCACCGAGATGTACAGGTAGTCGGGCAGCGCCGGCGGGGTCTTGCCCACCTGCAGCGTGGCGTCCGTCAGCTGACCCCACGTCACCCCGGCCTCGACCACCGCGTGGTCGCTGCCGATGGACACGATCCGGGACATGCCCTTGGCGTCGATCGAGATGCCGCCCGGCACCCGCGCCTGGCCGTACACCGAGTGCGACTCGATGTCGTCACCCGTACCGCCCTGACCGTTGACGGCGACCTTGATGCCGTTGGCACGGGCGTAGTTGACGATCGTCACGATGTCCTCGACACCGCCCGGACGCAGCACCGCCCACGGCTTGCTCGGCGCACCGTCGAAGAGGTGACCGAAGTCGTTGGCGAAGGCGTCCACCGTGGCCGGTGTCGTCTCCAGGGTGCCGGTCAGGCCCGGCACCGGAACCACGTTGGGGTTGCCCGCCGCCTCGGCGGCCGTCGCCCACGTCTGGTCCACCACGTTCCAGCCGACGACGGCCACGGCCGTCGCCGCCATACCGCCGAGGACCCGGCGGCGGGAGGGCCCGGCGCTCGCGCCGGCGTCGGTTCTAGGGGTGCTGCTCATCTGCGTGCGTCTCCTACTGGTGAGGTACCGGCTTGGTGCTGCGCACCCGGGAAGCGAGCTGGTACTCGCTCAGGTCCAGGCGCTTGGTGCCGCGGCGGAAGCGCCAGGTGTACGTCGGGAAGATCGACGTGTTGCGGCCGTTCGCGTCGAGATACCAGCTCTTGCAGCCGCCCGACATCCAGACCGTGCCCGCCAGATGCCCGTCGAGCTTGCGGTTGTAGGCGTCCTGCGCCTCCCGGCGCACCTCGATGCTGGCCAGGCCCCGCTTCTCGGCCTGCTGCAGCGAGTCCACGACGTACTGGACCTGCGCCTCGATCATCACGGTCTGCGAGGAGTGCCCCAGCGCCGTGTTCGGGCCCAGCAGCATGAACAGGTTGGGGAACCCGGCGATAGTGGTACCCCGGTGCGCGGACATGCCGTCCTTCCACGCATCGCGCAGCCGCACCCCCTCCCGCCCCCAGATCCGGCGGGCGACCGGCCGGTCGGTGGCCGTGAAGCCCGTACCCAGGATGATCGTGTCGACCTCGCGCTCCACACCGTCCAACCCGACGATCGACTTCGCGCGGACCTCCGCGATGCCCTCGCTGACGATCTCCACGTTGGGCTGCTGGATCGCCGGGTACCAGGTGTTGGAGAACAGCAGCCGCTTGCACGCCACCAGGTAGTCCGGCGTCAGCCGGGCCCGCAGCGCCTCGTCCGGCACCGACTTCGCCAGGTGGTCGCTCGCCATCTTCTGGACCTTCTCGGCGAGCTTGGGCCGCTTCCAGAAGAACGCCAGGACCTCCCGGCCCCACTGGTTGAAGCCCCGCCGGAACTGCTGGTAGCCGGGCAGCGAACGCAGCATCTTCGTGTGCAGCTCGCTGTTGGCCTTGTCGGGCTTGGGCCCGATCCACGGGGGAGTGCGCTGGTAGAGGTCCAGCTGCCCGACCTCGGGCTGGATCGCCGGCACGAACTGGATCGCCGAGGCACCCGTACCGATGACGGCCACGCGGCGGCCGGACAGATCGTGGTCGTGGTTCCAGTTCGAGGAGTGGAAGACCGTGCCCTCGAACCCGTCCAGCCCCTTGATGTCCGGGACCGCCGCCTCACTGAGGTAGCCCGTACCGGTGACCAGGAACTGGGCCGTGTACCGGCCCTGCGAGGTCTCCACGATCCAGTGCCGCTCGCCCTCGTCCCAGCGGGCGGCCTCCAGCTCGTGCCCGAACCGGATGTGCGGGCGCACCCCGAAGCGGTCGGCGGTGTCCCGCAGATAGGCGAACAGCTCGTCCCGCGAGGCGAACGTCGACTTCCACTCCGGGTTCCGGGCGAAGGAGAACGAGTAGAGGTGGGACATGACGTCGCACGCACAACCCGGATAGCTGTTGTCGCGCCAGGTGCCGCCGACCTCGTCGGCCCGCTCGAACACCAGGAAGTCGTCGATGCCCGACTGCAGCAGCCGGATGGCGGTGCCCAGGCCCGAGAACCCGGTGCCGATGACCGCGACCCGCAGGTGCCGGGTCGGGCCGCGGCCGCCGGGAGCCGGCTCGGTGCCCGTACGTGCCCCGCCGTCCTTGGCCGGCTCGAGAATGCTCGTCACGTCTGGCTCCTTAGCGGCGCGTGATGGTGACGCGGAAGTTGTTGAAGAACTTGTCTTCGAGCGTGTACGCGAAGATGTCCAGGTAGCGCTCGAAGCGCGAGACGACCTCCTCGCCCTCCAGGGCCACGGCCTCGTCCCGGCGCTCGGCCAGCAGCACCAGCCACGCCCGGCACGCCATCGCGAACGACTCGCGCTCGTTGACGACCTCGTCGATCTCGAAGAGACCCTCGGCCGCCGCGCTCAGCTCGCTCAGGTGCGGGATGTGGCAGCCCTCGAACTCCGAACGCTGCAGGAACTTCAGGTCGTCCAGCAGCGCACGCGTCATCGGCAGCGCCTCGGCCGTCATCGTGTGCAGCACGAACTTCGCACCCGGGTTCAGGGCATTGGCGACCTGCTGGAAGAAGAACCGGTAGCGCTTGGTGCGCTCCTTCGGCGGCAGGTTGGAGGACACGAAGTGCTCCAGCGCGTTGATGCAGAACGCCGCGTCGTACTTCTCGCTGTCGTCGGCGACCTTGTAGTCCGCCCAGCTCTGCACCAGCGTGGTGATCCGCGGGTTGTCCAGGCCGGCGATGAACGCCTCCTGCGTCCGCGACAGGGTCAGGCCCACGGCCTGCCCCGCACCGTGCACGGTGGTGAGGCGGTTGAGCATCGTGCCCCAGCCGCAGCCGATGTCCAGGACGCGCCCGGTGGCCGGGCTGACGTTCGCCAGCTCGGCGAACTTGTCGAGCTTGCGGTACTGCGCCTCGTCGAGCGCGGCGTTGAGGTCCTCGCCGGCCTCCCAGTAACCGCCGGAATACATCATCGAGGGGCCCAGCAGGAGCCGGTAGAAATCGTTGCTGACCTCGTAGTGGTGCCTGATCGCATCGACCTCGGGGTCCACCGACTTGGGGGCGACCGTTGTCATCCTGATCCTCTTTCCTGCGTGTCCGGCGGGCCGTATTTCCTCATTTCGCGTCCGAGAAAACCCGATGCCCCGCAAGGCCTGCGCAAGACGGACCGCATTCAGGACAGCAGCCCGTGTTGCGCCTTCCTTGCGGGGGCGGCTATTTCATCGCTATCGAAACCAGACACGCACTGCCGAGTTGCATTGCCGAGAGAGGACCGACCCCATGTCGCTGCCCACCATCGAAGAACTGGCGAGCCAGCTCGAGGCCGTTTCGGGTGCCGCGGAGGTCAGCCCCGACGCCCCGCTCCAGCACATCGCGGACGTCGACTCGCTTGACCTGATGGAGTGGCTGTACGGATTCCAGAACCAGTACCCGCACATCCCGGCCGACGAGTCCCTCTTCGCCGACCTCGACGACACGACGACCCTGCGCGACGTGTACGCCAAGATCGTCGACCTCGTCCCGGCTCAGGCGTAGCGAGGGGTGACGTGACCGGCTTCGACATCACCGGGTGGGGCATGTCCGTACCCGAACGCGTCGTCACCAGTGCCGAGCTCGCCAAGCGCTTCGGCGTCGACGAGCACTGGGTCGTCAGCCGCTGCGGCATCCGCGAGCGGCGGGCGGTCAACCCGGGGCAGACCACCGCCTCCCTGGCCGTCGAGGCCGGCCGGCGCGCGCTGGACAAAGCGGGCCTGACCGGCGCCGACATCGCCCACCTCATCGTGGCGACCGCCACACCCGAGCAGCCGTCCCCGGCGACGTCCGCGTTCGTCCACCACGAACTGGGCATCTCCGGGAGCGCGCACGACGTCAACTCCGAGTGCGCGGGATTCGTCTACGGGCTGGTGTCCGCGATGGCGCTCATCGCCATCGACCCCCGGCCGATCCTGCTCATCGGATCCGACACCCACACCCTGACGGCCAACCCGGCCGACCGGGACCTGTCCATCCTCGTCGGCGACGGCGCGGGCGCGATCGTCCTCCAGCCGGGCCCCGAGAACCGCGTCAAGGCGTGGAACCTGGGCGCCGACGGCGCCTGCACCGGCTCCCTGAAGGTCCTCGCCGGCGGCAGCCGGATGCCCACCACCCAGGAGACCCTGGACGCGGGCCTGCACTACGCGCAGATCAACGGCAACGAGATCTACCTCAACGCCGTCCGCTACACCGTGCGCACCGTCCGCGAGACCCTGGAGAGCGCCAAGGTCGACGCGGCCGACATCGACCACGTCGTACCCCACCAGGCGAACATCAGGATCATCAACTCGATCCTCTCGCACACCGGGCTGCGGCAGGAGGCTCTGATCACCAACCTCCAGAAGTACGGCAACACGGCCTCGGCGTCGATCCCCATCGCGCTGACCGAGGCCCTCGAAGAGGGCCGCATCAAGGCCGGTGACAAGGTCCTGCTGGCCGGCTTCGGAGCTGGCATGACCTGGGGTTCGATCCTCATGGAATGGGGCGGTGTCGCCGCATGAGCAAGAAGAGCACCGGCCGGCGCCCGGACTCCCCGGTCGCCCTGGTCACCGGCGCGTCGGGCGGCCTCGGCCAGGCCCTGGCGCTGGAACTGGACGCGCTGGGCTGCCGGGTCGCCGTCCACTACAACAGCTCCAGGGAGGCCGCCGAGGCCGTCCGGGAGAAGCTGTCCAACCCCTCGGCGCTGGTCACCGGCGACGTCGGCTCGTGGGAGGCCACGCAGGCCCTCTACGAGCAGATCTCCGCCGAACTCGGCCCGGTGGACGTCCTCGTCAACAACGGGGCCATCCGCAAGGACAGCCTCATGGCGATGCAGAACCCCGCCGACTGGGCGCAGGTCATCCAGACCAACCTCATCGGCTCCTTCCACACCGCCCGCGTCTCGGTGCCGTACATGCTGCGCCAGCGGTGGGGCCGGGTGATCAACATCGTGTCGCCCTCCGGCATCATCGCCACCGCCGGCCAGACCGCCTACTCGGCGTCCAAGGCGGGCCTCATCGGCTTCACCCGCACCCTCGCCGCGGAGTGCGGCCGGCGCGGGGTGACGGTGAACGCCCTGTCACCCGGCTTCATGATCACCGGCATGACGAACACCCTCCCGGACCGGGTGATAGAGGGCATGGAGGACAAGGCCCCCATTCCCCGCTTCGTCACCGTCGAGGAGGTCGCCCGCAGCGCCGGCCTCTTCCTCGACCAGGACTGCATGACCGGCCAGGTCATCAGCATCGACAGCGGCGTCTCCATCACCTGACCCCCGCCGCACCCCCGGCCCCGGCCCCCCACCCCCCAGGGAGGCCGGGGCCGCCCCACGTCCCGGCCCGCCGCCGCACCGGCCCGCCGCCGCACCGGCGTACCGGCGTACCGGCGTACGGGCATACCGGCGTACGGGCATACCGGCGTACCGGCGCATCGGAGCACCGGCGTTCGCGGCCGTACACCCGCCCCGGCGCCGCACCCCGCGTCCGGGCCCCACCCGCGTCCGGGCGCACGAAGGCCGCCGCCGCGCAATCCGCGGCGGCGGCCCCCTTCCCGTACGACCGCTCAGGCGGCGGGGGAGGAGCGCACCGGGTGCGTCACGCACCCGTGGTCCGCCAGCGAGCACGGCCGCGGCGCCGGCGCCCGGTGGTCCACCTCGAAGACCCCCATCAGCACCGGGTCCAGGCACGTGAACGACCGCAGCGCCGGCCGCGGCTCCGGCGTCCGCAGCAGCTCCAGGTACGCCGCCTCCGTCTCCGGCGCCGGATCGATGCCCAGCTCCTCCGCCAGGACCTCCCGCAGCTGCTGGTAACTGCGCAGCGCCTCCGCCCGGTTCCCGGCCCGCGTGTGCGCCGCCATCCGGCAGCGGTAGGCGCTCTCCCGGAACGGGGCCCGGCGCACCGCCTCCTCCGCGTACCGCAGCGCGTGGTGCTCGTCGCCCAGCGCCGAGGACGCCAGGCTCGCCGTCTCCAGCGCCTTCAGCCGCAACTCCTCCAGCTGCTCGCGCATCGCGTTGACCCACTCGCCCTCGTGCGAGGGCAGGAACGAGCCGCGCAGGTTCGACACCGCGCCGGCCGCCAGCTGCTGGGCCACCGCGAAGGCGCCCTCCGCGTACGCCTCCGACGCCTCGGCCACCGCGATCTCCGCGCACTCCACGTCCACGGCCGCGTCCGGCGGGATCCGCAGCAGGTACCGGCCGCTCTGCGCGACCAGCGGAATCACCCCCGGCTGGTCCTGCGGCGTCGAGACGAACGTACGCACCCGGCTCACCAGGCTCCGCAGCGCCGACGCCCAGGTGTCCGGCAGCCCCTCGGGCCACACGGTCTCGGCCAGCTGGTCGCGGTCCGTCCCCCCGTTGCGCTCGATCAGCAGCCGGGCGAACGCCACCTGCGCCTGGGCGCTGGAGAGGTGCTGCGGCGGTGCTCCGTCCGGCTCGATCGTGACAAGACCTATCAGTCTGATCAGCACTATGCACTCTCCGAAACGGTCGGCTTCCGGCCGTGTCCCCCTAGTTCGTGCGATTCAGAGGATACCGGCGGGCCGTCTCCGCATGTCAACAGCGGTCGGCAAACATTTCCCCGCGAATGAAACCCCGGCTCCGGGCGATCCCTTTACGTCTTCGAGTGCAGCTGTAGCCCCGCTGTCGTTCCACCGTGGCCCCGCTCTTGCGCCGCTATTGCGCCCCACGAGTCTTAATGGAATTCCACTAGAGCCCCGCCGGAACAACGGCGGAGTACAGATGGAGTTCCGGGTCCGCCGGACGATCGCGAACGAGGAGAAGAACGTGAACGCATCCGCTGCCTGGAGCCGACTCGAGCCGAAGCTGGCCTACTTCAGGGACCGCGTCCAGTCCCTGGAGTACGAGCCCAACCGCAAGAACAGCTTCGTCGCCTACACCGTCGAGCGCGACTCCGCCTACGCGGACCAGGACGGCCAGCGCCTCCTCATGATGTCCGGCTACAGCTACCTCGGCCTGGCCGGCGACGAACGCGTCGTCTCGGCCGCCAAGGCCGCCGTCGACCGCTACGGCACCGGCAACCACGGGGTGCGCGCCCTCGCCGGCTCCACCCCCCTCCACGAGGAACTGGAGGCCGAGGTCGCCAAGTTCGCCGGCCGCCAGCAGGCCCTCGTCTTCGGCTCCGGCTACGCCGCGAACGTCGGCACCGTCGGCGCCCTGGTCGGCCCCGGCGACACCGTCTTCATCGACAAGTACGACCACGCCAGCATCGTCGACGGCTGCAAGCTCTCCGGCGCCACCGTCACCCGCTTCCGCCACAACGACGTCGCCCACCTGGAGCGCCGCCTGGCCGCCGCCCCCGACACCGGCGTCCGCCTGGTCATCGTCGACAGCGTCTACTCCATGGACGGCGA
Organism: Streptomyces sp. NPDC058619; assembly: GCF_042717785.1. Classification (NCBI taxonomy): domain Bacteria; kingdom Bacillati; phylum Actinomycetota; class Actinomycetes; order Kitasatosporales; family Streptomycetaceae; genus Streptomyces; species Streptomyces sp. NPDC058619. The sequence continues at coordinate 110,092 of NZ_JBHXQN010000020.1, forward strand.
CATCGCCCCCCTCGTCGACCTCCGCAAGGTCTGCGACGCCCACAACGCCCTCCTGATGGTCGACGAGGCCCACGCGCTCGGCGTCATCGGCGCCACCGGCAAGGGCATCGAGGAGCACTTCGACTACGAGGTGAAGGTCGACGTCAAACTCGGCACCCTCTCCAAGGCCATCCCCTCCATGGGCGGCTGGGTCGCCGGCTCCGCCGAACTCATCCACCACCTCAAGTACGCCGCCCGCCCCTTCCTCTTCTCCGCCGCCCTGGGCCCCGCCCAGTCCGCCGCCGCCCTGGAGTCCCTGCGCATCCTGCAGCGCGAGCCGGAGCGCGTGGAGTTCATCCAGCGCGAGTCCGAGCGCTTCCGCACCACCCTCCACGACGCCGGCATCAGCACCGTCGACAGCGAGACCGCCGTCGTCCCCGTCATCGCCGGCTCCGACACCGCCGCCTACGACTACGCCACCGTCTGCCGCAAGAACGGCGTCATCGGCCTCCCCGTCGTCACCCCGGCCGTCCCCAACGACCTGGCCCGGCTGCGCATCGCCATCACCGCCGCCCACACCAAGGCCGACCTCGAATTCGCCGCCGAGGCCTTCATCAAGTCGGCACGCGAGTGCCGCATCATCTGACGCCCCCACGACGACCCCACACCCCCAAGGGAGCACACATGCCTGGACCGTCCAGGGGCAGTTCGGCGCGGCCGCCCGTAGCCATCACCGGCATGGGCGTGGTCACCCCCGGCGGGTGCACCCCCGACGACCTGTGGGACACGCTGCGGGCCGGCCGGTCCACCGCCGCCACCCTCACCCACTTCGACCTCAGCCGCCACCGGGTCCGCATCGGCTGCCGCGTCCGCGGCCTGGACGGCCTCGCCGGCCTCGTCCCCGCCAAGGAAGCCCGCCGGATGGACCCCTTCGCCCACTACGGCACCGCCGCCGCCCTCGCCGCCCACCGCGACGCCGGCTCACCCACCGCCGAACCCGGCCGCACCGCCATCGTCGTCGGCAACGCCGTCGGCGGCCGCGCCACCAGCGACCTGGAGTCCGCCCACTTCACCGAAGGCGGCCCCGCCCGCGTCAACCCGCTGATGCCGCTGATGACGATGCCCAACGCGGCCGCCGCCCACATCGCCATCCGCCTCGGCTGGACCGGCCCCGCCCTGACCGTCGCCAACACCTGCGCCAGCGGCGCCGACGCCATCGGCCACGCCCTGATGCTGCTGCAGACCCACCGCGCCGACCTCGTCATCGCCGGCGGCACCGAACACACCCTCACCCCCGTCACCCTGGCCGGCTTCGGCAACCTCAACGCCGTCTCCTTCCGCAACGACGACCCCGAACACGCCTCGCGCCCCTTCGACAAGGACCGCGACGGATTCGTCATGGGGGAGGGCGCCGGATTCGTCGTCCTGGAACGCCTGGACGACGCCCGCGCCCGCGGCGCGACCACCTACGGCCTGGTCGCCGGATACGCCGCCACCGCCGACGCCCACCACCTCGCCATGCCGCTGCCCGACGGCGCGGGCGCCGCCGCCGCCATGGCCGGCGCCATCGCCGACGCCGGACTCGACGCCCACGACATCGTCCACGTCAACGCCCACGGCACCTCCACCCCCCACAACGACCGCTCCGAAGCCGCCGCCCTCACCAAGGTCTTCGGCACCGCCCAACCCCCCGTCACCGCACCCAAGTCGGTCATCGGCCACCTCATCGGCGCCGCCGGCGCCGTCGAACTCATCGCCACCGTGCAGGCCATGCGGCACTGCGAGGTGCCCCCCACCGCCAACCACGAACAGCAGGAGCCAGGAATGCACATCGACGTCGTCCACGGCGCCCCCCGCGCCGTGCGCCCCGGACCCGCGATCACGAACTCCTTCGGGTTCGGCGGCCACAACTCCTCCGTGGTGGTGGTGCCCGCATGACGCTCCTCACGCTCCCCTCCCCGGTCCGCACCCTGACCGTCACCGAACCGCAGATCACCGACTACCGCGGCGCCGCCCGCAGCGGCCTGCCCACCGCCCGACCCGGCCAGGCCTCACCCGTCCACACCTTCGTCCTGGCCCACACCCTCGCCGAACAGACCGTCGCCGCCCTCACCGCCGGCGAACCCGGCCCCGTCTCCGTGGTCCACCTCGGCCAGGACATCCGCACCCAGCGCCCCGTCCGCCCCGGCGAGGAGGTCACCGCCCGCCTCGACGTCGCCGGCATCCGCAAGGAACCCCGCGGCGCCCGCATCGCCCTCAGGATCCGCCTCACCGGCGAGGACGGCCCCGAACCCTTCGCCGAACTCCTCATCTCCGCCCTCCTCGTCGGCGCCACCACCCTCGAACCCTTCGGCGACATCACCGGCGGCGCCCCCCCGGCCCCCGCCCCCCACGGCACCGGCACCCCCCACAGCGCCGTACACACCCTGACCACCGACTGGATCAGCACCTACGCCCACGCCTCCGGAGACCTCAACCCCATCCACCTCGACGCGCAGGCGGCCCGCGCCGCCGGCTTCGACACCGTCATCGCCCACGGCATGAGCGTCGTCGCCCTCGCCGTCGAGGAGGCCGCCGACCGCTTCGCCGACGCGGACTCCGCCCGCGTCCGCGGCCTCGGCTGCCGCTTCTCCGCCCCCGTACCCCCCGACGTCCCCCTGGAGATCACCCTCCAGCCCGACGCCGAGGCCCGCGTCATCCGCTTCACCTGCAAGACCCCCGCCGGCACCGCCGTCAAGAGCGGCTGGATCGAACTCGCCCAGCCCGCCCGCCCCCAGGGAGGCGACCACCCGTGACCACCACCCCGGCCGTCGAACTCGGCCTCCTCGGCGGATTCCTCACCCAGGTCCGCGACCGCCCCCACGCCACCGCGCTCCTCTTCAACGGCGAGGAGACCACCTACCGCGCCCTCTACGAACTCGCCGGCCGCGAACGCGAACGCCTCGCCCTGCTGAACCTGCCCCCGCACACCCCCGTCGGCATCCTCGCCGACAAGTCCCCGGCCACCGTCGCCCTCGTCCTGGCCTGCCTCCTCGCCCACCGGCCGCTGCTCCTGCCCTCACCCGCCCTGGCCGACACCCTCCTGGCCGACCTCTTCGCCCAGGCCGGCTGCACCCACGTCCTGGCCCCCGGCGGCGAACCCGCCCGCCTGGCCCCCAGCCCCGACACCCCCGCCCAGCCGCTCCCCGCCGACGAGGCCGCCGACACGGCCCTGATGCTCACCACCTCCGGCTCCACCAGCCTCCCCAAGATCGTCCCGCTGGGCCTGGACGCCGTCGACCGCTTCACCCGCTGGGCCGGCGACGCCTTCGACATCGGCCCCGGCCGCACCGTCCTGAACTACGCCCCCCTCAACTTCGACCTCTGCCTCCTGGACGTGTGGACCACCCTGGCCCGCGGCGGACGCGTCGTCCTCGTCGACCCGGCCCTCGCCGCCCACGGCCGCCACCTGCGCGACCTGGTCCTGCGCCACGACGTCGACATCGTCCAGGCCGTCCCGATGGCCTTCGGCCTCCTCCAGGACGCCGCCGCCAAGACCGCCGACACCTTCCCCGGCGTCGACCACGTCATGTTCACCGGCGACGCCATCCCCGACCGCACCCTCGCCGCCCTGCCCGTCCTCTTCCCCACCGCCCGCATCCACAACATCTACGGCTGTACCGAGACCAACGACAGCTTCATCCACGAACTCGACACCACCACCCCCTTCCCGCCCGTCCCCATCGGCCGCCCCCTCCCCGGAGTCCACGCCCTGGTCCTGGACCCCGACACCCACCAGCCCGTCGAAGGCCCCGGCAGCGGAGAGCTCTACGTCTCCACCCCGTTCCAGACCCGCGGCTACCTCGACCGCACCCGCCACGCCGACAAGCTCACCGCCCACCCCCTCGGCCTCGACGACCGCCGCTGGTTCCGCACCGGCGACCTCGTACGCCGCGACGCCACCGGCACCCTGCACCTGACCGGACGCACCGACTTCCAGGTCAAGGTCCGCGGAGTCGCCGTCAACACCGCCGAGATCGAACGCGTCCTGCAGGAACACCCCGACGTCCTGGAAGCCGGCGTCGCCGCCCTGCCCGACCCCATCGCCGGCCGCAAACTCATCGCCGGCGTCCAACGCGCCCCCGGCTCCACCCTGACCGGCCTGCAACTGCGCACCCACTGCGCCCGCCACCTGCCCCGGGCCGCCGTACCCCACCAGCTCACCCTCACCGACACCCCCCTGCCCAAGACCGCCACCGGAAAAGTCGACCGCAAAGCCCTCGACCGCCTCGACCAGCTCACCTCCACCACCGCACACGCCACCGCACCCGCCGCACCTCTCGCCTAAGGAACCCGTCATGAGCAACGTCACCACCATCAAGAACTTCGTCATCACCGAGTTCCTCCCCGGCACCCCGGCCGGCGAACTCGCCGTCGACCACGACCTCCTCAACGACGGAGTCATCGACAGCCTGGGCGTCCTCAAGCTCATCGCCTGGGTCGAGGACCGCTTCGAGCTCGCCGTCGGCGACGCCGACCTGGACCCCAACAACTTCCGCAGCGTCGAGGCCATCGACGCCTTCATCGCCGACGCCCGCCGCACGGCGGCCGCCTAGAACCACCCCCCGCCCCCGGCCCCCCGCCCCCGGCCCCCCGCCCCCGGCCCCCCGCCCCCGGCCCCCCGGCCCCCCGCCCCCGGCCCCCCGGCCCCCCGGCCCCCCGGCCCCCCGGCCCCCCGGCCCCCCGGCCCCACCGCACCACCCCGCCCACCACCGCACCATCCCGACGCAGACGAGACGGAGAGCGACCGTGCACGACGCACTCACCACCCTGCTGGAACAGCAGGCCCCGGTCGGCCGGGAGGCCTGGCGGTCCTGGTGGGACCAGCTCGGCGACGGCAGCCTCGACCGGGCCCAGGTCCTCGCCCTGCTGGCCTCCCTGACCAGCCGCCTGCCCGACCACCAGACCCTGCGCCACCTCCTGGACTCCCTCGCCGAGCGCAGGCCCGCCCCCCAGGCCACCACCCCCTGGGAGAACACCGTCAACGTCGTCGGCACCGGCGGCGGACCCCGCACCTTCAACATCTCCACCGCCTCGGCGTTCGTCGCCGCGGCCGCCGGCGTCAACGTCGTCAAAACCGGCTCCCGCGCCTACACCAGCTCCCTGGGCTCCGTCGACCTCCTGGAACGGCTCGGCATCCGCCTCACCTCCTCCCACACCCAGACCGAGGACACCCTCGCCGCCCACGGCATCGCCTTCGCCGGACCGTACGTCTACCCCACCCAGCTCACCCGCCTCGCACGCACCACCGCCCCGCTGAGCATGAAGCCCTTCGGCCGGTTCCTCAACGCCCTGGGCCCCTTCCTCGCCGAGCTCCCCGTCACCGCCCAGCTCACCGGAGTCTCCGCGGCCGCCCCCCTGGACACCCTGCGCGAACTCGCCGCGACCACCACCACCCGCCGCATCTGGCTCGCCACCAACGACACCGGAGCCGACGAACTCCTGCCCTTCGCCACCAACACCATCCACACCGAAACCGGCCACACCCGCACCATCCGCCCCGGCGAACTCACCCCCGCCGACGGCTCCTTCGGCGACCTGCGCCCCGCCGTCGACCCCACCGGCGCCGCCGCGCACTTCCGCTCCGTCCTCGCCGGCACCGCCGGCCGGGTCGCCACCCGCACCGTCAGCCTGGGCGCCGCCGCCCTCATCGTCGCGGCCGGCACCCGCCGCGACTGGCCCTCCGCGGTCTCACTCGCCGAGGACGCCGTCCGCTCCGGCGCCGCCCACGACCTCGCCCGCCGCCTCGCCGCCACCCCGGCCCCCCGCACCCTGGCGGCAGCCCGTGCCTGACACCACCGCCCCCACCGCCACGACGGCCCCCGCCCCCTTCTTCCCCCGGCGCACCCCCGGCCGGGGACCCGGACTCGCCCTCTTCCTCAACGCCGGCGACCCGCCGCTGCCCGTCCTGCGCGACCTGGTCCTCATGCTCGACCAGGAGAAGGTCGACTGCCTCGAACTCGCCGTCCCCTTCCCCGACTCCGTCACCGACGGCCCCGTCATCCAGCGCTCGGCCCGCCGCGCCCTGGACCGCGGCGGCGCCGGCCTGGACGACGTACTCGCCTTCATCGCCGACGTCCGCCCCCACCTGGCCCACCTGCGGATCGCCCTCCTCGCCGACTGGAGCCACTCCCTCAAACACCGCGACCTCGCCGACGCCACCCGCGACATCGCCGCCGCCGGCGCCGACGGACTCCTCATCCACGCCCTGCCCCCGCGACTGCGCCAGAGCCACCTGGAGACCGCCGCCGCCGCCGGACTGCCCGTCGTCACCACCTGCTACACCAAGAGCCCGCCCGACACCCAGGCCCAGGCCGCCGCCCACGCCTCCGCCTACCTCTACCTCGTCGCCCACTACGGACGCAGCGGCACCGCACCCGCCGCCGGACACGCCGCGCTCGCCCAGGCCGTCACCGCACTGCGGGCCCACACCACCTCCCCGATCGCCGTCGGCTTCGGGGTCAGCACACGGCAGGACGTCCAAGCCGTCGGCGCCGCCGGCGCCGACGCCGCGATCATCGGCTCCGCAGCCGTGGCCGCCGTCGAACGCGCCCAGGAAGCCGGCCACGACGTGACCGAAGCCTTCCGCGCCTTCGTCCGCTCGGTCCTGCCCCCCACACCGCACCACCCCTCCTGACCCACCCGCACACGCCCCACCCGCACCACCCAGGAGCTCCACCCCCCATCCGAAAACATCCGCGCACCACCCACACCGGGAGACCGCCATGATCGTTCGCGACATCGAGTCCGTGAAGACCGTCGAGTGGGGCAACGGCCTCAGCCGCCGCTTCCTCCTCGCCGAGGACGGCCTGGGCTACTCGCTCACCGACACCACCGTCCTGGCCGGCACCAAGTCCCGCCTGGAGTACGTCAACCACCTCGAGGCCTGCTACTGCATCGAGGGCTCCGGCGAGGTCATCGAACTCGACGGCACCTCGCACGAGATCGTCCCGGGCCGCATGTACGCCCTCGACCAGCACGACGCCCACTACCTCGTCGCCAGCCCGCACGAGGACCTGCGCCTGGTCTGCGTCTTCTCCCCGGCCCTGCGCGGCGACGAGGTCCACAGCCTCGACGCCCACAGCTCCTCCGCCTACTGAGCCACCCCCGGCGCCCCGGCGCCGCCATCCCGCCAGCAACCGACTCAAAGGGGTCCGTCGTGATCCGTTGGAACGCCGACCAGGCAGATCTGCGCGAAGGCCTGGAGCGGTGGGGAGACGCACTCAGCGCAGACCACATCGAACTCGACGAGCAGTCCGCCTTCTCCGAGGACAAGTGGAAGCTCGTCCAGAAGACCGGAATCCTCTCACTGCCCTTCCACGAGGACTACGGAGGCCTCGGCCAGTCCCTCCTCACCACCATGTACGTCCTGGAAGGCCTCGGCGAGTACAACCGCGACGCCGGCCTGAGCTTCTCGGTCACCACCTCCATCTGCTCCACCGGAATCCCCATCCAGCAGTTCGGCACCGTCGAACAGAAAGAGCGCTACCTGCCCCAGATCTGCTCCGGCGAGGCGATCGGCGCCCACGCCATCACCGAGGCCGAGGGCGGATCGGACGCCATGGCGATGGGCACCAGGGCCGTCCGCGACGGAGACGACTTCGTCATCAACGGCAGCAAGGTCTTCGTCACCAACGGACCGGTCGCCGACGTCATCGTCGTCTACGCCCGCACCCACCCCGACGGAGGCCCCCTGGGCACCACCGCCTTCCTGGTGGACCGCAACACCCCCGGAGTGAGCGCCAGCCGCCCCATCAAGAAGATGGGCCTGCGGACCTCGCCGCTCAGCGAGCTGTTCTTCGACGACGTACGGGTCCCCAGGACCGCCGTCCTGGGCCGCGTCGGCGGAGGATTCATGGTCCTGGACCACGTCATGAAGCGGGAGATCCTCCTCTCCTTCATCGTCAACGTGGGCGAAATGCAACACCGGCTGCAACGCTGCGTCGACTACGCCAAGACCCGCACCTCCTTCGGAAGGGCGATCGGTTCGTACCAGACGATCGCCAACAAGATCGTCGACACGAAGATCCAGCTGGAAACCGCCCGCAAATGGCTCTACGACACCGGCGAGAAACTGGAGGCCGGCGAGAACATCACCGCCGACCTCGCCATCGCCAAGATCGTCACCAGCGAGTCCAACCTCGCCACCAGCCTCACCGCCGTACAGATCTTCGGCGGCCACGGCTACATGTCGGAATCCGGACTGGAGCAGGACGTGCGCAACGCCGTCGGCGGCACGATCTACTCCGGATCCAACGAGATCCAGTACAACCGCATCGCCTCGACCCTGGGACTCGGCAAGTGAGCACACACCCCCTGTCCCGGACACTGCTGAAGGTCTGCGGGGCCACCACCCCCCACGACATCGAGGCGGCGGCGGCCGCCGGGGCGGACTGCGTCGGCCTCTGGCACGGCGTACCCGGCGGCCCGTCCGAGCTGGAACCGAACGCGGTCGCCGCCCTCGCGGCGGCGGCCCGTTCGGCCGGCCTCCTGCCGGTCCTGGTGACCTTCCTCTCCGACGCCGCACACCTCGCACACCTCGTGCGGGCAACCGGCGCCGGCTGGGTCCAACTCCACGCCTACCAGCCCCCCGCCACCGTACGGGCCCTGCGCGAAGCCCTCCCCCCGGACACCGGAATCGTCAAGGTCCTCCACGTCCAGGAAGACGGCGGCTGCGTCGAACGCCCCCTGATCGGCGCCTACGACCGCGCCGGCACCGACCTGTTCCTCCTCGACACCGCCACCGGCGACGGCCGCATCGGCAGCACCGGCCGCACCCTGGACCCGGCCCGCCTGACCGCCCTCCTGCCCCGCCTGACCCGCCCCTTCCTCCTGGCCGGCGGCCTCACCCCGAACCACCGCCCCGCCTACGAGGACATCGTGCGCCACCCCGGCTACCGCGGCATCGACGTCGACACCGCCGCCCGCGACCACACCACCGGCGCCTTCGGCGTCCCCGAGATCACCGCCCTCGCCCGCGCCTGGCGCACCGCCCCCGCCCCCGACCACCCCCCGCTGGAGCTGTCGCGATGACCAAGCAGAACCGGACCGGCTTCCCTTTCCTCGAGGCCCTCCTGGCCTCCCCGGCCCCCGTGGTGATGGAGGTCAAACGACGCGACGCCCACGGCTACGACATGCTCGGCGGCCGCACCCCCGCCGCGATCACCGGCGCCTACGAAACCGCCGGCGCCCCGTGCGTCTCCGTCGTCACCGGCCGCTGGTTCGGCGGCTCACCCGCCCTCCTGCGCGACGTCGCCGCCCTCACCGACCTCCCGATCCTCCAGAAGGACTTCATCACCCGCAAGGACCAGATCCACACCGCCCGCGAACTCGGCGCCTCCGCCGTCCTGCTCACCGCCGCCCTCCTCCCCGCATCCAGCATGCGCACCCTGGTCACCGAATGCCTGCGCACCGGCCTGACCCCCTTCGTCGAGATCACCCAGGAATCCGAACTCGCCGCCGTCCACCACCCCCAGGAGTGTGTGATCGCCGTCAACAACAAGGACATCAAGACCCGCGAACGCGGCGCCGGCGACCTCGGCCGCTCCCTGGACCTCCTGCCCGCCCTCCAGAGCGCCGGCACCGCCTGCCCCGTCAGCGCCAGCGGCATCGACAGCCCCGCCACCGCCGCCGGACTCCTCGACGCCGGCTTCCGCGGCCTGCTCGTCGGCACCTCCCTGCTGCGCACCGGATCACCCGCCCAATGGGTCGACGCGATGGCGGGCGCCCGCCGAGGGCTGGCCGTACGGTGACCCGCCCCCACACCGTCCGCCCCCACACCGTCCGCCCCCACACGCTCCACGCGGCGGGCATCGAACTGTCGGCGCTCCTGGCCCTCCCCGGGGCCACCCCGCCCCGCTCCACCATCCTGGCCATCCACGGCCGCGGCATGCGGGCGGCGTACTGGAACTCCTTCATCCCCCTGGCCACCGCCGCGGGCCACGCCGTCCTGGCCGTGGACCGCCCCGGCTACGGCGCCTCCGCCGGCCACCTGCCCGACGGCCAGAACCTCGCCGAGCAGGCCGAGACCCTGCACGCCGCCCTCAAGGAACACGCCCGCACCCACGACACCGGCGCCGGCTTCCACCTCCTGGGCCACTCCGACGGCGGCAAGGTCGCCCTCCACACCGCGGCGACCGCCGGCGCCCTGCCCCTGCTGGGCCTGGACACCTCCGGCACCGGCTACCAGTACGACCCCCAGGCCCTGCACTTCCCCTCCACGCTCGGCGGCGGCGCCACCAGACTCAACTGGGGCCCCCTCCACCTCTACCCCCGCGGCACCTTCCAGGCCAGCCGCGCCCTCCTCGCCCCGACCCCGCCCCGCGAATCGGCGGAAACCATCCACTGGCCCCGCCAGTTCGAAAGCCTCGCCCCCGACGTCCGCATCCCCGTCCGCCTCACCTTCGCCGAACACGAAGCCTGGTGGCACCTGGACGACACCACCCTGACGGCGATGACCTCCCGCCTCACCCGGTCCCCGTCCGTCACCGTCGACCACCTGCCCGCCGCCGGCCACAACATCAGCCTGGGCCACACCGCCGACACCTACCACCAGCGCGCCCTGGCCTTCCTGGACGCCTGCCTCCCACCCGCCACCACGGCCCACCGGGCCGCCCAACACGACTGACCGCACCCCGTGGAGCGGGTGCGGTCAGCCGTAGGTCACCGGGCCGGGGGAGCGGTCAGACCGCCACCACCCGGCTCACCAGCTGATCCCGGATCCGCGACGGGATCCCCGGCGCGAAACGCTGCAGGTAGTGATCCAGATGGGAATCGTCACCCACCAGGAACGGGAGGTCGAACACCAGCAGCTTGCGGACCGCCAGCAGCGGCAGCGGCGCCCGCAGCGGCCGGAACGCCTCGTTGTACAGGCCCGGCTCCTCGCACACCGGATGGAACTGCCCGATCATCAGCCCCTCCGCCACGAACTCGTCCTTCGCCTTGCGCTGCAGCTCGTCCAGCTCCACCGAGTCCGTCGGATCGAACCCCGGCAGAACCAGCAGGATCGTCAGCAGCTCGCGGTCCTCCGGCGACAACGGCTCCGACAAGGCCGCGTGCCGGGTGCGCAGCGAGTCGACCGCCAGCGCCAGGTTGTCGCAGTCCGCGGACGGCAGCGCCAGATGGAACAGCTCCTTGCGCAGCGAGGGCTGGGTGTACGGGCACACCGGGCCGGTACGGCCCAGCTCGGGGTGGCTGGACACCAGGAAGTCCCGGCTCCACATCAGCACCTGTAACAGCGGGCTCAGGGCGTCCGCCGGGACTTCGCCCCGGGCCACCTCACCGGTGGTCCAGGAACGGATCAGGTCGTCGCCCCTCATCGGGGATCCCTCCACATCGGTCGAAGGACGGGTCCGCCGCCGGGCAGGGCCAGGTCCCCGCCGAGGCGGCCGAAACCGGCCCGCCGGGTCGCGGCCTCACCACCCGGCGAGCTGGCCTCGGTGTACAGGCCGACGCCCTCGGCGTCCGCACGGTCCGCCATCACGCCCAGCAGCCCGGACATCAGGCCGGACTGCTGGCGGCCGGCGCGGACCGCCCCGAACGACACGTAGTAGTGCGGGCCGTGCGGGTGGGCCTGCGCCTGGAGGGCGGCGATGGTCCGCAGCCCCTCCACGTGCCCGCCCAGGGCCGCGGCGAACGCCGCGTCCAGGGCGGCCTCGTCGGGCTCCGCACCGGGCGGCAGGAACAGCAGCACCGCATCACCGCCGGGGCTGGTGAGGACCCCGTCGTAGGAGGCGGACAGGTCGACGAACACCCGGAAGAACCCCGGCAGCAGCTCGGCTCTGCGCTGCTCGTCGGGGATCATCCAGCGGGTCAGCGCGTCCTCCTGGAACGAGGACGCCAGAAGGGCGCACAGGCGGGCGGCCTCCGGTCGGCCCAGCCGGCTCGCGGCGGGCGGATCGGTCGGCGTCGGGGGCGGCGCGGTCGGGGACAAGGCAGGACCTCCGGGTCGAAGGGGGAGAGACGGAAAGAGAGGGAAAGGGGACGGGATCGGAAACGGACAAGGGGAGCCGCGACGAGGGGAGTCCGCGGGGGAGGGGTGGGAACAGGGCACGGGACGGGGGAAGCTCAGGGGAGGGGGAGGGGGAGGAGCCGGGAGGAGGAACGGGACGGGGAAGCCGGGGCAGGGGACGCAGCCGGGCGAGGAAACGGGACAGTGCAGCGGCTAACGGCAGCGGCTAACGGCAGCGGCAGCGGCAGTGGCGGTCGGGGCGGGGCGGGGACAGGACAGGGCGGGTGCCGGGGCTGAGCGGGTCAGACCGCGGTGCGGCCGAGCGCGGCCAGCTCCGCCACCCGGGCGTGCAGCACCGGCAGGTAGTGCTCCGACTCCGGCTTGATCAGGACGCTGCGCACCACCCGCGCCGCCTCCGCGTCCCGCACCACGCCCGGATGGCGCACGGCGAACGCGTCCGCGTCCGCCCGCAGCACGCTCAGGAACACCGGATCCGACTCCGCCGTCATCCCGTCGCGCAGCAGCCGGTCCGAGGCCGCGTCGATCGAGGACAGCGAACCGCCGGCCGTCACCGGGAAGTACGTCACGATGTCCAGGTCCGGCCGCTGGTACAGCTCCAGCGCCTCCGACGCCTCCAGCAGGTCCGCCCACCGCAGCGCGGCCCGCCGGTTCGCGGCGAGGATCCGCCCGAAGCCGTCCACGGTCAGCGGCAGCAGCTGCAGCGTCAGCCACAGCCCGGCGGCCGCCGCCCCCGCCCGCGAGCACTCCAGGCTGATCTCACCCAGGTGCAGCTCCGCATCGGTGAAGTACGTGTACGGCGAATCGTGCGCGAAGTGCCGCCCCGCCCGCGGATCGGGAAACAGCACCGCCCCGCAGCCGTACGGCTGCAGCCCCTGCTTGTGCGGGTCCACCACCACCGAGTCGCACTCGGCGATCGCCCGCCACGGGGCCGCGTCCAGACCCCCGGCACCCGCCCGGCCCAGGATCGCGTAGAAACCCCCGTACGCCGCGTCGACGTGCACCCGCGCCCCGTACCGGCGCGCCAGCGCCAGCACCTCGTGCACCGGGTCCACCGCCCCCAGACCCGTCGTGCCCGTCGTCACCACCACCGTGCCGATCCGCCCGCCCCGCAGCGCACCCTCCAGCGCGCCCAGGTCGATGCGCCCGCGGGCGTCCGCCGGGATCCGGTGCCCCTCCATGCCCAGCACGTGGCACATCCGCTCGTGCGTGTAGTGGCACTCGGAGCTGTAGGCCACCCCGCGGTCCGGGTGCAACTGCCGGGCGACGTACAGGGCCTCCAGGTTCGCCATCGTGCCGCTCGTCGTCAGGTGCCCGACGTGCGACGCGAGACCGAACATGCCGGCCAGCTCGGCGACCGCCTCCCGCTCCATCTCCGTGGTCGCGGGCCCGCCCTCGGCGGCATGGTTGTTCGGATTGAACAGCATCGCGGTCAGATAGCCGGTGACGGCCGCCGGATGCGGCGGCTTGACCATCTGTCCGGCGTAACGCGGGTGGAAGAACGGATAGTTGTGGTCCATCCGCTTCGCGAGACGGTCGAAGGCCTCGGTGAACGCCTCCGGACGGACCCGGTGCGCCCCATGGGACTCGTACGGGCCGAACTGCCCGCCCCACCGCTCCGCCACCCCCAGCGCGCGCGGCAGCCAGTCGCGTAAGTCGTGCAGGTCGTGCAGGTCCACGGGAGCCTCCCCAGCACCGCCCGGGGGCGGCGCGAGTCGCGCGTACGCGGTCGTACGTACGCACGAGGAGCGTTGCCCAGCCCCCGCAAGGCCCGCGCAACGCCGCACCCCGCACACCACCCCGGCTCAAGCCGTGCGCAAGCCGCGTCTGGTGCACTCGCGGCCCGACACCCGCGTGGAGCCTTCCACCGCCGGGCGCCCGCGGCGCGGCACCGGCCCGCCCCGGGCGCCCGCGCGCACCCACCGCGCCCCTTCCCAGGAGGACACCCCATGGTCACCAGACGCAGCCTGCTCAGCGGCGCCATCGCCGCGACCGGCGCGGGTCTGCTCACCACCGGAGGACTGACACCGCTGCTCAGCACCCGCTCCGCGCAGGCCACCGCCCCCGCCGGGACGAAGCCCGTCACCCTCCCGCCGCCCTTCACCGTACGGATGCCCCTCACCCCGGTCCTCGCACCGGTCTCCACCCTGGGCGGCCAGGACACGTACGCCGTCACCATCAAGGAAGCGGCCCGGGAGATCATCCCCGGAGCACAGACCAAGGTCCTCACCTACGACGGCCACTTCCCCGGACCGGTCCTGCGCGCCCGCAGCGGCCGCAAGGTCGTCATCCGCCACCGCAACACCCTCACCATGCCCGTCTCGGTCCACCTGCACGGCGGCAACGTCTCCCCGGAGAACGACGGCGGCCCGATGGACACCTTCGCGCCGAACACCTCGCGCACCTACACCTACCCCAACCAGCAGGCCGGCGCAGGCCTCTGGTTCCACGACCACGCCCACCACATGGAGTCCGAACACGTCTTCCGCGGCCTGTCCGCGACCTACCTCCTCTCCGACGACACCGAGCGTTCCCTCCCGCTCCCCGCCGGCCAGTACGAGGTCCCCATCGCCCTGCGCGACGCCCGCTTCGACGAGAGCGGACAGCTCGTCTACGTCATGGACGACGTCTTCGGCCGCACCACCGTCCTCGCCAACGGCCGCCCGAGCCCCTACTTCGAGGTCGCCGCCCGCAAGTACCGCTTCCGGCTCCTGAACTCCTCCAACATGCGCTTCTTCCAGCTCCGCCTCGCCGACGGCGGCCCCCTCACCCAGATCGGCACCGACGGCGGACTGCTGGAGCGCCCCTTCACCACCGACACCGTCGGCCTGTCCCCGGCCGAACGCGCCGACGTGATCATCGACTTCTCCCGCTACCCCGTCGGCACGAAGATCGTCCTGGAGAACACCCTGGGCCCCGGCACCCCCGACCAGGTCGGCAAGGTACTGCGCTTCGACGTCGTACGGACCGCCCCCGACCCCAGCCGGATACCGGGCCACCTGCGCACGCTGCCGGCCCTGCGCCCGGCCACCGTCCAGCGCTCCATCGTCCTCAGCATGGACGAGGACGGCCGCCAGGAGCCGCGGGGGTTCATGGACGGCCAGGTGTGGGACTACCAGCGCATCGACCAGACCGTCGCGCACGGCAGCTCGGAGATCTGGACCGTCACCAACACCAACAAGCTCGCCCCGCACAACTTCCACATGCACCTGGTCCAGTTCCGCGTCCTGGAACGCAACGGCGCCCCCGCGGGACCGGCCGAATCCGGGCCGAAGGACACCGTCCGCCTCTTCCCCGGCGAGAGCGTCAAACTGCACGTCACCTTCGACACCTACCGCGGGACGTACGTCTACCACTGCCACCTGCTGGACCACTCCGCGATGGGCATGATGGCCAACTTCCGCATCCGCTGACGCGGCCCCCGACCGCGACGCCGGCCCGACCGGGGGGAAACGGGCCGGCCGCGGGGCGGGGGAGCGGCCCGCCCCCGCTCGACGCGCGCTCAAGGACGAGCCGAGGAACGAACGGAAGGATCCTCGACAACAGACCATGTCCGGCCGTGTCCCCCACGAGTCCCCGCATGAGTCCGCGCACCACCGCACCGCACCACCGCACTGCCCCACCACCCCGCACCACGACCCCAGGAGGCAGGCCAGAGCCCCTCACCCCGCCCGCCCCGGACCCCGCGGCGCCGCCCCGGCGACGCGACCGTCCTCAAGCGGGTTTCCGGCCGTCCTCGGGCACCGGACGCGATCATCGGCAACACCGGGACACGGCTCCGCCCGCGCGGCGTATCCGCCACCACCCCGGGAAGGCCCGGACACCGCCCCACCACCCGCGCCACCACCCGCGCCACCGCACCCACACCCACCACCCACACCCACCCGCACCCACCCGCACCCACCACCCGCACCCAACCCACCACCCGCAACTCACGACCCAGGAACCGGATGCCGAAAGGGAAGAGGAGGGAAGCGATGGCCGCCACCGTGGCCATGACCGTGGTCGTCACCCCCGGCCCCCCGCCCTCCCTCGACCTCCACGGCACCCTCACACCCGCCGCGCTCCGGGCCGCCCTCGCCACGCTCCCGCCGTGCACACCGACCCTGCACCGGCACACCCCGCACCACCACACCCTCACCCTGCCCCCGCCGCCCTTCCCCGTCGGCCGCCTGTCCGACCTGCTGACCGGCGCCCCCGCCGGACACCCCCGCAGCACCGCGGAACACCCGCCGCACCCCGCCCGCCGCCCCGCCGGCCCCGGACCCCGCACCGCGCTGCCCGCCACCCCCCTGCAACGCCACGTACTGCTGGACGCGATGACCCACCCCGGCGCCGGCCTCCACGTGGAACAGCTCCACTGGCGCTGGCACGGACCCCTGGACGCCCGGCGGTTCACGGCCGCCTGGCAGACCCTCTACGACGGCGAAGCGGCCCTGCGCACCGCACTGGCCGCACCCCCCGCACCCGGGACCGGCCCCCTGGTCGCCGTCCACCCCCACGCCGTACCCCAACTGGAACGCCACGCCCGCGGCAGCGCCGACTGGCACGCCCTGCTGCTGAGCGAGCGCATGCGCGAGTTCGACCTGTACCGGCCCGGCACGGCACTGCGGATCGCCCTGCTGGAAGAACCGGACCGGGTCCAACGCGTCCTGCTGACGTACCACCAGGCACTCCTCGACGGCTGGAGCGCCCGCCTGCTCCAACGCGCCCTGTACCGCGCCTACCTCGCCGACGGCCGCCCGGCCGGCCGCGGCCGGCGGCCCGACATCCGCGACCACCTGCGCTGGACCGCCGGGCAGGACCCGCAACCCGCCCGGGCCTACTGGTCCCGCGCCCCGATCCCCGCGGCCGCGGCCCGCCTGCCGCTCCGCCCGCCCGCCCGGCCCGCCCGCCGCGGACACGGGCGCACCCGCCGGCGGCTCACCCCGTACGAGGCACTGCGCCTGCGCAACTGGGCCGCCGACCACGGCGCGACGGAGAGCGCCGCCCTGCACGCCGTCTGGGCCCTCCAGCTCCACCACGCCGCCCCGCACCCCGGCACGGTCGCCTTCGCGGCTGCGGTCTCGGGCCGCGGCATCCCCCTCCCGGGCGCCGACCGCCTCCCCGGACCGCTGCGCAGCGCCGTCCCCCTCCACGTCCGGATCGACCCGGCCGCCCCGCTGACCCGGCTCCTGGCCGACCTCACGACCCAGGCCCTGAACGCCTCGTCCTACGAATGGATCGCCCCGACCCAGTCAACCCACTGGTCCCGCCCCCCCACCCCGGGCCCCCACCCCGGCCCCGCGCGGGGGACCGGCCCCGCCCCAACTCCCGGCTCCGCCCCGGGCCCCCACCCCGGCCCCGCGCGCGCCCAGGACCCGGGCGCGGACGCCGACCCGGGTCATGCCCCGGCCCCCGTACCGGACGCCGACTACGGCGCCGCGCCGGCCTCCGGCGCCGCCCCGGACCCGGCGGCAGGCACCGGCCCCGCCGCGGGCATGCGCCTGCGCACCGCCGCGGGCAGCGCCGTGGCCTCCCCGCAGAGCCCCGCCGCCGGCGGACCGGCAGGCGTACCGGCCGGCGACGGTCCGCCCGGAGAGCCGGACGTTCCCGAGTCCCTCATCGTCTTCGAAGCCCACGCACCCGCCGGTCCCGCCGGCGACCCCGTCCACGCCGAGCTCGCCGCCGAAGGCGTCCACGTCGGACCCGCCGAGGCCGTCGCCGCGCACACCGCGCTGCCGTTCGCCGTCACCGCGCACCACGACGCCGAGGGCGGACTCGTCCTCACCGCCGTCCACGACCGCGCCCGCGTCACCGACGCCGACGCCGCCGAGACCCTCGCCCAGACCGCCCGCATGCTGCGCGAACTGCCCTCCGCCGCACGGGAACCCGTCACCGTCGGCGACGCCCTGACCCTGCTCGCCGCCGACGGCGGCGGCGACAGCCCCGTACCCCGCGCCACCCCGCCCGCGGCCCGCACCCTGCGCATCCTGCGCGCCGCCGCCCGCGCCGGAGCCGGCACGATCTGCCTGCTCCCGCCGCCCGAGGCGCCCCCCGGCTGCTACGACGCGCTCGCCACGGCCTACCCCGGCCCGCAGGCGCTGGCCACCCTGCGGCCGCCCGCCGACGCGCGGACCGCACTGGCCGCGCTCCGGCCCGCCCTCGCCCGCGGCGAACCGCTGCTGCTCGGCGGGTTCACCGGCGCGGGCTCCCTCGCCTGCGAGGTCGCCGAACGCATCGCCTCGCACGGCTGGCACCCGCCCCTCGTCGTGATCGGCGCCGCCACCCCCGCCACCCCCGGCGGCCCCGACCCCGTCCGGGCCCTCGCCCGGACCCTGGAGACCGCCGCGGCCGCCACCGCCCGCCCCTGACCGCCCCGACGACCCGTCCACCAACCACCAGGAGTGACATGTCCCGCCGCCTGTTCACCTCGGAGTCCGTGACCGAGGGCCACCCCGACAAGATCGCCGACCAGATCAGCGACACGATCCTCGACGCGCTCCTCACCGAGGACCCGACCTCCCGGGTGGCCGTGGAGACCCTCATCACCACCGGTCTCGTCCACATAGCCGGCGAGGTCACCACCCAGGCCTACGCGCCCATCGCCCAGCTCGTCCGCGCCAAGATCCTCGAAATCGGCTACGACTCCTCCACCAAGGGCTTCGACGGCGCCTCCTGCGGCGTGTCGGTGTCCATCGGCGCGCAGTCCCCGGACATCGCGCAGGGCGTCGACACCGCCTACGAGAAGCGCGTCGATGGCGCCGAAGGCACCGACGCCGGCGAGGACGGAGACGCCCTCGACCAGCAGGGCGCCGGCGACCAGGGCCTGATGTTCGGCTACGCCTGCGACGAGACCCCCGAGCTCATGCCGCTCCCCATCCACCTCGCGCACCGGCTCGCCCGCCGCCTCTCCGAGGTCCGCAAGAACGGGACCATCCCCTACCTGCGCCCCGACGGCAAGACCCAGGTCACCATCGAGTACGACGGCGACCAGGCCGTCCGCCTGGACACCGTCGTCGTCTCCACGCAGCACGCCGCCGACATCGACCTGGAGGCGCTGCTGGCCCCGGACATCCGGGAGATCGTCGTCGAGCACACCCTGCGCCGCCTCGCGGAGGACGGCATCAAGCTGGAGACCGAGGGCTACCGCCTGCTGGTGAACCCGACCGGCCGCTTCGAGATCGGCGGCCCGATGGGCGACGCCGGCCTCACCGGCCGCAAGATCATCATCGACACCTACGGCGGCATGGCCCGTCACGGTGGCGGCGCCTTCTCCGGCAAGGACCCGTCCAAGGTCGACCGCTCCGCCGCCTACGCGATGCGCTGGGTCGCCAAGAACGTCGTCGCCGCCGGCCTCGCCACCCGCTGCGAGGTCCAGGTCGCGTACGCCATCGGCAAGGCCGAACCGGTCGGCCTGTTCGTCGAGACCTTCGGCACCCACACCGTGCCCACCGACCGCATCGAGCGGGCCATCGCCGAGGTCTTCGACCTGCGCCCCGCCGCGATCATCCGCGACCTGGACCTGCTGCGGCCGATCTACGCCCAGACCGCCGCCTACGGCCACTTCGGCCGCGAGCTCCCCGACTTCACCTGGGAGCGCACCGACCGCGCCGAACGCCTCAGGACCGCCGCCAGCGCCTGAGGCCGCCCCGCGGCCCCGCCCTTCCCCGCCCTGCCCCGCTCCACTCCGCCCCGCCGACATCAGTCCAGCTCACAGGAGTCCACGTGCGTATCGCGGTGACCGGATCCATCGCCACAGATCACCTCATGGCCTTCCCGGGCCGGTTCGTCGACCAGCTGCTCCCCGACCAGCTGGAACACGTCTCGCTGTCCTTCCTCGTCGACACCCTCGAGGTGCGGCGGGGCGGAGTCGCGGCCAACATCGCCTACGGTCTCGGCGGCCTGCGCCTGGAGCCCGTCCTCGCGGGCGCCGTGGGCCCCGACTTCGCCGAGTACGAGGTCTGGCTCAAGGAACACGGCGTCGACACCGGCGCGGTGCACGTCTCCACCGAGCACCAGACCGCCCGCTTCATGTGCATGACCGACCGGGACACCAACCAGATCGCCTCCTTCTACGCGGGCGCGATGGCCGAGTCCGGCCGCATCGACCTCGGCGCCCTGCACGCCCGCACCCCCCTGGACCTGGTCCTCGTCTCGCCCAACGACCCGGGCGCGATGGTCCGCCACACCGAACAGGCCCGGGAACTGGGCATCCCCTTCGCCGCCGACCCCTCGCAGCAGCTCGCCCGCCTCACCGGTGAGGAGGTCCGCGGCCTGGTCACCGGCGCCCGCTGGCTGTTCACCAACGAGTACGAGTCCGCGCTTCTCCTGGAACGCACCGGGTGGAGCCGCGCCGACGTCCTGGGCCGCGTCGGCACCTGGGTCACCACCCTGGGCGCGCAGGGCGTCCGCATCGACGCGAAGGACCGGCCGGCCCTCACCGTCCCCGCCGTCCCCGACACCCGCGTCGAGGACCCCACCGGCGTCGGGGACGCCTTCCGCTCCGGGTTCCTGGCCGCCGTCAGCTGGGGACTGCCGCTGGAGACCGCCGCCCAGCTCGGCTGCGCGATATCGGCCCTGGCCCTGGCGGCCGTCGGCTCGCAGGCGTACGAGATCGACCCCGGCCGGCTCCTGGACACCGTCCGCACGGTGTACGGGGAGCGGTCGGCCGCGCTGCTGGAACCGAAGCTGGGACAGCCGGCATGACCACGAACGCGCAGACCCGGGCCGACGCCCTCCGTGAGGCCCTCGCCACCCGTGTGGTCGTCGCGGATGGTGCGATGGGGACGATGCTCCAGGAGCAGGACCCCTC
>NZ_JBHXQN010000021.1:0-128869 GCF_042717785.1 Streptomyces sp. NPDC058619
CCGACGGGAGGAGGTCGGCCAGCGGGTCGGGACGGACGGGATGCGGCTGCTTGAGGCTGTTTTCTCGGCCCAGGCACCGGCCGCCCTGCGGGAGGGGAAGCAGGTCCAGATCCTGCGGCGGATGTGGGTCCAGCGGGCCCGGCCGGGAGGCCCGGTGCGGGTCCTGCGCGGAGCTGTGTACGGGAGGTCGTACGGGTGCGCGAGGCTCCGTACGGGCGTGTGAAAAGCCTCAGGAGCCCGTCTGCGCGGCCAACTCCCGTGCGGCCTCGGTCAGGTCCTTCGCGGTGTCGATCGCCCGCCAGTAGGCCCCCTGGGGCAGCGGGAAGCCCGCCAGGCGGCGTTCGCGCGCCAGCCGCGGGAAGGTGGTGCGCTCGTGGTCGCCCAAGTCCGGGAGCAGTGCCGCGAATTCGGGCCCGAAGACGTACACCCCGGCGTTGACGGGGTACGGCGACTGCGGAGCCTCGATGAAGTCCAGCACCTGGCCGTACTCGTTGGTCTCCACCACGCCCCACGGGATGCGCGGCCGGGCCAGTGCCAGCGTCGCGGTCGCCCCCCGCTCGGCGTGGAAGGCCGCCATCTCGCGGAGGGAGAACCGGGTCCAGACGTCGCCGTTGGTCGCGTACCAGGACAGCTCCGGGTACGGGAGGCTGCGGGCCGCGTACTTCAGGCCGCCGCCGCGCCCCAGCGGCTCCTCCTCGACGACCGTGGTCACCCGCAGCGGCAACCGCGCCCCGGCCAGCCACTCCTGGAGCACGCCGGCGAGGTGTCCGCAGGAGACCACCGCGTCGGTGACGCCCTCCGAGGCGAGCCAGGCCAGCTGGTGTCCGATGATCGGCACGCCGGTGCCCGGGATCTCGACCATCGGCTTCGGGCGGTCGTCCGTGTACGGCCGCAGCCGCGAGCCCTGGCCGCCCGCCAGGACGACTGCCTGGACGGGTGCGGCGGGGAACGCGGCTGCGGGATCGGACGGTTGGGGTGCTGCGGGTTCGGGAGCTGTGTCGGTCATGGCCGCCAGCGTAGGGACGCGGCGGGCGTCAGCCCATGGAGGCGACGCCGGTCGCGTACGAGGTGTCGCACACGGGACGGGCGAAGGACTGGGCCTTCGTCGGGCCGTACGCGTCGACGGCGGCGCGCCCCAGGGCCCGCGCGATGCCCACGCAGTGCTCGGCCAGCGACGGCCTGCGGTCCACCTCCTGCTGGAGGTGGGTGAGGACGTCACCCGGCTCCTCGCCCTGCTGGAGTTCGCTCAGCAGCTTGTCGCGCAGCACGTCCTGTGCGGCGCGCGGCTTGGCGGGGACGGAGACGTCCTCGGCGGAGGCGGTCAGGATCTGGGAGGAGGAAGTGTCCGCCCAGGGGACCATGGTGACCGCGAGGGTCCCGGACAGGACCAGGACGACGGGCAGGACCAGGGCGAGGGAACGGCCGATACGGCGGGCAGTGTGGGTCACGAGGGCGAGAGTAGCGCTCGGTGAAGAATTGGCGACATTTAGTCACCCTGTCGGGGGATGGTTCGACGTGGCTTTTCGAATACGGGGTTGACGGTTGGGGCCGAATGGCCCGTTCTGCCGGAGTTCCGGCGACGGTTGCGGCGCCGTCCGCGCGGGGCAACCGACGCGAAAGGGGCGCCCCTTGGCGGGGCGCCCCTCCTCGTGCGTCGGATCGTGCCGCGGCGGCTACTTGGAGAGCCGCGCGCCCGAGGACGTCGAGAACACGTGGATCTCGTCGGCCCGCGGCACCACGTGGAGCTCGGAGCCCTTCTCCGGGACCTGGCGGCCGCCGACGCGGACCACGAGGTCCTGCGAGCCCTCGGCGGCGGAGGTCGAGCCGTACACGTAGCCGTCGGCGCCGAGTTCCTCCACGACGTTCACGGTGACGGTCAGGCCCCCGGTCGCGGCGATGTCGAAGTGCTCCGGGCGGACGCCGACCGTGACGGTGCGGTCGCCCGCGTCGGCCGCGGCGGACAGCGCCTCGCGCGACACCGGGACGACGCTGTCGCCGAACTTCACGCCGCCGTCGGTGATCGGGACCTCGACGAGGTTCATGGCCGGGGAGCCGATGAAGCCGGCGACGAACAGGTTCGCCGGGCGGTCGTACATGTTCCGCGGGGTGTCGACCTGCTGGAGCAGACCGTCCTTGAGGACCGCGACCCGGTCGCCCATCGTCATGGCCTCGACCTGGTCGTGGGTGACGTAGACGGTGGTGATGCCGAGGTCGCGCTGGAGCGCGGCGATCTGCGTGCGGGTGGACACGCGGAGCTTGGCGTCCAGGTTCGACAGCGGCTCGTCCATGAGGAAGACCTGCGGCTTGCGGACGATCGCGCGGCCCATGGCGACGCGCTGGCGCTGGCCGCCGGAGAGCGCCTTCGGCTTGCGGTCGAGGTACGCGGTCAGGTCCAGCATCTTCGCCGCGTCCTCCACCTTGCGGCGGATGGTGGCCTTGTCCTCGCCGGCGATCTTGAGCGCGAAGCCCATGTTGTCGGCGACGGACATGTGCGGGTAGAGCGCGTAGTTCTGGAACACCATCGCGATGTCCCGGTCCTTGGGCGGCAGGTGCGTGACGTCGCGCTCGCCGATGCGGATGGAGCCGCCGTTGACGTCCTCCAGGCCGGCCAGCATGCGCAGCGAGGTGGACTTGCCGCAGCCGGAGGGGCCGACGAGGACGAGGAACTCGCCGTCCTCGATCTCCAGCTCCAGCTGGTCGACGGCGGGCTTGTCGCCGCCGGGGTACAGACGGGTCGCCTTGTCGAAAGTGACAGAAGCCATGGTGGTGAATCCCTTCTACCGGCAGGAACGTGCCGGACGATCCGAGTGGAAGGTCTAGTCCAGTTGTCGGACTCCGCTCGACGCTACCCGTCCGGACGCTTCCTGTCAGTACCCTGGCCGGCCGGATTGCCGCCCCGGCGTGCTTCCCTGCACCCTCGCGCGCGGCCGGACGGGCCGCCCGGTGGCGGCGACAACGTGATGGTCCCGGTAAGGGGCCTCTGTGTAGAGTGAGAGCGCCTTGCCTCCTTAGCTCAGCTGGCCAGAGCGCCGCTCTTGTAAAGCGGGGGTCGTCGGTTCGAACCCGACAGGGGGCTCCGCGCACGAAGGCCCCGGACGTTTTACGTCCGGGGCCTTCGTCGTGCCGTCAGTGACGGCCCGCGACGCGGTCGGCCAGGCGGGCCAGGGGGGTCGTCCGCGGACTGCCGGTGGACGCCTCGCGGCGGTCCGCCGCGCGGTAGGCCGCGTACAGGGCGTGGACGCCGAGCCAGCGCAGCGGTTCCGGCTCCCAGCGGCGGACGCGGTGGCCGACCCAGGGGAGCGCGGTCAGGCCGGTGGGCTCGCCGAGGACGAGGTCGCGCAGGGTGCGGGCGGCGAGGTTGGAGGTGGCGACGCCCGAGCCGACGTAGCCGCCGGCCCAGCCGAGGCCCGTGGCGCGGTCGAGGCTGACGGTGGCGCACCAGTCGCGGGGGACGCCGAGGACGCCGGACCAGGCGTGGGTGATCTCCGTACCCGCGAGCTGGGGGAAGAAGGAGGTGAGGAGTTCGGTCAGCGCGGTGATGGTGGCCGGCTCGGTGCGCCCGGCGTTCCCGGCGCGCGCCGCGCGCGATCCGAAGCGGTACGGGGCGCCGCGGCCGCCGAGCGCGATGCGGCCGTCGGCGGTGCGCTGGGCGTACATGTAGGCGTGGGCCGTGTCGCCGAGAGTGGCGGCGTCCGACCAGTTGAGGGACTCCCAGACCGCGGCGGGGAGCGGGGCCGTCACGATCATCGAGGAGTTCATCGGGAGCCACGAGCGGCGCTGTCCCTTGAGGGCGGCGGTGAAGCCCTCCGTGCAGCGCAGCACGTGGGGGGCGCGGACGGTTCCGTACGGGGTGACGGCCCGGCCGGGGGCGATCCCCGTGACGGGGGTGGACTCGTGGATGACCACGCCGAGGCGCTCGCAGGCGGCGGCCAGCCCCGTGACCAGCTTGAGGGGGTGGATGCGGGCGCCGTGCGGGGTCCAGCTGGAGCCGAGCGCGCCGGCGACGTTGACGCGGGCCCGGGTGGTGGCGGCGTCGTACAGCTCGCGGTCGGTCTCGCCGAAGGAGAGCTCGGTGGCGTGGAAGGCCCGCAGGCGGGTGAGTTGGGCGGGGGTGCGGGCGACTTCGAGGACGCCGCCGCGGTGGATGTCGGCGTCGATGCCCTCCGCGGCGGCGGTGTCGACGACCTCGGTGACGGTGTCGTTCATGGCCTGCTGGAGGCGCAGCGCCGCGGGGTGGCCGTGCAGCGCGGCGTAACGGTCGCGGCCGGCGATGCCGTTGTAGAGCCAGCCGCCGTTGCGGCCGGAGGCGCCGTAGCCGCAGAACGCCTGCTCCAGGACGGTGACGCGCAGGTCGGGGGCGGCGCGCTTGAGGTAGTAGGCGGTCCAGAGGCCGGTGTAGCCGCCGCCGACGATGACGACGTCCGCGGCGGCGTGGGAGGTGAGGGGCGCGCGGGGTGGGGTGGTCGGGGCGGTGGGGTCGGTCGCGTACCAGAAGGAGATGCCGCCGTTGATCGTCATGGGGGAGTTGCTACACCCGGTTCCGAAGGGGTGTCCAGGGACGGAGTGTCGTGTTCCGGGGCCGGATCGGGGGCCGGAAGACCGATGCGGGGGCGGGGTGGTGATCCGTACGGTGGGCTGGGGGATTTGTCATTGTTTTTGTTGAGAGGTGCGGTTCATGGCACGGGTACGGAAGGCAGGGCGCGCGGGTCGTGCCGTCGTGGCGGTCGCGGTGGCGTCCCTCTTCGGCGGGGCCGTGGCGGGCTGCGGGGGCGGCGGGTTGGGGTTGGCGGGGCTGCGGGGTCGCGCGGGTCAGGGGCGGCCCGCGACGAACCACCGGGCGGGCAGTTCCACGGGGGAGCCGTCCGCCCGGTTCTCGCTCATCGCGAGGGTGGTGGGGCCCTCCTCCAGCACGGTGAGGCCGGCGCCGCGCAGCAGTGCGGCGACCTCGCCCTCGGCGACCTCGCCGGGGCGGAGGTCGTGCTCCTTGACGCGGCGCAGCTTCGGGGAGGGGCCGCCGGGCTGTTCGGCGAGGGCGACGATGACCCCTTTGGCGTCGCCGGTGGGTTCCAGGACGAGGGCGCGGCCCTGCGCGCCGACGAGGGCGGCGACGGCGGCGGCGACGGCCGGGCGGTCCCCGGGGTCGCTCTGGTGCAGGACGGCCCGCATGTAGACGTGGGTGTCGCCGAGGCGGGCGTGCAGGTCGCGGGCCGGGGCCTGGTCCGCGTCGGCGAGGTTGAGCTGCTCGTACGCGGCGGTGCCCGCGGGATCGGCGCGGCGGGCGTGGGCGACGGCGGCGGCCGAGAGGTCGACGCCGACGGCGCGGGGGAAGCGGGTGGCGAGGTAGCGCGTCTGGGTGCCGTTTCCGCAGCCGAGGTCGGCGATGGGGAGGTCCGGGTCTGCGTACGGGGTGAGGCGGGGGAGGTCGCGCGCGGCGGTGACGGCGGGATCGGCGTCCCAGAAGGGCTCGCCCGGCTCGCCGGAGCTCTGCTCCCAGAAGCCGTCCCAGGACGTGCGGTAGCGGTCGGACACGCTCATGCGGTCTCCTTGTGGAGGTGGTGGGTGCGCGACGGGTGCTGCGCGTGTGAGCTCGTGCGCCGTGTGGCTACCCCGGAAGCGGCCGCCGTAGCCTCGGAGCCATGGTCGACAAGGTCGGGAACGTGGCGGACACCGGGGATGCCGGGGGCGTCGCGAACATCGGGGACGCCGAGGTCCCGCCGGGTCTGGTCGAGGCGCAGGCGACGTACGGCGGTGAGGCGGGCCGGGCGTTCATCGCCGGGCTGCCCGCGCTGGCGGGGCGGTTCCTGGAGCGGTGGGAGCTGCGGCGTACGGGGCCGGGCATGCACGGGGTGGCCGCTCTGGTGCTGCCGGTGGAGCGGGCGGACGGTACGCCGGCGGCCCTGAAGCTCCAGCCGGTGGACGAGGAGACGGTCGGGGAGCCGGCGGCGCTGCGGGCGTGGGACGGGGACGGCGCCGTACGGCTGTGGGAACACGACGCGGTGTCGGGGGCGATGCTGCTGGAGCGGCTGGACGAGCGGCGGCCGCTGACGGCGGTCGCGGAGCGGGACGCGCGCGAGGCGGTGGAGGTGGTCGCCGGGCTGCTGGCGCGGCTGACGGCGACGCCGGCTCCGGCGGGCCTGCGGGGGCTCGGCGCGATGGCGGCCGGAATGCTGCAGGACGTACCGGGGGCGCTGGGGCGGCTGGCGGACGGGCGGGACCGGCGGGTGCTGGCGGACTGCGCGGCGGCCCTGGCGGAGGTGGCGGGGGAGCCCGGGGACCGGTTGCTGCACTGGGACCTGCACTACGGCAACGTGCTGGGCGGCGGCGCCCGGGGCCGCGGGGAGTGGCTGGCGATCGACCCGAAGCCGCTGGCCGGGGACGCGGGCTTCGAGCTGCTGCCGGCGATCGTGAACAACTTCGCGGCGGGGGAGGTGCGGTGGCGGTTCGACCTGCTGACGGCGGCGGTCGGGCTGGACCGGGAACGGGCGCGGGCGTGGACGCTGGCCCGGGTGCTGCAGAACTGCCTGTGGGAGGTGGAGGACGGGGAGGAGCGGCTGCCGGAGGAGCAACGGGCGGTGGCGGAGCTGCTGATGGGGCGCGATGTCTAGAGTGCGGGGATGATCCGTAACGCGCGTGTCGCCGACGTTCCCGTCATCCGGGACATGATCCGAGAGCTGGCGGAGTACGAGAAGGTGCCGGGGGAGGCCCGCGCGACCGAGGAGCAGCTGCGGGAGGCGCTGTTCGGGGAGCGGCCGGCGGTGTTCGCGCACATCGCGGAGTCCGAGGACGGCGAGCCCGTGGGCTTCGCGGTGTGGTTGCTGAGCTTCTCGACGTGGCGCGGGGCGCACGGGATCTACCTGGAGGACCTGTACGTACGTCCCGGCGCGCGCGGGGGCGGCCACGGCAAGGCGCTGCTGGCGGAACTCGCGCGGACGTGCGTGGAGCGGGGGTACGAGCGGCTGGAGTGGTCGGTCCTCGACTGGAACGCGCCGGCCCTCGACTTCTACCGGTCGGTCGGGGCGGTGCCGATGGACGAGTGGACGGTGCACCGCCTGACGGACGCGGCGCTGCGCAGACTGGGCGGCGAGGCGGAGTGAGCGAACCGGAGCCCTTGCCGCCGGGTCGCTGACGGGCTTGGGGCGGAGGAGCGTAGCCGCGTTGGGCGGGGCCGGGGCCGGGGGCGGGGCCGGGGCCGGTGGCCCGGGCGGGTCAGGGTTCGAGGACTACCTTGCCCGTCGTGGCGCGGGTTTCCAGGGCGTGGCGGGCTGCGGCCGCCTCGGCGAGGGGGAAGCGGGTGAGGGCCGGGCGGAGGCGGCCGGCGGCTGCTTCGGCGAGGGCGCGGGTCTCCAGGGTGCGCAGCGGGTCGGGGGTGCCGACCTGCCGGAACATCGCCGGGCCGAGGACGTTCCGGGTGGTGATGCCGCGGGCGGCCAGGGCGGCTTCCTCGGCGTCGGTGAGGGTGAGGGGGCCGGCGGACCAGCCGAAGACGAGGCGCAGGGCGCCGGGGGCGAGCAGACCGAGGGCGGTGCGGGTGACGGGGCCGCCGACGGAGTCGAAGAGGACGGTGGCGCCGCCGGGGTGGTGCGCGCGGACCGTGTCGGGCCAGGCGGGGTCGGTGTAGTCGAGAGCGAGGTGGGCGCCGTTCGCGGCGGCCCGCGCGGTCTTGGCGGGGCCGCCGGCGAGGGCGATGACGGTGGCGCCGGCGTGGACGGCGTACTGGACGAGCAGGGTGCCGATGCCGCCGGCGGCGGCGGGGACCAGGGCGACGCTGCCGGGGCCGAGGTCGGCGAACTGGAGGATGCCGAGGGCGGTGCGGCCGGTGCCGATCATGGCGACGGCCGCGGCCGGGTCTAGGCCCGGCGGTACGGGGTGCAGGCGGTCGGCGTCGGCGACGGCGTACTCGGCGTACCCGCCGGGGGCGGGGCCGAGGTGGACGACGACGTCGCGGCCGAGCCAGGCGGGGTCGGTGCCGGGACCGAGGGCGTCGACGGTCCCGGCGACTTCGCGGCCGGGCACGGTGGGGAGCGCAGGGAGGGCGGGGAAGGGGCCCGGGTCGCCCTCGCGCAGGGTGGTGTCGAGGAGGTGCACTCCGGCGGCGGCCACGGCGATGCGGACCTGGCCGGGGGCCGGTACGGGGGTGGGGGCGGGCTCGTAGGTGAGGTTCTCGGCGGGGCCGAAGGCGTGGAGGCGGACGGCGTGCATGGACGGGGGTGTGGGTGTGGGCGTGACCGTAGGCGTCGGCGTGGGGTTCGGTGTCGGTGTCGGCATGGGATCAGGCTGTGACCTCAAGCACGGTTGAGGTCAAGGGGTGTTGTCGGTGCGGTGCGTCAGGATGGGTGAATGGCGCGAAACGGACAGCAGCAGCAGCGGACGGCCGAGGCCGTGAAGGCCGTGAAGGCCGTGAAGGCGGCGAAGGCGGCGAAGGCGGCGAAGCGGCCGGAGGTGCAGCTGCCGGAGCTTGCGGTGTGGGCGGACGGCGAGCTGGAGCCGGACGGTGACTACGACGGGGTGGAGTTCGCCGACCTGGATCTGACGGGGCAGGAGGGGATCGGGGCCCGGTTCATGGACTGCGCTCTGCGGCGCTGCGTACTGGACGAGGCGGGGCTGGCGAAGGCACGCGTGCTGGACTCGGTGCTGGAGGGGGTCCGGGGAGTGGGGACGGACCTGTCGGGAGCGTCCCTGCGGGACGTGGAGCTGGTGGACGCCCGGCTGGGCGGGGTGCAGCTGCACGGGGCGGTGCTGGAGCGGGTGGTGGTGCGCGGGGGGAAGATCGACTACTTGAACCTGCGGAAGGCGCGGCTCAAGGACGTGGTCTTCGAGGGGTGCGTGCTGGTGGAGCCGGACTTCGCGGGGGCGGTGCTGGAACGGGTGGAGTTCCGGGACTGCGCGCTGCGGGGGGTGGATTTCACCGGGGTGCGGATGACGGACGTGGACCTGCGGGCCGCCGCCGAGCTGGAGATCGCCCGCGGGGTGGACGCGCTGTCCGGGGCGGTGATCAGCCCGGCGCAGCTGTTCGACCTGGCGCCGGCGTTGGCTGCGCAGCTGGGGGTACGGGTGGTTGCGTAGCGGTACCGGGGCGCTGGCGCTGGCCTGGGCGGGCCTGGCCTGGCCTGCGGGGGCGGTGCTCGGGCTGGGCGGGGCCGGGTCGCCCGGGAGGCCGCGGGGCTCCGCCCCGGACCCCGCGCCTCAAACGCCGGCGGGGCTGGGTTTGGCCCCGGCGGGGCCGGAGTGCGGGGCGGGGCGGAGTGCGTGCGGCCGGGGTTCGGCCCCCGGCGCCGGGGTGCGGTGCCGTCCGGTTGGAGTGCGGTGCGGCCCGGCGGGGCGTGCCGTGGGGGTCAGGCCGGGACTCGGGGGAAGCGGGACTGGAGAGTCCAGATGGCCGGGTTGTCGGCGAGGCCCTCGTGCATGTCGACGAGGTCCGCGATGACGTCGTGCAGGAAGTCGCGGGCCTCGCGGCGCAGCAGGCGGTGGCTGAAGGTCAGCGGCGCCTCCTCGGACGGCATCCAGTCGGCCTCGACGTCGACCCACCCGAAGCGGCGCTCGAAGAGCATCCGGTCCGTGGACTCGGTGAAGTCGAGTTCGGCGTACTGGCGGTGGGCGGAACGACTGCCGCGCGGGTCCTGGTCGAGCTGCTCGACGATGTCGCACAGGGCCCAGGCGAAGTCCAGTACGGGCACCCATCCCCAGGCTGTGGATACTTCCCGGTCCGCGTGGGTGTCGGCGAGGTAGACGTCCCCGCAGAACAGGTCGTGCCGCAGGGTGTGGACGTCCGCCGAGCGGTAGTCGGTCTGCGGGGGGTCCGGGAAGCGCCGGGAGAGGGAGTAGCCGATGTCGAGCACGTACCCGATGGTGTCACGGGTCCGGGCCGCCCCCGCCCCCGGCCGTGCGGGTACGGCAGCGGCGGTTACGGGAGGAGGCGTTGTTCCTTGGCCACCGATACGGCGCCCGCGCGGGTGTCGACGCCGAGCTTGTCGTAGATGCGGCCCAGGTGGGTCTTGACGGTGGCCTCGCTGATGAACAGGGCCCGCGCGATGTCCCGGTTGCCGAGGCCGCGGGCCAGCTGGCCGAGGATGTCCAGCTCGCGGTCGGTCAGGGTGGGGCGGGTGCCGCGCATGTGGGCCATCACACGGCTGGCCACCGGCGGGGAGAGGGTGGTGCGGCCGGCGGCCGCGGAGTGGATGGCCGCGAAGAGCTCCTCGGGCCGTTCCGCCTTCAGCAGGTAGCCGGTGGCTCCCGCGCCGATGGCGCGGGTGATGTCGGCGTCGGTGTCGTACGTGGTGAGGACCAGGACGTGCGGGGGCTCGGGCTGGGCCGTGATGCGGCGGGTGGCCTCCACGCCGTCGATGCCCTCGCCCAGCTGGAGGTCCATCAGGACCACGTCGGGCCGCAGTTTGGCGGCCAGGGCGACCGCCTCCTCGCCGCTGCCCGCCTCGCCGAGCACCTCGATGTCCGGCTCGCTGCCGAGCAGGGCCAGCAGTCCGGCGCGGACCACCACGTGGTCGTCGCAGAGCAGGATCGTCGTCATCCGGTGGGCTCCAGGGGGACGGCCGCGGAGAGGACGGTGCCTTCTCCGGGCGTGGATTCGATGGTCAGGGTGCCGCCCAGCTGGCGCACGCGGGCGCGCATCGCGGGGAGGCCGTGGCCGCGTTCGGGGGCGCGGGTGCCCGCGGCGGTGCCGGTGCCCGTGCCGGTACCGGTGCGGGGCTCGGCGAAGCCGTGGCCGTCGTCGGCGATGTCCAGGACGACCTGGTCGCCCAGGAAGCTGAGGGTGAGGGCGGCGGTACGGGCGCCGGAGTGCTCGCGGACGTTGGCCAGTGCTCCCTGGGCGATGCGCAGCAGGGCCGACTGGACGCGGTCGGGCAGCGGCGCCGGAGTGCCTTCGAGGTGGAAGCGGACCTCGGTGTGCGGGCCGGCGTCCAGGGCGCGCAGGGCGTCGGCGAGGCCGGCGCCGTCCGCGAGTTCGGACGGGGCCAGGTCGTGGACGAGGCGGCGGGCCTCGGCGAGGCCGCGTGCGGCGATGCCGGTGGCGGTACGGACGTGCGCGCGGGCGGTGCCGGGGTCGGTGTCCCAGGTGCGGTCGGCGGCCTGGAGCAGCATCTGCTGGCTGGAGAGGTTCTGGGCGAGGGTGTCGTGGATCTCCATGGACAGCCGCTGCCGTTCGGCGAGGGTGCCTTCGCGGCGCTCGGTGGCGGCCAGTTCCCTGCGGGTGCGGATGAGGTCGTCGATCAGGGCCCGCTGGGCCTCGGCCTGGCGCTCCGTGTGGACGAAGACGGCGGTGGCGAGGGCGGCCACGGCGGGCGGGGCGAGGAGCAGGTTCGGGTCGAAGGCGGTGGCGAGCTGGAGCTGGGCGATGACGACGAAGGTGGTGAGGAGGGCGACGAGGACGATCGCCGCGCGGGGGCGGAGGGTGCGCAGGGCGGTGTAGAAGAGCGGGACGGCGCACCAGGCGAAGCTGGGCGCGAGCAGGACGAGGACCACCCAGGTGGCGACGACCAGGCCGAGCCAGAGCAGCCGTCCGAGGGGAGGGGCCGGTGGGGTGGCCGCGGAGCCGGCGGTGGCGGCGGCTCCGGCGGCCCGGGTGCCGGGGGGCGGGGTGGCGCCGACCGCGGGGCCGAGCACGTACAGCAGGGACAGGGTGATGCTGAGCGCGATGATCCACGGGGTGCGGGGTTCGCCGGGGTGGCGGAGGAGGAACCGGGCCAGTGAGGCGCCGAGGAGCAGGAAGAACGCCGCGTGCGTGACGGTGGCCAGGGTGCGGGTGTCCGGTCGCCGCGGCGGGGGGTGACTCACGGGGTCTCCTGGGGTGGGGGGTGCGGCCCTCCCATCCTGCCGGGTCGGCGGAGGCGGGGGCGGTCCCGCCGTTGGGGTGTTCGGGCGTGGGCGGGGCTGCCGTCGGGGTGTTCGGGCGGGACCGGCCGCGCCGCCGGGGTTCCTCGTGGGGGCGGGGGTTGGTGTCAGCCAATACCGGGGTGGGGGGCGGCGCATCGGCCGATCGGTTGACCCGCGGGTCAACCGGTGCGGTCGCCGGCGGGAGCCGGTACGGGGACGGGGCGGCGGGGGTTCCGGGCCCAGGCTTGGAGCAGTGAAGGAGCCGGCCCGCCCCGCACCACCGGAGCGGACGGCCCCACCGATGCCGCCCACCCCCCCCGTGCCACCGTCCTCAGGAGCAGAGATGAACACCCGTACCCGCGTCCTCACCGGTACCGCCCTCGCCGCCGTCATCGGTGCCGGGACCTTCGGGGCCGTCAGCGCCAGCGCCACCGCCGCACCGGCCGGCGCGTCCGCCGCCGCCCCGGCCGCCGCCGCGGCGAAGAAGGACGACGACCGGAACTTCACCACCTCCACCCACCTCACCGTCGACGCCGCCACCCGCGCCGCCCGGGCCGCGCTGGACGCCGCCGAGAAGGAGAACCAGCGCGTGACGGTCGCGGTCGTGGACCGCAACGGCAACACCATCGTCACCCTGCGCGGCGACGGCGCGGGCCCGCAGTCCTACGAGTCCGCCGAGCGCAAGGCCTTCACCGCGGTGTCCTGGAACGCGCCCACCTCCGTCCTCGCGGGCCGCCTCGCCCAGACCCCGAACCTGAAGGACATCCCCGGCACCCTCTTCCTCGGCGGCGGCACCCCGGTGCAGGCCGATGGCGCCCCGGTGGCCGGCATCGGCGTCGCCGGCGCCCCCAGCGGCGACCTGGACGAGAAGTTCGCCAAGGCCGGCGTGGACGCGCTGGGCAAGTAGCCCGCCCCGTCCCCCGCTTAGGATCGAGTGCGTGGAACACCGCGCCCGATCCCGCTCCTCCCGCATCGCAGTCCCCGCCGCTGCCGCCCTCCTCGCCCTCACCACGGCGTGTACGGGCGGCACCGTGCAGGGGCGGCCGGGTGCGTCGGGGCTGCGCGACCCGTACTTCCCCAAGGCCGGCAACGGCGGCTACCAGGTCGAGCACTACGCCCTGGACCTGGACTACGAACCCACCGGCAACCGGCTGCGCGGCCGCGCCGTCATCACCGCCCGCG
Source organism: Streptomyces sp. NPDC058619 (assembly GCF_042717785.1). NCBI lineage: Bacteria > Bacillati > Actinomycetota > Actinomycetes > Kitasatosporales > Streptomycetaceae > Streptomyces > Streptomyces sp. NPDC058619. The sequence goes on from NZ_JBHXQN010000021.1 coordinate 13,009, forward strand.
CCGGGCAGGGCCTCAGCTCCTTCAACCTGGACCTGAGCGGACTGCGCGTCGACGCCGTGACCGTGCAGGGCGAGGACGCCCGGTACAACCGCACCGGGAACGAGCTGACCGTGCGTCCGGCCGAGGACCTGAAGAAGGGCGAGGTCTTCCGTACGGAGGTCGACTACAGCGGCCACCCGAAGGCCCTCACAGATCCGGACGGCTCCGAGGAGGGCTGGATCACCACCCCGGGAGCCGCGGGGAACGCGGGCGGTGCGGACGGCGCGGTCGGCGTCGGCGAGCCGGTCGGCTCGATGACGTGGTTCCCCGGCAACCACCACCCCAGCGACAAGGCCGCGTACGACATCACGCTGACCGTCCCGGACGGCTACGAGGCCGTGTCGAACGGCGCGCTGCGCTCCCGCACCCCGGCCGGCGCCGGGCGGACCGCCTTCGCGTGGCACAGCCCGGAGCCCATGGCGAGCTACCTGGCCACCGCCGTCATCGGGAAGTACCGGGTGACCACGGGGCGCACGCCCTCCGGGGTGGCCCTCTACAACGCCGTGACGCCCGACGAGGCCACGTCGAGCGCCGGGGTGCTCGCGCGGCTGCCGGAGATGGTGGAGTGGGGCAGCGGCCGGTTCGGCCCGTACCCGTTCGGCACGGCGGGCGCCGTCGTGCTGCCCGCCGGCACCCTGGCCTACGCGCTGGAGACGCAGACCAAGCCCGTCTTCCCGGGGGCGCCCGGCAGCGAGGAACTCGTCCTGCACGAGCTCGCCCACCAGTGGTTCGGCAACTCGGTGTCGCCCGAGTCCTGGAAGGACATGTGGCTGAACGAGGGCTTCGCCACCTACGCCGAGTGGCTGTGGACCGAGGACCACGACGGGCCCACGGCCCAGGAGGAGTTCGACGCCTTCCTGGAGGGCGACACGGAGGTCGACGAGAACGCCGACTCCGACTGGGACGCCTTCCCGCCGGGCGCCCCGCCCGGGCCCGCCGACATCTCCGGGAACCCGGTGTACTACCGCGGGGCGATGGTCCTGCACCGCGTCCGGCAGGAGGTGGGGGACGAGAAGTTCTTCGCGCTCCTGCGCGGCTGGGCCGCCGCGCACCGGCACGGGAACGCGAGCACGGCCGACTTCACCGCCTACGCCGAGAAGTCGACGGGACACGACCTGAAGGACGTCTGGGACGTCTGGCTGTACGGGAAGGACCGCCCGGGCGGCCCCCGCTAGCCGGTCCGGCCCACAGCCCACCGGCCCACAGCCCACCGGCCCACCGGCTACGGGGCTATACGGGCTACGGGGCTTCCAGCGGCTTGCGCAGCACCACGCAGTCGCGGCCCAGTTCGCGGTCCTTGGCCCGGCGCACGAAGGCGTAGCCGCGGGACTCCCAGAAGGCGAGCGCGCCGGGGTTGTTCTCCAGCACCGCGAGCCGCAGCCCGGCGCGCCCCGCGGCGCGGAAGCGGTCCTCGACCAGGCCGGCCACGGTCCTGCCGTACCCCTCGCGGTGCGCGGTGGCGTCGATCAGCAGCAGCCCGATCCACGGGTCGGGGTCCTCGGACGCCGGGTCGGGATGGTGGGCGAGGGTGGTGGCCAGGCCGACCAGCCGGCCCGCCGAGCGGGCGAGGAGGACCTCTGCGCCGGCGCGGGAGAGTTCGTCGGCGAGGGCGGCCGCGACCTGCTCGACCGTGATGCGGCCGGGGTCGGGGAAATCACCGCTCAGTTCGAAGAACGCGTGGTTCGTCGCGTAGAGGGCGGCGATCTCGGTGAGGACCGGGCCGGGCAGGGCGCCGTCCACGGGGACGAGCGGTTGGAGGATCACCTGCCGAACGGTAGCGAAGCCCCCTCCCCGGACGGCCGGGAGGGGGCTTCACCAACACAGGTGTCACCAACTCAGGTGTCACCAGTGCGGCTGTCACCAACTCGGGTGTCCGCCGCGCGGCGGACGCACAGGCCGGCGCGGACCGGCCGACGGACGCACCGGCCGACGGGCCCACCGGGCCGCGCGGACCGGCCCGTGGGCGCACCGGCCTGCGCGCACCCGTCCGTACGACGGCTCCGCGCGGCCGGATCCGTGCGACCGGCCGGCGCGGAACCGTCGGCGCGGGACGGTCAGACGTTGACGCCGAAGTCCTGCGCGATGCCCGTCAGGCCCGAGGCGTAGCCCTGGCCGACCGCGCGGAACTTCCACTCGGCGCCGTTGCGGTAGAGCTCGCCGAAGACCATGGCGGTCTCGGTCGCCGCGTCCTCGGAGAGGTCGTAGCGGGCGATCTCGGTGCCGCCGGCCTGGTTCACGACGCGGATGTAAGCGTTGCGGACCTGGCCGAAGTTCTGGTTGCGGGTCTCGGCGTCGTAGATGGAGACCGGGAAGACGATCTTGTCCACGTCGGCCGGCAGGCCGGCGAGGTTGACGTTGATGGCCTCGTCGTCGCCCGCGCCCTCGCCGGTGCGGTTGTCACCGGTGTGGACGATGGTCTGGTCCGGGGTGGACTTGTTGTTGAAGAAGACGAAGTGGCCGTCGGAGACGACCTTGCCGGTCGCGTTGACGGCGATGGCCGAGGCGTCGAGGTCGAAGTCGACACCGGTGGTGGTGCGGGTGTCCCAGCCGAGGCCGACCGTGACGGCAGCCAGACCGGGGGCCTCCTTCGAGAGCGAGACGTTGCCGCCCTTGGACAGGCTTACAGCCATGGGAATGTCCCTTTCCTCATCCAACATGCACGTACAGGCGGTCAAAGTACCGCTGCTCCCTCTAACGCGACGAGGGGCCTGCCGGGTTCCCGAAGGAAAATAAGGGTGACGGAGCGGCTGCGGGCACGGATCATAGGGGGCATGCCTGGTCCCTATGTCATCCGCGGTTCGGTCGCGCTCCCGGAGTCGGAGCTCGCCTGGCGCTTCTCGCGTTCCTCGGGGCCCGGCGGACAGCACGTGAACACCTCGGACTCCCGCGCGGAGCTGCTCTTCGACCTGGCGGCGACCAAGGCGCTGCCCGAGGTGTGGAAGGAGCGGGCGCTGGAGCGGCTCGCCTCCCGCCTCGTCGACGGGGTGGTGACCGTACGGGCCTCCGAGCACCGCTCGCAGCTGCGCAACCGGGAGATGGCGCTGGTCCGGCTGGCCTCGCTGCTCGCCGAGGCGACGGCGCCGCCGCCGCGGCAGCGCCGGGCGACCAAGATCCCGCGCGGGATCAACGAGCGCCGGCTGCGCGAGAAGAAGGCCAGGGCGGAGACCAAGCGGGGCCGCACCGGCCGCGACTGGTAGCGCACCGGTAGCCGCACGCCCCCCGTGCCGCCGTGCGCGCCGTGCACCGAGGCGTCCGCCCCCTCCGACCGCGCCCCGCCCGCCGCCCCCTCCGACCGCGCCCCGCCCGCCGCGTCCGCCGCGCGGCCGCCCCCGGCTACTGCCCGAGGTGCCGGTAGCGCCCGCGGAAGTACGCGAGCGGCGGCGAGTCCGGCGACGGCAGCGCCGCCGTCACCACGCGGCCGACGACCAGGGTGTGGTCGCCCGCCTCCACGCGGTTCTCCGTACGGCATTCGAGGGTGGCCAGGGCGCCGGTCAGCAGCGGGGCCCCGGAGGCCTCGCCGCGCACGTACGGGAGGTCCGCGAACAGGAGGCGGTCGCTGATCCGGTTCTTCATCGCGAAGCGGCCCGCGATCTGGAGCTGGTGGTCGGCGAGCACCGAGACCGCCCACATCGGCTGCTCCGCCAGCAGGTCGTCCATCCGGGAGCCCTCGCGCAGGCTCACGACCACCAGCGGCGGGTCCAGCGAGACGGACATGAAGGCGGTCGCCGTCATGCCGACGTCCTCGCCGCGCGGACCGCCGGCCGCCAGGGGGGCCTCGTGCGCGGTGATCAGGCACACGCCCGCCGCCAGCCGGGCCATCGCGGCGCGGAACTCGTCATTGCTCACGCCCTCAGCATGGGGGGTTCGCTCGGGCAGGGTGGGTACGGGGGTCGTCTGGTGCACGGTGAAACGCTAATCTCGCGCTCCCCGGCGCACATCGGGCCCCGGTCCGAGTCGCGCCCCCGCCTCTCGCCCTAGGCCCGGGCGTATCGTTTGCCCGCGGGAAGGAGGGGGAGCGTTCCCCACCTGGGAGGTCCGTTGCGTACCATTATTCATCCCATGTGACTTGAGTCACAGAGGGCAAGATTTGTTGACCCTGTGTACCTGCGGCACAGCTCACTGTGATTCAGTGGACGGGACACCGCAACGAAACGCCGATGACAAACCTGGAGTTGCTGTCGAGGTCTCGGGGAGAGCGAGCAATGGAGACCGAGTCGGAGCCGTACGTCCGTCTTGCGACCCTGCGGCAGCTGCACCGGGTGGTGGCCGAGCTCAATACGGCCCGGAGCCTGGCGGACACCCTGCAGACCGTCGTGGACGGCATCGTCGTGGGGCTCGGCTACGAACTCGCCTGTGTCAACCTCGTACGCCCTGACGGGGATCTCGTCGTCGCGGCCTTCGCCGGCGACCCCGCCGCCGAGGCCCTCATCACCGGCCGGGTCGGCTCCCGGGCCTCCTGGGACCGCCGCCTGACCATGGGTGAGAACTGGGACGGGCTCCGCTTCATCCCGCACACCGAGGGCTGGGTCCTCATGGAGGACGACGTCCCCCAGTGGCACACCGAGGGGCCCGAACCGCGGTTCGAGGACGAGTGGCACCCCGAAGACCGGCTCTACGCACCCATGTACGCGTCCGGCGGGGAACTCCTGGGTGTCATCTCGGTGGACAGACCGCGCAACGGGCGCCGCCCCGGGGCGTGGGGGCGCGAGGCGCTCCAGATGTACGCCTTCCAGGCGGCGATTGCGATCAGCAATGCCAGGCTCCGCGCGAACATGCAGCGGGCCCTGGTCCGGCTGGAACGCGAGCAGCAGGCGCTCCGCGCCAGTGAGGAGTCGTTCCGCCAGGCCTTCGAGTACGCGCCCAGCGGCATGGCCATCGCCGAGATGGGCGGGGACCAGCACGGCCGCCTGCTGCGGACCAACGACGCGCTGTGCCGGCTGCTGGGCAGACCGGCCTCCGTACTGCGCCGCTACTCCTTCTCCGACCTGGTCCACCCCGAGGACATCGGCACCCTGCTGCGCACCTCCGCCGAGGGCGGCCGCGCCGAGCTGCGCCTCGGCCGCCGCGACGGCACGTACGTATGGGTCTCGCTGCGCAACTCCGTGGTCGCGGACGCCGCCGACGGGCCGCGGTTCCTGCTGACCCACGTCGAGGACATCGAGGAGCGCAAGCGGCACGAGCTCCAGCTCGCCCACCGGGCCAGCCACGACTCGCTGACCGGCCTGCCCAACAGCGCCGAGCTCAGATCCCGGCTCGGGGCCCGGCTGTGCCGCCGCCCGCAGTCCGTAAGGGCCACCGCGGTCGAGGCCCTGGACGCGGCCTACGAGGGACGCGAGGTGCGGACGGGGTACGAGGTGCACGGGGAGGCGGGTGGTGCGGGTGAGCACGGCTTTCAGCCCGACGGCCCCGACCGGTTCGGCGGGGCCGACCCCTTCGAGTTCCCCGGGGCGGTGGCGGGCCCCGCGGACGGTCCGTACGACCACCACGTGCACACGGTGGCGCCCGCGACCGACGTCGACGACGGGACGAAGGGGCTCGCGGTGCTCTTCTGCGACCTCGACGGCTTCAAGTCGATCAACGACCGGTTCGGGCACCACACGGGCGACGCGGTCCTGATCGAAGTCGCCCGGCGACTGACGACCGGCGTCAGGGACGGCGACACCGTCGCCCGGCTGGGTGGTGACGAGTTCGTCGTCCTCGCCGACGGCCTGGGCGCCGCGGACGCCGCCGACCTCGCGGTCCGGCTGCGCAACGCGATCATCCCGCCGATCCGGGTCGACGGCCGCGCGGTGCGCGTGGGAGCGAGTTTCGGGATCGGATGGGCGAGCTGCGGAATGTCCGCCGACGAGGTGCTGCGCTCCGCCGACCAGCGGATGTACATCGAGAAGCGGGCGCGGTCGAAGTCGCACCGCCGGGCCGGATGAGGCGATCGGCCGCTCGTGGGCGCATGCGTTCGGGGTAGGCTCCCGGGGGTCGAAAGGAGTGACCTGCGATGACGACGCCCGCGAACAACGGCTCGCACAGTGGGGCGAACAAGCCCGAGGACGACGATCCGTTCGGCTACCTCTACGAGGACGGCCAGGCCGCCGGGGCCACCCCGCCCGGTCAGGGCGGATACGGCTACCCCGGCCCGGGCGGCGGTCACCCCGGTACGCAGCCCGGTGTCCCGCGGACCTCCCACCACCAGGTGCGCACGGTCGGCGACCGCAGGAGCAGCGGCGGCCCCCGGGGCCCCGTTCCCCAGCAGGGCCAGCCGTCCTACCAGGCGCAGTACCAGTCACCCGAGGCCCTCCAGGCCGGCGGCTACGGCGTTCCGCCGCAGCAGGGCGGCTCGTCGCAGTCCTCCCAGACCCAGGCGATCTCCTCGCACGGCGGCGGCGGGAGCCACGGCCACGGCGGCACGGGGAACCGCGGCGGCGGCTCCAGCCGCAAGGGCCTGCTGATCGCGGCGGTCGCCGTGGTCGGCGCGGTCGTGATCGGCATCGGCGCGGCCCTGGCCTTCGGCGGCGACGGCAAGGAAAAGGGCGACGACAAGGCGGGCGGCGACGGCGGTCAGCAGTCGGCCGCCCCGCAGAACCCGGCGTCCCCGGCCCCGAGCGATGCTCCCAAGCCCTCCGCGGCCCCGCTGCCGAAGGCGGACGCCTCGGGCGCGGGCATGGTGCTCACGGGCGGCGCGCAGCTGCAGAACACGGTGCCGGGAGCGAAGAGCGGCGACGGCCAGTACGTGGGCGGCTTCAACCAGCCCGGTGCGGCGCTGACCTGGACGGTCGACGTCCCGTCGGCCGGCGACTACACGGTCTACGTGAAGTACGGCGTGCCCGGCAAGGACGCGAAGGCGACGCTCACGGTCAACGGGCAGAGCCCCAACCAGGCGCTGAACCTCGCCAACTTCGCGAAGGCCTCGGAGGGTGCCTGGGAGAAGGGGTGGACGACCACCTACGCCTGGATCACCCTCAAGAAGGGCACGAACAACGTGAAGATCTCCTGCGAGGCGGGCAACCAGTGCGACGTGGTCTTCGACCAGCTGGAGATGGCCTCGGGCCACGTCCGGCGCTGACCCGTCGTCCGGCCCGCCCGCCCGTCGGCTGAACCCGGCCCCCCACCGCTCGCGCGGTCGGGGGCCGGTTCCGTTGTCGGACCGGTCCGTTGCTCCCCGGGGACCGCCGGACGCTCAGCTTCGGCTCCTGTCGGTGACGGAGACGGCGAGCGTCAACTCCTCGTAGACGCACCGGTCGAACTCCCCCGCCGCCGGGGCGAGGACCGTGGCCGCCGAGAGGGCGACGGCGCGGGTCAGGCGGGTCGGCCAGTCCAGGCCCTGCGTCAGGGCGGACAACAGCCCCGCGACCGCGGAGTCGCCGGCCCCGGTGGGGTTGCCGGCCAGCGGGCGCGGCGGGGCGGCCTGCCAGGTGCCGTCGGGGGTGGCGGCCAGCAGCCCGCCCGGGCCGAGCGAGGTGACCACCGCGTGGGCGCCCCGGCGGCGGGCGTCACGGGTGGCGGGGAGCGGGTCGCGGGACCCGGTGAGCTCCGCCAGTTCGGCGGCGTTCGGCTTGATGACCTCCGGCCGGGCGGCGACCCCGCGGCGCAGGGCCTCGCCGCCGGTGTCCAGGAGCACCGGGACCCCGGCCGCTCGGGCGGTCCGTACGAGCACCGCGTACGCGCCCACCGGCACGCCCGGCGGGAGGCTGCCGCACAGGGCGACGGCCTCGGCTCCGGCCAGCAGGGCGTCGTACCGGGTCAGGAAGGCCGACCACTCCGGAGCCGTGATCAGCGGGCCCGGCTCGTTGAACTGCGTGGTGTCTCCGGAGGCCGCGTCGACCACGGCCACGGTGCGCCGGGTGGTGCCCGCGCAGGGGACCAGCGCGTCGGTCACCCCGGGGGAGTGCGCCAGCAGGTCCCGTACGACGGCGCCGGTCCGGCCGCCCGCGAAGCCGGTGGCGGTGACCTCGTGGCCGAGCGCGGCCAGGACGCGGGCGACGTTGAGGCCCTTGCCGCCGGGGCGTTCGGCGACGTCCGAGACGCGGTGCGAGGCGTGCGGGAGCAGCCGCGGCACGCGGTAGGTGACGTCCAGCGCCGTGTTGAGCGTGACGGTCAGGATCATGGGCACTCCCGGGTCTGTTGCTGCCGGGATCATGCCAAACGGAAGGCGGTCGGCCCAGTCCCGCGGGCCGACCGCCCCACGCGCGTGTCCTGTCGGTGTTACGAACCGTCAGGAACCGGCTCACACCTCCGGGGTGACGATCCATTCGCCGCGCCGCATGACGCCCTTGACGTCGAACGCGGCGTCGAGGACGACCAGGTCGGCGTACTTGCCGGGCTCCAGCGAGCCGATCTCGCCGTACAGGCCGATCAGCCTGGCCGGGTTCGCGGAGATCGCCTGGACCACGGACTCCACCGGCAGCCGGTCCAGGGTCACCGACCGCTTGAAGGCGGTGTCCAGGGTGAGGGTCGAACCGGCGATGGAGCCGCCCTCCACGAGCCGGGCCACACCCTCCTTGACCTCGACCTCCAGCGGGCCGAGGTGGTAGGTCCCGTCGCCGAAGCCGGCCGCGTCCATCGCGTCGGTGATCAGCGCCACCCGGTGCGCGCCGGCGTGGTGGAAGGCCAGCTCCAGCATGGCCGGGTGCAGGTGCACGCCGTCGTTGATCAGCTCGACGGTGACCCGCTCGTCCTCCAGCAGCGCCGCGATGGGGCCCGGGGCTCGGTGCTCCAGGCCCGGCATGGCGTTGTAGAGGTGGGTGGCCACGGTCGCACCCGCGTCGATGGCCTGGCGCGTCTGCTCGTACGTGGAGTCCGTGTGGCCGATGGCCGCGATGACCCCGTGCTCGGCGAGGAGCCGTACGGAGTCCAGGCCGCCCGGCAGCTCGGTGGCGAGGGTGAACATCCGGGCGGCGCCCTGCGCGGCGTCGATCAGCTTGCGGACCTCGGCCGGGTCGGGGTCGCGCAGCAGCTCCTCCTTGTGCGCGCCCTTGCGGCAGGGGTTGATGAACGGCCCCTCGAAGTGGATGCCCGCGATCTCGCCCTGCTGGGTCAGCTCGGCGAGCAGCCCGGCGCGGCGGGCGAGTTCGTCCAGGTCACCGGTGACGGTGGAGGCGACCAGGGTGGTGGTGCCGTGCTCGCGGTGCGTCCGTACGCCCTTGAGGACCTCCTCGGGGGTGCCGGAGGTGAAGGAGGCGCCGCCGCCGCCGTGGTTGTGCACGTCGACGAAGCCGGGGACGACCCAGTGCCCGGTCAGGTCCAGGACGTCCGCGCCCTCCCGGGCGCTGCCGGCGATGCGGGCGCCGTCGACGATGACCCGGCCGTTGGCGACGGTTCCGGTGGGCAGCACCACCCTGGCGCCGGAGAGAACGGTGCTGTGAGCGCTTCCGGACATCAGGCGGGTACCTCCGTGGCGAGTAGGTCCCAGGCGAGCAGCCCTGCGCCCAGGCATCCGGCCGTGTCCCCGAGGGCCGCCGGAACGATGTCCGGCAGCCGCTGGAACGTCACGCGCTCCTCGACGGCCGTCCGTAGTGGTGTGAACAAGGTTTCCCCGGCCTCGGCCAGCCCGCCACCGATGATCAGCGTGCGCGGGTCCAGCAGGGTGATCGCGGTGACCAGGCCGTCGGCGAGCGCGCCGACGGCCGCCAGCCAGACCTCGCGGGCCCGCTCATCGCCGGCCTCGACGGCCTCGGCGCACTGCGCGGCGTCCGCCGCGGGGTCGCCACAGGCCGCCGCCCACGCGCGGGAGACGGCGGAGGCGGAGGCGAGGGTCTCCAGGCAGCCGCGCTGGCCGCAGCCGCAGGCGGGGCCGCCGGGGCGCACCACGATGTGGCCGATCTCGCCCGCGTAGCCGTGGGCGCCGGCCTCGATGCGGCCGGCGATCCCGATGGCGCCGGCGATGCCGGTGCCCAGGGGGACGAAGAGGAAGCGGTCGGCGCCGCGGCCGGCGCCGATGCGGCCCTCGGCGAGGCCGCCCGTGCGGACGTCGTGGCCCAGGGCCACCGGGATGCCGCCGAGGCGTCTGCCGATCAGCTCGCGCAGGGGGACGTCGCGCCAGCCCAGGTTCGCCGCGTAGACGGCGATCCCGTTCTCGGCGTCGACGATGCCGGGTACGGCGACGCCGGCGGCCGAGGCGGGCCGCCCGAAGTGCTCCTCGCCGGTGCGCAGCAGCTCCGCGGCGAAGTCCTGGATCGTCTCGACGACGGCGTCGGGGCCCCGCTCGCGGCCGGTGGCGCGGCGCGCCTCGTGCAGCAGGGTGCCGTCGTCGGCGACGAGGGCGGCCTTCATCCCGGTGCCGCCCACATCGAGGGCGATGACGTGTTTCACGGGTTTCACAGGTGACAGTCTCGCGTGCTCGACGGGGAAAGGTCTAGTCCATTGGGAGGGATTGTTGAGTGGCCATACAAAATCGGGACCCCGGTCCGGATACGAAGCGGACACGGACCGCTCCAGGGATGTGGACCAGTCGCCAAAGTGGTGTAGACCTTACGTGGATCGTACGTACAACAAGGGGTGGAACGAGAACTGTGAAGCGCCGTTACCTGAGCCTGGCCGCCTCCGGCGCCGCACTCTGTCTGACGGGCGTGACGCTGACGGGCTGTGGAGCCGTCGACGGACTCGCCGGGGACAACGAGGTGACCCTGCGGGTCGTGGCGGCCGACTACGGGGACAATCCGCAGAACTCCTCCGCCATCTACTGGAAGGACCTCGGCGAGGCCTTCACGAAGGAGCACCCCGGCATCAAGGTCGAGGTCAGCGTCTTCAACTGGTCGGAGGTCGACGCCAAGGTCGCCGCGATGGTCAAGGCCGGCAAGGCCCCCGACATCGCCCAGATCGGCGCCTACGCCGACTACGCGGCCGACGGCAAGCTGTACACCGCGGACGAGCTGCTCTCCGTGAAGACCGAGGCGGACTTCCTGGCGCCGCTCGCCGACGCGGGCAAGGTCAGGCGGGTCCAGTACGGCCTGCCCTTCGTCGCCAGCACCCGGCTGCTCTTCTACAACGAGAAGCTGCTCGGCGACGCCGGCGTCGTCCCCAAGGACGGCAAGACCGCCTGGCAGCCGAAGAGCTGGAGCGAGCTGGAGGCCGCCGCGAAGAAGCTGAAGGGTTCGGGCGTCCCGACCCCCTTCGCGCTGCCGCTGGGCCGCGAGGAGGCCCAGGCCGAGACGATGATGTGGATGCTCGCGGGCGGCGGCGGCTACACGGACAACGAGGAGAACTACTCCCTCGACTCCCCCGACAACGCCAAAACGCTGGAGTTCCTGCGGGACAAGCTGGTCGGGCAGGGCCTGACCGGCTCGGTCGAGCCGGGCAAGCTGGACCGGCAGGCCGCCTTCGACGCCTTCGCGCGCGGCGAGGTCGGCATGCTCAACGGCCACCCGACGCTGCTCAAGCAGGCCGGCGACCGGGGCGTGAAGTTCGGCATGGTGGCCCTGCCGACCGCGGACGGCACCGAGCACCCGACGATGGGTGTCGCGGACTGGGTGATGGCCTTCAAGAACGGGCACCGCAAGGAGTCCGGCACGTTCCTCGACTACCTGTACGAGGCGAAGAACGTGACGGCCTTCACCGAGAAGTACGACCTGCTGCCGGTCACCACGAGCGGCTACCGGGCCGCCGAGGCGGGCACGAGCGGCTCCTCCCCGCAGCTCAAGACGTTCCTGGCGGCCCTGCCGAATTCCCGGCTCTACCCGGTCGGCAAGAAGTCCTGGGCGGGCGTGAGCGAGGACATCAAGCAGAAGATCGGCAAGACCGTGCAGCCGGGCGGCCAGCCCGCGAAGGTGCTGGAGGAGATCGCCATGGCGGCCCGCAAGGCCGACCCGAGCTGACCGGGAACGCCTCTCCGTCTGCCGGCCCGCCCGCCGGTTCACCGGCCCGCCCGGCGCGGGCCGGTGTCGGTGGGCGGCGTTAATCTGGCGGTATGACGGACGAGGGGCGGCTGACGGCCACGGAGGCCGAGGTGCTCGCGTACGAGGCCCGGACCTGGCCCGGACCCGGCGCCAAGGAGCGGGCGGTACGGGAGGGGCTGGGGATGACCCCGGTCCGGTACTACCAGCTGCTCAACGCGCTGATGGACGATGCCCGGGCGCTCGCCCACGCCCCGGGCACGGTGAACCGGCTGCGACGCATCCGTGAGGCCCAGCGGGCGCGGCGGTGACCGTACGGGGCTGGCCGGGACGTACGGGCACCGCGCCGTAGCCGTCGCCGGGCCAGCCCGTTAGGGTCGTCCGTATGGGGAGCCATCCGCACGACCTGCCGATGCCCGTCACCGCAGCCGGACGCGAGGGCCTGGAAGCCCTGCTCCGCGCGCCCCGCCGCTCCGTGGTCGCCCTCGACTTCGACGGCACGCTGGCCGACATCGTTCCCGACCCCGACCAGGCCCGCGCCCACCCCGGAGCCGTGCCGGCCCTGGCCGCGCTCGCCCCCGAGGTCGCCTCCGTGGCCGTGGTCACCGGCCGCCCGGCGGGCGTGGCCGTACGCTACGGCGGCTTCGCCGGCGTCCCCGGACTCGAACACCTCGTGGTCCTGGGGCACTACGGCGCCGAGCGCTGGGACGCCGTCACCGGCACCGTCCACGCCCCGGCCGAGCACCCCGGGGTCGCGGCGGTCCGGGCGGAGCTGCCGGGGTTCCTGGAGTCGATCGGGGCCTGGCGCGGTACCTGGATCGAGGAGAAGGGCCAGGCGCTGGCCGTCCACACCCGGCGCGCCGCCGACCCCGCCGCCGCCTTCGACGCCCTGCGCGAGCCGCTGGCCGACCTGGCCGCCCGGCACGGGCTGATGGTGGAGCCCGGCCGGGCCGTGCTTGAGCTGCGGCCCCCGGGCATGGACAAGGGCGTCGCGCTGACCGAGTTCCTGGAGGAGACCGGCGCCGAGGCGGTGCTGTACGCCGGGGACGACCTGGGCGACCTCGCCGCGTACGCCGCCGTCGAGAAGCGGCGGACCGACGGGCACCCGGGCCTGCTGGTGTGCAGCGGCTCCGCGGAGGTCCCGGAACTGGCCTCGCGGGCCGACATCGTCCTCGCCGGCCCCGCCGAGGTCGTCGCCCTGCTGGCCGCCCTGGCGGACGCGCTGCGGTCCTGACCCCCGCGCCGGTGCGCGCGGTTCCGGGGGCCCGCCCCGGAACCCGCGCCGCGCCGGCGGGTCAGGACTCCGGGGTGTCCAGGGCGTCCAGCTGGGCGCGGAACCAGGCCGCCGGGGGCAGCGCCGTGGCCGCCGCCGCCAGCCGCTTCGTACGCTCCGCGCGCTCCGGCTCCGGCATGCTCAGCGCCTCGTTCAGGGCCTCCGCCGTCCGCGACACGTCGAACGGGTTCACCGTCAGGGCGTGGTCGCGGAGCTCCTCGTACGCCCCCGCGCCCGTCGACAGCACCAGCGCGCAGCCCGCCTCCGACACCACCGGGATCTCCTTCGCCACCAGGTTCATCCCGTCGCGCACCGGGTTCACCAGGGCCACGTCCGCCAGCCGGTACGCCGCCAGCGAGCGCGCGAAGTCGTCCTTCACCGACACCAGCACCGGCTCCCAGCCCTCCGCGGCGAACTCCGCGTTGATCTCCGCCGCCAGCTCCGCCACCGCCGCCGTGTAGTCCCGGTACACCTTCAGGTCCTGCCGCGACGGGTACGCGGAGGCCAGATGCACCACCCGGCCGCGCCACTCGGGGTGGACCGTCAGCAGCTCCCGGTAGGCCAGCAGCCCGCGCAGGATGTTCTTCGACAGCTCCGTGCGGTCCACCCGGACGACCGTCTTGCGGTCCCCGACCTCCGCCCGCAGCTCCGCCAGCTTCGCGTCGACCTCGGGCCGGTGCGCGAGTGCCCGCAGGTCGTCCCCGTCCACGCCCAGGGGGAAGGCGGTCACCTCGGTGAAGCGGGGCTCCTCCGGCCGCTCCTCGCGCCGCCCGTCCACAGGGCTGCGGCGGTGCCGCACCCCGCTGGGACCGGCGGCCGGCCAGAAGCCCTCCGCCACACCGCTCGCGTCGTCGGCCTGCGCCCCCGCGACGAAGTTCCGCGCCCACTCGCCCGTGTGGAAGCCCAGCACGTCCGCGCCGAGCATTCCCCACACCAGCTGCTGGCGGACGTCGTCGGGGAGCATGCCGAGGAATTCGGGCGAGGCCCACGGCGTGTGCGTGAAGTGCGCGATCCGCAGGTCCGGCCGCAGCTCGCGCAACTGCCCCGGGACCAGCGCCAGGTGGTAGTCCTGCACCAGGACGCGGGCGCCGGGCGCCGCCTCCTGCGCGAGGGCCTGCGCGAAGGCGCGGTTGTACTCGGTGTACGAGTCCCACTGGCGGCGGAACCGCGCGTCGAAGACCGGCTCGCGCGGGACGTCGTACAGGTGGTGGTGGGTGAACCAGAGCACGGAGTTCGCGATGCCGTTGTACGCGTCGTCGTACACCGTGGGATCGATGTCCAGCATCCGGACGCCCGGCTCGGAGACGCCCCGGCGCACCGCCTCCCGGTCGGCGTCCGAGAGCGCCGAGCAGATCCACAGCGCGTCCGGCTGCTCCGCGAGGGCCGCGGAGAGCCCGGAGACGAGTCCGCCCCCGCCGCGGCGGGCGCTGAGCTCCCCGTCGTCGGAGAGGGCGTAGGAGAGCGGGCCGCGGTTCGCTGCAACGAGTACCTGAGAAGCCATGCCGCCAACCTAGCCGGGCCCGGCTCCCCTCAAACCGCCTGATTCGTCACGCCACGCGGCGTACGGCGTACTCCTCGACCTCGCGCATCGGCGGCCGCTCCTCGGTGTCCACCGCGTAGGTGCGCGGCACGAAGCCGTCCGGGCCCCGCTCGAACTGCGTCAGCTCCGGCCGTACGAGGTGCCCGCGCGAGAGCCGCAGCTGCGCCGTGCGGTAGATCGCCGCGGCCATCCGGCCCAGCGCCTGCCCGTCCTGGTGGCGGTGGACCCGTACGCCCACGTCGACCTGGGCCAGCGCGTCCAGCCCGACGGTGTGCAGCGCGTCCACCAGCAGGCCCAGCTCGACCCCGTACCCGACGGGGAAGGGGAGGCGCTCCAGCAGCGAGCGCCGCACGGCGTACTCGCCGCCCAGCGGCTGGACGAAGCCCGCCAGCTGCGGCCAGTGGAGGTTGAGCAGGGGCCGGGCGACCAGCTCCGTCACCCGCCCGCCCTGGCCCGGCGCGTCGCCCAGCGGGCGGTCGTACATCGCCTTGACGAACTGCACGTCGGGGTCGGTCAGCAGCGGTCCCACGATGCCGGAGACGAAGGAGGCCGAGAAGTCCCGCAGGTCGGCGTCGACGAAGCACACGACGTCCCCGGTCGTGGCCAGCAGCGAACGCCACAGCACCTCGCCCTTGCCGGGCAGCGCCGGGATGCGGGGCAGGATCGCGTCGCGGTGCTCCACCCGGGCGCCGGCCTTCGCCGCCACCTCCGCGGTCCGGTCGGCGGAGCCCGAGTCGACGACGAGGAGTTCGTCCACGAGGGGGACGGGCAGCCCCTCCATCAGCTCGCGCCGGATCACCTCGACGATCTCGCCGACCGTCGCCTCCTCGTCGAGTGCGGGCAGCACCACGCTGACCGTGACGCCCGTCGCCCGCTTCCGTTCGATCAGCTGGGCGAGCGGTCGGTCGGCGGCGGCCCAGGAGCGCTCGGCCAGCCAGCGCTCCACCTCTTCCAGCACTCTCGGCACTCCCTGGTTACTCGGCGGTATAAGCCGAAATGTGATCCATCTCGCGGTTCGGACGGCTGTCTCAACCACCCGGACCTTCCGTTACAGTCTTGAACAACGCGAAGCACCACCGCATGCCGGGGGTGCTCGCCCACAAATGCCCGGACGCGCCAAGAGCGCGCGGCCCGGTGCCATACCGCTCATCCAGAGGGGCAGAGGGACACGGCCCGTTGAAGCCCCGGCAACCCTCCAGTCGGTTCTCGCGATGCGTTCTGCGCACACTCCGCGAGGTCCCCGGCTAGGGAAGGTGCCAATTCCGTCTCATGGCGAAGTGCGCCATGGGGAAGATGAGGAGAAAGGGCCTCGCCATCATGGCTGCACAGACTGAAACCACCTCTGTCGATCTCGGACCCGCCACCGGCCTTTCCTGTCGCGAGTGCGGTACCCGCTTCGAACTCGGCCCCATCTTCGCGTGCGTCGAGTGCTTCGGACCGCTGGAAGTCGCCTACGACCTTCCCACCGGTGACCCCGAGGCCCTGCGCGCCGCGATCGAGGCCGGCCCGAACAACATCTGGCGTTACGCGCCGCTGCTGCCCGTCCCCGCCGACGTGGCCTCCAAGCCGAGCCTGAACCCGGGCTTCACCAAGCTCGTGGACGCGGCCAACCTGGCCAAGGAGCTCGGCGTCACCGGCAAGCTCTACGTCAAGGACGACTCCGGCAACCCGACGCACTCCTTCAAGGACCGCGTCGTGGCCATCGCCGTCGAGGCGGCCCGCGCCTTCGGCTTCACCACGCTCTCCTGCTCCTCCACCGGCAACCTGGCCGGCGCCGTCGGCGCCGCGGCCGCCCGCGCCGGCTTCCGCTCCTGCGTGTTCATCCCGCACGACCTGGAACAGGGCAAGGTCGTCATGGCCGGTGTCTACGGCGGCGACCTCGTCGGCATCGAAGGCAACTACGACGACGTCAACCGCTTCTGCTCCGAGCTCATCGGCGACCCGCTCGGCGAGGGCTGGGGCTTCGTCAACGTCAACCTGCGTCCGTACTACGGCGAGGGCTCCAAGACCCTCGCGTACGAGATCTGCGAGCAGCTCGGCTGGCAGCTGCCCGACCAGCTGGTCATCCCGATCGCCTCCGGCTCGCAGCTGACGAAGATCGACAAGGGCCTCCAGGAGCTGATCAAGCTCGGTCTGGTGGAGGACAAGCCGTACAAGATCTTCGGCGCCCAGGCCGAGGGCTGCTCCCCGGTCTCGACCGCCTTCAAGGCCGGTCTCGACGTGGTCCGCCCGCAGAAGCCGAACACCATCGCCAAGTCCCTGGCGATCGGCAACCCGGCGGACGGCCCGTACGTCCTGGACATCGCGCGGCGCACCGGCGGCTTCGTCGACGACGTCAACGACGAGCAGGTCGTCGAGGCCATCAAGATCCTGGCGCAGACCGAGGGCATCTTCGCCGAGACCGCGGGCGGCGTGACCGTCGGCGTCACGAAGAAGCTGATCGAGGCCGGGCACCTCGACCCGGCGCTGACCACCGTCATCCTGAACACCGGTGACGGCCTCAAGACCCTGGAGGCGGTGGCCGCGGACAGCGGGCAGACCGCCACCATCCGCCCGAGCCTGGACGCCTTCCGCGCCGCCGGCCTGGTCTGATCCTCCCTCGCACACCGGAAAGGCAGTAGCGCCATGAGCGTCAACGTCCGCATCCCCACCATTCTGCGCACCTACACCGGCGGCAAGGCCGAGGTCTCCGCCGAGGGCGCGAACCTGGCCGAGGTCATCGACTCGCTGGAGAAGAGCCACCCGGGCATCGCCGCGCGCGTCCTGGACGACCAGGGCAAGCTCCGCCGTTTCGTGAACGTCTACGTGAACGACGACGACGTGCGCTTCGAGGGAGGCCTGGAGGCCGTCACCCCGGACGGCGCCGGCGTCTCGATCATCCCGGCCGTCGCGGGCGGTTGCTGACCGACCGTGCGGTGACACGCAAAACCGAAATTGCCCCCTCCGCTAATAAGCGGAGGGGGCAATTCTGCTTGATTGGGCGCGGTAGGGTTGGGGAAGTCCCCTCCGCTGTTCTTGCCCGCCGCATATGAACGGGTCGCGTGAGGGTCGACATCGGGTCAATGTGCGAGTGCGCTATGGGGCTTTGGCGAGAGATGCCGGGCCCGAGTTGCCCTGGAATATGCCAAATTTTCACTCTTTTTCAATGTTTCCAGGTGGCCGGAATTCTCGTCGGATTGACCTGTTGCAGACAGCACCGGCGCGGATACATTCAGCCTCGGTCGACGCGTTCCGACGCAAGTTCTGACCCGGGATCGCGAAGTGCGTTCCTGCGCAAGGGCCAGTAATAGGGGAGTTAGGCATGGCTCAGGGCACCGTCAAGTGGTTCAACGCGGAGAAGGGCTACGGCTTCATCGCGGTCGACGGTGGCGCGGATGTGTTCGTCCACTACAGCGCCATCCAGATGGACGGTTACCGCACCCTTGAAGAGGGTCAGCGGGTCGAGTTCGAGATCTCGCAGGGCCAGAAGGGGCCGCAGGCGGACATGGTCAAGCTCGCGGCCGCCGGCTAGTCCCCACGCGATCGACCAGCGACGCACACGTACGGCGTGCACGGTCGTACCGACGTACGACGTATGTATGACGTGCGAGGCACTACGAGGGGCCCACATCCTGGACAAGGGATGTGGGCCCCTCGTGCGTCCGGCCCGCACGACCCGTGCGGCGCCTGCTTCTTCCGGGGGTGTTGACCGAAGCCGCTTGCACTCGAGGGTGCCGAGTGCTAATCATTGGCGTTAGCACTCTCCCGGTGAGAGTGCTACTAAAACGAGGACCGGGTCGGTGAGGCCCGCAGCGTCCGGCGGGAAGGAACCGCCGGTCGCGCAGGCCGTCCGTCGCGGGCGCGGGCGCGGTCCGGAGCAATCCACCCCTGTCCGGGAGGACCACTTCAGATGGCCAAGATCATTGCGTTCAACGAGGAGGCCCGGCGCGGTCTCGAGCGTGGGATGAACCAGCTCGCCGACGCCGTCAAGGTCACCCTTGGCCCCAAGGGTCGCAACGTCGTCCTTGAGAAGAAGTGGGGCGCCCCCACGATCACCAACGATGGTGTCTCCATCGCCAAGGAGATCGAGCTCGAGGACCCGTACGAGAAGATCGGCGCCGAGCTGGTCAAGGAAGTCGCCAAGAAGACGGACGACGTCGCCGGCGACGGTACGACCACCGCCACCGTGCTGGCCCAGGCCCTCGTCCGCGAGGGTCTGCGCAACGTAGCCGCCGGCGCCAACCCGATGGCCCTCAAGCGTGGTATCGAGAAGGCCGTCGAGGCCGTCTCCGCCGCCCTGCTTGCCCAGGCCAAGGACGTCGAGACCAAGGAGCAGATCGCCTCCACGGCCTCCATCTCCGCCGCCGACACCCAGATCGGCGAGCTCATCGCCGAGGCGATGGACAAGGTCGGCAAGGAAGGCGTCATCACGGTCGAGGAGTCGCAGACCTTCGGTCTGGAGCTCGAGCTCACCGAGGGCATGCGCTTCGACAAGGGCTACATCTCGGCGTACTTCGCCACCGACATGGAGCGCATGGAGTCGTCCCTCGACGACCCGTACATCCTGATCGTCAACTCCAAGATCGGCTCGGTCAAGGACCTGCTGCCCCTCCTGGAGAAGGTCATGCAGTCCGGCAAGCCGCTGCTGATCATCGCCGAGGACGTCGAGGGCGAGGCCCTGTCGACCCTGGTCGTCAACAAGATCCGCGGCACCTTCAAGTCCGTCGCCGTCAAGGCCCCGGGCTTCGGCGACCGCCGCAAGGCCATGCTCGGTGACATCGCCATCCTCACGGGCGGCACGGTCATCTCCGAGGAGGTCGGCCTCAAGCTGGAGAACGCCGGTCTCGACCTGCTGGGCCGCGCCCGCAAGGTCGTCATCACCAAGGACGAGACCACCATCGTCGACGGTGCCGGCGACAGCGACCAGGTTGCCGGTCGCGTCAACCAGATCCGCGTCGAGATCGAGAACTCCGACTCGGACTACGACCGCGAGAAGCTCCAGGAGCGCCTCGCGAAGCTGGCCGGCGGCGTGGCCGTCATCAAGGCCGGTGCCGCGACCGAGGTCGAGCTCAAGGAGCGCAAGCACCGCATCGAGGACGCCGTTCGCAACGCGAAGGCGGCCGTCGAGGAGGGCATCGTCGCCGGTGGCGGCGTGGCCCTGCTGCAGGCCTCCGCGGTCTTCGACAAGCTGGAGCTCACGGGTGACGAGGCGACCGGCGCTGCCGCCGTCAAGCTCGCCCTGGAAGCCCCGCTGAAGCAGATCGCCGTCAACGCCGGCCTCGAGGGTGGCGTCGTCGTGGAGAAGGTCCGCAACCTGACCCCGGGCTGGGGTCTGAACGCGGCCACCGGCGAGTACGTCGACCTCATCGCCGAGGGCATCATCGACCCGGCGAAGGTGACGCGCTCCGCGCTGCAGAACGCCGCGTCGATCGCCGCGCTGTTCCTGACGACCGAGGCCGTCATCGCCGACAAGCCCGAGAAGGCCGGTGCCCCCGCGGGCGGCGGCATGCCGGGTGGTGACATGGACTTCTGATCGGCCCCGGCTGATCGGCTGTTCTCGAACGAGGGCGGCACCCCCCGCGGGGGGGTGCCGCCCTCGGGCGTTTCCCCGGCCGCCTGGAGCGGGGGACGTGATCGGCCGGGTCAGAGCTGCTTGAGGAAGTACACGTCCTCGTGGCCGCCCGGGAAGCCGGGGACGCGGGCCGTCTCCACGTAGCCGTGGCGGGCGTAGAAGGCCGGGGCCTGGAAGGTGAACGACGAGACGAGGACGGTCGCGCAGCCGCGCCGGCGGGCCTCGTCCTCGGCGGCTGCCAGCAGCCTGCCGCCCCAGCCGTCGCCGCGGCTGTCCTCGCGCACCCAGGTCAAGCCGATGCCCGCCCGGTCGCCCCAGCTCCAGCCGCTGAGCCCGGCGACGAGCGCGCCGTCCGCGTCCGTGACCCGGACGGTGAACTCGGACTGCTCGTGTCCCGCCGTCGCCGCCTGGTTGAAGGCGTCGAGCTCCTTGCCGAGCCGTGCGTCGAGACCGCCGTCCGCGCCGCCTGTGGTGATCTCCACCCCGTTGTCCTTCATCGGGCCATTCTGCGGCCCGCGCCCGCGCCGCCACGAACGGTTTCCGGGGCCTCCCGGGTCAGAACCCGGAGGAGTCGATGACGCAGCCGAACGGTTCCGGGACGTGCAGGGGCTCGCCGAAGGACACCGTGGTGCGGGAGCGGTAGCCGTGCGGGGAGGGGTCAGAGAAGCAGGTGATCTCCGAGCCCTGCATGTCGACGACCAGGTAGACCGGCACGAGCAGGCCGTAGACATCGAGCTTGTCGGTCCAGTCCGCGTCCTTCGTGGAAACGGAGGTGAACTCCCCGACCAGGGAAAGGGCCGCCCCGTCCGCGTGGCGGCCGTCCGCTTCGAAGGCCGCTTCGTCGGCGACGAAGAGATCGGGACCGTAGGCGCGGGCCGCCGAGGGGAACCGGAAGAGGAAGGGGGAGGTCTCGACGATGTGCCCGTCCGGAGCCTCGGCGTCCAGCTGCCTGCGCAGGGCACGCATGGGGCGGACGTAGCGCGGCTTGGACCACGGCGACACGACGATCTTCCCCCGGATGAGCTCGGCCTTGAAGCCGTCCGGCGTGTTCATCTCCTCGACGGTGCGCAGGAGGCTCTCGAATGTCGGAGGTGCCGACAGTGTGGTGTCTATCGGTGTGGCCCGCTCGGTCATGGTGGTCACCGTGGTCCTCCGCATGGCGTGCGTGCTGTACCGGGCCGGGGCCCGTGTCTCAGATCAGGCTAGCGCCGGGGCCGGGGCCGGGGCCGGGGCCGTGCCCGGTCCTCGGGACGGAGTGCCGTGGGGCGGGCGGGTTTGGTTGACTCGGGGGATGAGCGAGAGCAGCGCACCCTTCGTCAAGATCTGCGGCCTCAAGAACGCGCGCGACGTCGAGGCGGCCGTGGCCGCGGGGGCGGGCGCCGTCGGGTTCGTGTTCGCCCCGGGCAGCCCGCGTACGGTCGACGCCGCGACCGCGCGCGCCCTCGCGGCGGAGGTGCCGCCGGGGGTGCTCACCGTCGGGGTGTTCCGGGGGCAGTCGGTGGCGGAGGTCCGCCGGTTCACCGAGGAGAGCGGCGTACGGGGCGTCCAGCTGCACGGGGAGGAGGGCCCCGAGGACTTCGCGGCGCTGCGGGCCGCGGGCCGGACGCTGCTGCGGGCCACCGCGGAGCACGTCCGGCGGTGCGGGGAGTACGGTGAGGACCTGCTGCTGATCGACGCGCCGGACCCGGGCTCCGGCAAGCCCTGGAACTGGGGTTCCGCGGAGTTCACGGCGCCGGAGGGCCGCTGGCTCCTGGCGGGCGGACTGACCCCCGGCAACGTCCGGGAGGCCCTGGAAACCACGGGAGCGTGGGGCGTGGACGTCTCCAGTGGAGTCGAGGGGGAGCGCGGAGTGAAGTCCCCGGCGCTCATCGACGCCTTCGTGCGCGCGGCGCACGCTTCTGCTCGCTGAAAGCGTTCGTGCGATTACTCTCCGCGAGAACCGGAGGTTGGGCCGGTTTCCGGCGGGCAAAGCACTGTCATGCTCTCGGACACGCTCGGATGGCTGCGGCGCCTGACAAGCCGCCTCGTTCCTGAGGGCGGTGGAGGCGTGCCCGTGTTCGCGCCGCGCCGCACTCCCGTCTTCACCGCCGACTTCGCCTCCACCTCCCAGTGGGTCGCCGGCCGCTCGTGGGCGTATCCCGGCGGCGGCCCGGTCAACCCGAACGACAACAAGCTGGACCACCTCGTCGCCGACCCCGCCTACAGCCGCGGCGGGGTCTTCAGGGCGACCCTGCGCCCCGACGGCAACTGGGACGCCGGCCTGCTCACCACCGAGGGCAGCGACGGCGGGTTCATGGCGCGCACCGGCGACGTGCTGGAGGCCCGGGTGAGGCTCCCGGTGGAGCGCGGGGCGTGGCCCGCGATCTGGACCTGGCGGGACGGCGGGCAGGAGATCGACGTCTTCGAGTACCACCCCGACAACCCGGACCTGCTGGAGCTGTCCAACCACGTCCGCGAGGGCCACCGCTACCACCGCGACCCGTCGGTGCGGCCCGGCGGGTGGGTCGACCTGAAGGTCGAGTTCGGGAGGAACTCGGTCGTCTGGTGGGTGAACGGCGCCCGCGTCTTCAGCGACGGCCGGGGCGTAGGCCGGAACTGGCGCGCGTACCTCATCGTCAACCTCTCGGTCTCGGCGGGCCGTTACCACCCGGCGCCGGATCCGGGGGCCACGGAGATGTCGTACGAGGTGTCGGCACTGCGGGTGTACCGGCGCTAGTCCGTTTCGTCCGGAACACCCGGTGGACGGGGGCGGCGCGGCGCGGAGACAGCTGCGTGCGCCCCCCCGATCGTGGGACGTTGGATGGAGCGGCCCCCGGGCCGCTGATCCGTCTGTCTACGCTCACGCTCATGGGCCACGGGAGAGGGGACCCGGGATGACCGCAGCCATGGTCGAACCCGGCGGGAGTGCAGATGGCCGTGCGTGGGAGTACCTGCTGCAGAGCTGGCGTGAGCTGGACGTGCCGGAGGGCTGGCGCGCCGAGATCGACGGAGGGCGGATCACCTTGGTGTCGACGCGGACGTCAGTGATCCGGTGGACGCGGCCGACGCGCTGCTCGTCGTGGAGATCACCCCCGGGAGCAACGCCGAAGACGACTGGAAGAAGAAGCTCTGGGCCTACGCCCATGCCCCGGTGCCGGTCTATCTGCTGATCGGCCGCTTCGACGAGCACGGGCCCACGGCCACGCTGTTCACCGGGCCCGGGAACGGCGCCTACCGGCACGCCGAACGGGTGGCCTTCGGTGAAGCGCTGAAGTTCCCCGAGCCGTTCTCGGTGACGTTGGAGACGGAGCACTTCCCCCGCTGACCCGCCGACAGGCCCCCGTTCCCGCCCGGGGCCGGCCGGCGGGTGGGAAGCGGGCCGTCGTGCCGTCAGCTGATCCCGGAGCCGGACGCGGTGCCGTCCGCCTCGACGGACCGTACGAGGGCGGAGGTCGCCCGGAGGTCTTCGACCTGCTCGGGGGAGAGGCGGGCGGCGAAGCCGTTCAGGGCGTCGCGGTACACGTGGATCGGGGTGATCCCGTAGGCGTCGGCCACGATGCCCGGGTCGAGGCCCGGGTGGACGGTGACGATGTACGTGGGGTGGTCGACGGCGGGGGCCGTGACGCGGGACCCGGGTACCGGCTCGGCGGCGGCCGCGGCCGCCAGGACGACGGCGGCCAGGGGTACGCCGGCTCGGCTCAGGGGGGTGCGCATGGGGCCGAGGGCATCACGCCGGGCGGGGCCGGTCAACGACCGCCCGGGGTGCGGCGGGGTCACGGGGAGCGCACCCGCCGCGCGCCCCCTGGGGTGGCGGGAGGCCGTACGGGTGATCCTGCCGGGCGGCCGCCGCACCGTACGCGTCCGGGGGCAGCCTTGGCGGCGCAGGGGATGAACGTTTCCGCAGCCGGCGTATCCGGCGCATCCGCGCGCGCGGCGCCCGACCGGCCGCCGGGCGGGCTGGTTCAACCCTCCGCCGGGTGGCACTGATGGAACCGAGGGCCGCCCCCACGGGTGCACCTGATGCCGCGGGGGCGGCTCACCCATGCCACCCCCACCCCGTCCGGGAGCTTCCTCCATGCACCTGCTCGCCCGTGTGGCCACCGCAGCCCTCCTCGCGATGACCCCGGCCCTGGCCGGGACGGCGTCCGCCGCTGCTCCGGAGCCGACTCCGGCGCCGCTCAAGACCGCCGCCAACGCCGTGCCCGGCCGGTACATCGTGACGCTCGACAAGGGGGTGGACGCGGCGCAGGCGGCGAAGAGGCTGGGCCTGAAGCCGTCGTTCCTCTACACCTCGGCGCTCAACGGCTTCGCCGTTC
This sequence comes from Streptomyces sp. NPDC058619, assembly GCF_042717785.1. Taxonomy (NCBI): domain Bacteria; kingdom Bacillati; phylum Actinomycetota; class Actinomycetes; order Kitasatosporales; family Streptomycetaceae; genus Streptomyces; species Streptomyces sp. NPDC058619. Next base: position 37,529 of record NZ_JBHXQN010000021.1, read on the forward strand.
CGCTGACCCCGCTCCAGCTGACGATCGTCCGCAACAGCCCGGGCGTGAAGGCGGTCGAGGAGGACGCCAAGGTGCAGTCCGTCCCGAGGCGGAGCACCGCCCCCGGCACCCGTGCGCCGGCGAGCTCGTGGGGACTGGACCGCATCGACCAGCGGAACCTGCCGCTCGACAGCGACTTCACCGTCCAGGGCAACGGCGCGGGGGTGACCGCCTACATCCTCGACACCGGCATCGACCACCAGCACGCGGAGTTCGGCGGGCCCGACGCCACCCGGGCCGCCTTCGGCTTCGACGCCGTCGACGACGGTCGCAACGGCCAGGACTGCAACGGCCACGGCACGCACGTCGCGGGCACGGTGGCGGGCCAGACGTACGGGGTGGCCCGCAAGGCGAGCCTGGTCAGCGTGCGCGTCCTCGGCTGCGACGGCCAGGGCACGGTCTCGGGGATCCTCGCGGGCCTGGACTGGGTGGCGAAGAACGCCGAGCAGCCGGCCGTACTGAACGCCTCCCTGGGCGGGGACCGGTCCGATGCCGTGGACAACGCCGCCAACGCCGTGACCGACGCGGGCGTGCTGCCGGTCGTCGCCGCAGGCAACTCCGCGAAGGACGCCTGCCTGGTCTCCCCAGCCGGTGCGGCGAAGGTGCTGACGGTGGCGGCTTCCAACAAGTGGGACGAGGAGACCTCCTTCTCCAACCACGGCACGTGCGTCTCCCTCTACGCGCCCGGCGAGGCCATCGTCTCCGCGCAGCTCGGAGGCGGCAGCGTCGCCCTCGACGGCACGTCGATGGCCGCGCCGCACGTCACGGGTGTGGCCGCCCTCTACAAGGCCAAGAACCCCTCGGCGGCTCCGGGTGACATCGCCGGGTTCCTCAGTGAGGAGTCCACCAAGGACGTCCTGACCAGTGTCAGCAAGGGGACCTCCAACGAGCTGCTCTACCTCGGCGGTCTCTGACCCGGACCGCGTGGAGCCGTCCCGGCCTCCCGTTCAGTCGGTGCGCAGGCGGGCGTGGAGGTGCTCGTCGTGCCAGCCGTCCGCGTGCAGGAGCGCGCCGCGCATGACGCCCTCCGGGGGGAACCCGGCCCGCAGGGCGACGACGCAGGAGGCCGGGTTGCGCACGGAGTGGGTGATGCGCAGGCGGTGCAGGCCCAGGGTCTCGAAGGCCCAGCGGCTGACGAGGTCGGTGGCCCGGGCCATGACCCCGGCGCCGCGGCCGGCGGGCAGCAGCCAGTACAGGAACTCGGCGCTGCCGCCCGCGAGGTCGACGTCCCCCAGCCCGACCAGGCCGAAGGCCTGGCCGCCCTGGGCCGGGGCCACGGCCCAGACCACGCCCTCCTCGGCCTGCCTGCGGGCCTCCCAGCGGGCGATCCGCGCCACCGCTCCGGCCTCGTCGAGCAGGCTCGGGCGGTTCCAGAACCGGATGTCCGGGTCGTAGCAGGCCTCGACCAACGCGGGTGCGTCGTAAGCGGTCCAGGGGCGCAGGTGCAGTCCGCCGGTGCCGGGGAGGTAGAACTCCGGCTGGGGCAGGGCGGCCAGTCGGCCGGCGGGGACCACAGGGGGTATCGCGTCGCTCATGAGCGCATCCTGCCGGACCCGCGCGGCCGGGCGGGAATCGAGCGGGGCGGCTGTCGGCCGGGGTGGCCGGAGGGCGTCGCGGACGGCCCGACCGCCGATGCGCGGGGACGGGCCGGGCCGCGGTCGTGCGGAGCGCGGAGAGGAGCGCCCGGGCGGGGGCCTGTCGCCGTCGAGGCCCCCGCCGGGGTGCGGGGGCCGTGGGGTGCGGGTCAGGCCAGGGCCGGCTGCTTGTCCGGGTCCTGGTCCGCGGACGGGGTGGGCTCCGGGGCGGTGTTGAGGTCGGCCAGCATCTGCCGCGTGAAGCCGAAGAAGTAGGTGGCGGCGAAGCCCACCAGGTAGCCGACCGCCAGGCCGCCCCCGTAGATCGCGAGGGTGGCGCCCATGCCCGACGTGCCGTCCAGGAGCGGGAAGAGGGCCCAGCCCGAGGGGCCGATGGCGGTCGAGCCGAAGCCCACGCCCAGCTGGTTGAAGAGGCCGACGAAGGCCCCGCCGACCGCGCCGCCGACGCAGGCGGTGACGAACGGGCGGCCCAGCGGCAGCGAGACGCCGTAGATCAGCGGTTCGCCGACGCCCAGGAACCCGGCCGGGAGCGCGGACTTGATGGTGGAGCGCAGGGAGCCGTTGTGCGGCAGCTTGTAGTAGACGGCGACGGCCGCGCCGACCTGCCCCGCGCCCGCCATGGCGAGGATGGGCAGCAGGACGGTGTACCCGGACTGCTCGATGAGCGTGGTGTGGATGGGGATCAGGGCCTGGTGCAGGCCCAGCATCACCAGCGGGAGGAACAGCCCGCCCAGGACCAGCCCGGCGAAGGCGCCGCCGGTGGCGAGGAGCCAGTCGGCGAAGGTGCCGATGGCGGTGGAGGCCTCACCGGCGAGGAACATCAGGCCGAAGAGGGTGACCAGGCCCGAGATCAGGACCGTGAGGGTCGGCGTGACCAGGACGTCCAGTGCCTCGGGGACCCACTTGCGGCACCACTTCTCGACGTACACGGCGAGCACGGCCGCGGCGAGCGCGCCGAGGACGCCGCCCTGGCCGGGCTTGAGTTCCAGTCCGAAGGCGGTGACCTTCGCGACGCCCGGGAAGACGATGATCGCGGCGACCGCGCCGCCCAGGATCGGCGTACCGCCGAACTCCTTGGCCGTGTTGTAACCGACGAACACCGCGATCAGCGACATGAAGCCGGAGGCGATCGCGGCGAGGGCCGGGACCAGGGCGGGCAGCCAGCCCAGGTTCGTCAGCAGGCCGTTCAGGCCCGCGATGACGCCGCAGCCGATCAGGGCGGGGATGAGCGGGACGAAGATGTTCGCGATGCGGCGCAGGAACAGCTTGAAGGGGGTGGCGTTCCTGGCCTTGCGGGCCTCCTTCAACGCCGCGCCCTGCGAAGCCAGTTCGCCGGCCGTCACGGGGTGGCCGCCGGCGGGCGCGGGGGCGGACGCCGCCTGCGCCGCGGCCGGCGCGGCCGAGCGGCCCTCCGCGACGAGCGCCTCGAACTCCGGGGTGACCCGGGCGACGGTGCCCGGCCCCAGCACGATCTGGTAGGTGTCGTCCTCGACGACGCCCATGACGGCCGGGAGGGCCTTGAGGGCCTCCTCCTGGACCAGGCTCCGGTCGCGCAGACCGATGCGCAGGCGGGTCATGCAGTGCGCGATCGAGGTGATGTTGTCCGGGCCGCCGACCAGAGGAAGGATCGCGGCGGCTGTGGCGCGGTTCTTGTCAGTGGACATGCTGGGGTTCGCCTTGCGTCGGGGGTGCGGGCGGGGGCGGGGGTAGGCGTTCAGGAGGCCGCGGCGAGCGCGGCGCGCAGGTGGCCCCGCGAGGACGCGAGCAGCTCGGCGGCCTTCGGGCCGTCGACGCCGCCGAGGACGACGAGGATGGCGTTCTTCACCTCGCCGCCGGTGGCCGTCAGCGCGGCCTCGATCTCCTCGTCGGGCGCGCCGGTGGCCAGGGCCACGATGCGGCGGGCGCGGGCGCGCAGCTTCTCGTTGGAGGAGCGCATGTCGACCATCAGGTTCCCGTACGTCTTCCCGAGCCGGATCATCGTCACCGTCGAGATCAGATTGAGTACGAGCTTCTGCGCGGTACCGGCCTTCAACCGGGTGGACCCGGTGAGCAGTTCGGGCCCCACGACCACCTCGATGCCGTGCTCGGCGGCCGCGGCGAGCGCCGAGCCCGCGTTGCAGGACAGCCCGAGCGTGAGCGCGCCGCGCGTACGGGCGAACTGGACGGCGCCGATCGCGTACGGGGTGCGCCCGGAGGCGGAGACGCCGACCACGGTGTCGTCGGGGCCGAGTCCCAGCGCGGTGAGGTCCTCGGCGGCCAGCTCCCGGGAGTCCTCGGCGCCCTCGACGGCCTTGACCATGGCCGAGGGGCCGCCCGCGATCAGGCCGACGACCTCCGCCGGGTCGGTGTTGAAGGTGGGCGGGCACTCGCTGGCGTCCAGCACGCCCATCCGGCCCGCGGTGCCGGCTCCCGCGTAGACGAGCCGGCCGCCGCGCGCCATCCGCTCGGCGATCGCGTCGATCGCGGCGGCGATCTCCGGCAGCTGCCCGGCGACGGCGGCCGGGACGGTGGCGTCCTCGGCGTTCATCAGGCGGGCGATCTCAAGGGTGGACAGCCGGTCGACCTCGGCCAGTTCGGGGCGGAAGGCCTCGGTGGTCAGGGTCTCCAGCTGGGCGCGGAGGGCGGCGTACGCGGTCATGGTCGGGCTCCTAGCGGGCGGTGCTGCTGCGCTTGTTGGTCGGTACGGAGGTCTGGTGGCGGGGGGCGAGCGCCTCGTACGAGGCGGCGAGGGCGGGTGCGGCGGTCTCGTACGTCCGCTGCGCCACGCCGACGAACAGGCAGTCGACGACGAGGAGCTGGCTGGTCCGGCTGGACATGGCGGCCGGGCGCAGCTGGGTCTCGCGGGCGGCGGACGTGGCCAGGACGTGGTCGGCGTAGTGGGCGACGGGGGCGTTCGGGCGGCCGGTCAGCGCGATGGTGGTGGCGCCGCGCTCGAAGGCCGTACGGAGGGGCTCGATGACGTCGCCCGTGGAGCCGGAGTGGGTGACGGCGACGGCGACGTCGCCGGGGCGCAGCAGGACGGCGTTGGTGACGGCGAGGTGGGTGTCCTGGTGGGCGTGGGCGATCAGGCCGATGCGGAGCAGCTTCTGGGCGAGGTCCTGGCCGACGAGGGCGGAGGCGCCGACGCCGTAGATGTCGATGCGCCGGGCGGTCGCGAGGGCGGTGACGGCGCCGGCCAACTGGGTCAGGTCGAGCCCGGCGGCGGTGTCGGCGAGGGTCTGCGCCTCCTCGTGGGCGAGCTTGGCGACGACGTCCGCGAGGGGGTCGTCGACGGCTATGTCGACGGTGACGGCGGGCGCGGCGCCGGACTCCTGCTGTGCGGCGAGCGCGGCCAGTGCGAGGCGCAGGTCGCGGTAGCCGGGGTAGCCGAGGAGGCGGGCGGTGCGGACGACGGTGGCTTCGCTGGTGCCGGTGTGCTTGGCGAGGGCCGAGACGGTGAGCTGCGCGCAGCCGGCCGGGTCGGAGGCGACGGCCTCGGCGACGGCCTGCATGGAGCGGGTCATGGAGGGGCCGAGACTGCGGACCCGGGCCCGGAGGGCGGAGGGTGCGGGAGTGGAGGGGGGAGCCGGGACGGCCGGGGCCGGGGGGGCCGAAGGGACCAAGGGGGCCGAGTGGGCCGAGGGGGAGGCCGGCGTGGGGGGCGCGTCCGGTCTGAAAGTTTCTTTCGCGTTCTCGCTCACGTCTGAAACCTATTTTCAGCGGAGCCCGGACGTCAAGACGCCATTCGTCGCGGGCAGGAAGGGACCTTCGCCACACGCCCCGCACGGGTTCACAATGGGGCCATGGAACACGCACCCCCGCTGGAGCAGGCGCTGCACGTCGCCCGCGCCCTCGTACTCGCCGACCTCGCCGCGGCCGAGGTCGCCGAGGCCGACGTCGTCTCCCTCGTCGAGGACTCGGTCACGCACCGCCGGTGGTGGGTGGAGCAGTGGCCGCAGGGGGCCGGCTTCCTTCCCGGACTCGTCGCCCAGGACGTCCAGGACGCGCTGCTGGAGAAGTACGGCCGCTGGCCGCTGTGCCCGGTCTGCGGCCACGGCGACCCGCACGCGCTGGACGTGGACCCCGAGCTGGGCCCGGACCCGCACTGGGTGTGCCCGGAGGCGGGCGTCAGGGTCGCCGCGGTGGGCGGCCTCGGCCCGGTCCTGAGGCCGGGCCGGTGAGGCGCCGGTGACGGTGTACATCGACCCGCCCACCTGGCCGGGCCACGGCCGCATGTGGTCGCACCTGGTCAGCGACGTCTCGTACGAGGAACTGCACGCCTTCGCGGCGTCCATAGGCTGCCCGCCCCGGGCCTTCGAGCGCGACCACTACGACGTGCCGTCGTACCGGTACGCGGACGCGGTCGGCGCGGGCGCGGTGGAGATCGGCAGCAAGGAACTGGTCCGCCGCCTCACGGACGCGGGCCTGCGCCGCCCGAAGGGCCGCCCGCTGTAACCGTCCCCCGAACGCCACGGCCGGGGCGCGCGGCCCCTCCCCGTACGGTCTGCGCTCAGGCGTGGGCGGGCTGTTCCACCGGGGTCGCGGTGCCCGGGCCCTGGGCGATCACGCGGGTCGCACGAAGCGGCGTGCGGCGGTCCAGGCGCAGGGCGATGACGGTCAGGGCGATGGCGGTGACCGTCATGGCGGCGCCCGCCCAGGCGGTGGCGGAGAAGCCGAGGTCCGCGTCGATCACGGTGCCGCCGAGCCAGGGGCCGCCGGTGTTGCCGAGGTTGAAGGCGGCGGTGGTGGTGGCGCCGGCCAGGGTCGGGGCGGCGCCGGCCACGTTGAACATGCGGGCGTTGAGCGCCGGAGCGGTGAAGAAGGCGGAGAAGCCGAGCAGGAACGACAGCGCGATCGCCGCGGCCGCGGTCCCGGCCAGCAGGGCGAGCGCGGCCAGGAAGACGGTCGAGGCGGTGATGCCCCAGAGCATCACGCCGAACAGGTGCGCGTCGGCGACCCGGCCGCCGATGGTGGTGCCGACGAGCGCGCCGAGGCCGAAGAGGCCGAGGATCCACGGGACCCACTGCGAGTCCAGCCCGGCCACGTCCGTCAGCAGCGGCGAGAGGTAGCTGAACGCGCAGAAGACGCCGCCCGCGGCCAGGGCCGTGATGCCGATGGCCAGCCACACCTGGCGGTCGCGGTAGATGCGCAGCTCGCGCCCGAGGCGCGGCTTCTCGGCGGGCAGCGGGATCTTCGGGATCAGCACCAGGATGCCGGCCAGCGCGATCGCGGAGGCGGCGCCCACCGACCAGAACGCGGAGCGCCAGCCGAGGTGCTCGCCGAGGAAGGCGCCGGCGGGGACGCCCAGCACGTTGGCGATGGACAGGCCGCCGATCATGACGGCCATGGCGCGGGCCCGCTGGTCCTTGTCGACCATGGCGATGGCGACGGCCGCGCCGACCGCCCAGAAGCCCGCGCAGGCGAGGGCCGAGACGACGCGCGAGGCGAAGAGCAGCTCGTACGAGGGGGCCAGTGCACCCGCGACCTGCCCGAGGCCGAAGAGGCTGATGAGGGAGACGAGGGTGGTGCGCCGCGGCAGCCGCAGGGTGGCCACGGCCAGCAGCGGCGCCCCGATGACCATGCCGATCGCGAAGGCGGATATCAGCAGGCCCGCCTGCGGGATGGTGACGCCCATGTCCTCGGCGATCGGTGGCAGCAGCCCGGAGAGCATGAATTCACTGGTGCCGAGTGCGAAGACGGATAGGCCGAGGACGTAGACGGCGACGGGCATGCGGGGGCGTGCGGCTGCTACGGGCATGCCTGGCACCAACCACCGCGAACGTGCTCGAATTCCCCGTTCGTGTGTCGGCTGCGTGACATCTGCGGCGGAACGGGCGCCCCGGCCGCGGCGCCTCAGGCCGTCAGCGCGGCGAGCTCCGCGGCGAGGTTGGCGCGGGCCGGCGCCTCCCAGTGCGCGGCCCCGTACGGGGTGCGGAAGAGCCGGGGCAGGTCCAGGAGCCGGCGCAGGACGGCCGCGCGGCCGTCGCGGAAGGCGTCGTCGGGGACGAACCCGTACTCGGCGCGGACGGCGGCCGCGTAGGCGGCGTACGCCGGCCCGTCGCCCGCGAGGACGGCCAGGTCGGCGTCGCACAGCGCCTCGCCGTTGGTGTCCCCGGGGGCGGGGTCGTGGGTGACGGTGAGGCGGACCAGCCGCGCCGTCTCGGCGGTGCGCGCCGGGTCCACGCCGAGCTCGGGGAGGGCGCGCTCGGCCATGGCGGCGCTGCGCTCCTCGTTCTCGGAGCGGTCGGGCCGGTAGACGGCGTCGTGGAACCAGGCGGCGAGCTCGACGGCGGCCGGGTCGGCGGCGTGCGGCGCCAGTACGTCGATCCGCGCCAGTACGTCGGCCAGGTGCGCGGTGGTGTGGTAGGTGCGCTGGGGCTCCGCCCAGGCGGCGAGGAGGCGGTCGGCGTACGGGTCGGGGTCGCGGTCGGCGGGGGCTCCGGCGGCGGCGGTGGTGGCCCGCCAGCGGGCGCGGAGGGCGGCCGTGTCGGGGCGCGGGGTGCCTGTGTCCATGCGCACATTGTGGGGGTGGCGTGATTGTGCTGGTGGTGCCAGGGGCGGGCCCGTACCCTCAATATTGGACTAGACCTATTTTCCACTCTGACCGCATGCGCCCCGACCGGGCCGTCGGGTCACCCGAGCAGCTTTCCGAAGGATGGATCGAATGAGCAACCGTGCGCTCCTGGAGGTGATCGCCCTCGACGCGGAGGACGCGGTCGCGGCCCAGGCCGGTGGGGCGGACCGACTCGAACTGGTCACCGACATGGCCGCCGACGGGCTCACCCCGCCGCGCGAGACCTTCGCGGCGATCAGGGCCGCGGTCGACATCCCGCTGCGCGTCATGCTGCGCACGACGGACGGGTTCGCGGCGGGCGACGCCGAGCTCCTGCTGACGGCCGCGCGGGAGCTGCGGTCGGAAGGGGCGACCGAGTTCGTCCTCGGCTTCCTGAACCCCGACGGCACCCCGGACCTCGCGGCTGTCGAGGCCGTGGTGGCGGAGCTGGACGGCTGCCGCTGGACCTTCCACCGGGCGATCGACCGGGCGGCGGACCGGGACCAGCTGCGCAAGGCCCTCGCCGAGCCGGTGCCCGCCGGACCGGACACCTACCTGACGGCGGGCTCCGCGGCCGGCGTGGACGAGGGCCTGCCGGTGCTGCTGGCCGAGGCGGCGCGGCGGGGCGAGCCCGGGTACGAGGCGCGGATCCTGGTCGGCGGCGGCCTGGCGCTGTCGCACCTGCCGGTGCTGCGCGAGGCCGGCGTGGACGCGTTCCACATCGGCGGGGCGGCGCGCCCCGACGGGTGGGGACGCCCGGTGTCGGCGGCCGCGGTGGCGCGGTGGCGGTCGGCCCTGGACTGACGCCGGGAACGGCGGCCCGAGGCGGGCAGAGGCGCGCCGGGAACGGCGGGCCGGGCGGGCCGGGGGCCGGACCGGGCCGTACCCACCGGCTCCGCCCCCGCCCCCGCCCGCCCCGTTCGGGGCCGTCAGGCCAGGGCGGCGGGCAGCGGGGCGGCGTGCAGGAGGGCCAGGCCCGAGACGGCGCGGGTGAGGCAGACGTACAGCCGCCGCAGGCCCGTCCGCTCGTCGGGCTCGCCGTCCACGATCGCCGCCGGCTCGTCCAGGACCACGTAGTCGTACTCCAGGCCCTTCGCCAGCGACGCCGGCACCAGCGTCAGCCGCGACTGTGCCGTCGTCTCCTCGCCCGGCGACAGGTACGGCAGCCCCGCCGCCAGCAGGGCCTCCGCGAGCGCCGGGACGCGGGCGTCCGCCGCGATCAGGCCGGTCGAGCCCTCGTGCGCCAGCGCCTCCCGGCAGGCCACGACCGCCGCCGCCGTCGGATCGGCGACCTCCGCGATCCGCAGCGAGCCGGGGGTCTCGCGGACCGAGGAGACCGGGGCCAGGCCCGGGGAGATCGACGGCAGCAGGCGGGAGGCGTACGCGATCACCTCGCGCGGCACGCGGAAGCCCGCCGTCAGCTCCTCCACCACCGCCTGCGGCTTCCCGAGGTGGGTGAGGGCCTCGTCCCAGCCGCGCGTGGCCCACGGGGTGGTGCCCTGCGCGAGGTCGCCGAGGACCGTCGCGGAGCCCGTCGTGCAGCGCCGGCCCACGGCCCGGTACTGCATCGGCGACAGGTCCTGGGCCTCGTCGAGGACGACATGGCCCAGCGAGTGCGTCCGCTCCACCAGGTCGGTGGCCTCGTCGATCAGGACCAGGTCCGCCGCCGACCACTTCGCCGACTTCACGCTCCGGAACGGCTTGGGCCACAGGAGGAGCTTCTGCTCGTCCGCGGTCAGGACCCCTTCCGCGTGGGCGGCCAGGAAGTCCGGGTCGGCGAGGAGCCGCAGGACCAGCTTCGCCGGTTGGACCGGCGGCCAGCACTCCTTCACCGCCGCCTTGACGGCGGCGGTGCGCGCCACCGCGTCCTGGACGCGGTCGTCGGGCGCCTCGCCCGCCTGCTCCATCCGTACGAGCACCGCGTGCGCGATCCGCTGCGGCAGCGCGTCACGGGCGGCGCCGTAGCGGATGTCGCGGTTCTGGAGTTCCTCGACCATCTCGGCGAGCTCGTACGCCGGCACGCGCCAGCGGCGCGAGCCGCGGACCACCATCAGCGGCTCGGCGGGCGGGGTGACGTGCGAGCCGAGCGCGCGGCGCAGCACCTCCGCCATCCGGGCGTCGCCCTTGACGACGGCGGTTTCGGCGGCGTCCGTCGCGCGTACCTCCAGGCCGTCGCGGGCGACCAGGTCGTCGACGGTGGCCTGCTTGACGTCCAGCTCGCCGAGGGCCGGGAGGACCTGCTCGATGTAGTGGAGGAAGGAACGGTTCGGCCCGATGACGAGCGTGCCCGTACGGGCGAGGCGGTCGCGGTGCGCGTAGAGGAGGTACGCGACGCGGTGCAGGCCGACGGCCGTCTTCCCGGTGCCGGGGCCGCCCTGCACGCAGACGGAACCGGAGAGGCCGGAGCGGACGATCTCGTCCTGCTCGGGCTGGATCGTCGCGACGATGTCCCGCATGGGGCCGACGCGGGGCCGCTCGATCTCCTGCTGGAGCAGCTTGCTGACGGCGGCCGCCTCGCCGGGGTCGGAGAGGTGCTCGTCCTCGTACGCCGTGAGCTCGCCGACGGTGTAGCCGAAGCGGCGGCGCAGCGAGACGTCCTGGGGGTCCTTCCTGGAGGCCCGGTAGAACGGCTGCGAGACGGGCGCCCGCCAGTCGATGACCATCGGGTCGCCGCCCGCGTCGTGGACGTGGCGGCGGCCGATGTAGAACTGCTCGCCCTCGGCGCCCTCGGCGAGGGTCGCGCCCGGGGCGTGCAGGTAGTTGAGCCGCCCGAAGAAGAGGGGGGTGTGGGAGAGGTCGGCGAGGGACTTGATGCGGTCGTCGATCTGGGCCTGCAGGACGATCGCGTTGACCCAGTTCGCGGTCACGTCGCGGATGTCGAGGGCCTCGGCGTCCTCGCGCATGGCGCGGAGCGCGGAGCGGGACGCGGCGAGGTGGGACCGTTCGCGGGCGAGCGGGTCCCGTGGTGCGGGGGTGTGCGGGTCTGATGCGGGCGCGTGCGCGGGCACGGGACTGCCTCCAGCTGCTGGGTGCGCGGGTGCGGACAAGCGCGGGTGCGAACAAGGAGCCCGCCGGTTTCCGTGCGGCGGGCGGCTCTCCCCGGTGAGGCGGCGGGAGGCGGCAGGAGCGGAGATTCTAGCGAGGGGCGCGGTCCGGTGCGAACGGATTGGGGGGGGCCGGAAGTCCCTTGGGGGCGGGACCTCCGTTCGGGTGTCGTACCTGGGGGTGTCATACCCGGGGCAGAGCCACTAGGGGGAGGCATGGGCCGGGAGGAGGATGCCGGGGGCCCCGGGATTCCGTCCGGAGGGCGATGTGGAATCCGCGCGGGAAACGCACCATGGATACATGAGCACCGCAACCTTCACCCCGATCCAGGGCGGCCGCCCGAGCGGCGCCACCGCCACCTCCGACTTCCGTCCCCGGCACAGCCTGGGCGGCGTGCTGCGCGCCGCGAAGGTCATCGCGGCCACCGCCGTGAGCGTCGTCGTCCTGGGCGAGTACGCCGAGGACGCGGGCGTCATACGCCGCTGACCCCCCGGCCCGGCCCTGCGCTGCCCCGGCCGCGCGCCGCCCCGACGCCGCTGACCCCCCGGCCCTGCGCTGCCCCGGCGCCGCGCCGCCTCGCGCGGCACCGATCCGGCTGCGGGCCGGACCGGCCCGCGGTGCTGGCCGGAGTGCCGGAGTGCCGGGACGCGGGTCGCCTTGGGGGATTGGGCGGCGGGTTGTCGGGCCGCTGGGTGGGGGGCCTTTGGTGTGTGGGGGCCGGGGTTCGTGTGCGTGGGCGTGGCCCGTAGGGCCGTGCGGGCGGCGGGGCCGGGGCCGGGGCGGTCCGGGGCCGTGTGGGGCGTGGCTGATCCACTAGGGTCACGCGCGTGACCCGGAGCACCGTTCCAAGCCGCTTGCCGCCGTCGCTCCCCGGCATGCTGTTCACCGGCTCGCTGCTCGCGCTGGGCGTGCTCTGCGTCGCTCTGCGCGTCCCCCCGGCCCACGTGCCCGCCGACGGTGTCGCCGCCGCCGACTGGCGCCCGCCCGCCGCGTACCCGCCGTTCGCGGCGATCCTGTTCACGCCCGCCGCCTGGCTGCCGGCCGGCGTCCTGGAGGCCGTCGTCGTCCTCGGCAGCGCCGGTCTGCTCGCCCTGCTGATCCTGCTCTCGTGCCGCCTGGCCGGACTGCGGGCGCGGCGCCGGCCCGTACTGGCCGCCACCGTCGCCGGGCTGTGGCTGGACACCCTGACCGGGGCCGCGCTGCCCGGCCAGGTCGGCCTCGCCGCCGCCTGCCTCGTCCTGTGGGACCTCGGGCGGCCCGGTGCCGCGCTCGGCAAGGGCTTCGCGCTGGGCATCGGCGCCGGGACTGTCCTCACCGCGGCGGCGCTCATCCCGTACCTGCTGCTGACCCAGCGCGCCCGGGCGGGCCTGACGGCGGCGGCCGCCCTGGCCGGTACCGCCCTGCTGGGCCTGCTGGTCCTCCCGGAGGCCTCCGACGCGTTCTGGACCCGTCACCTGCCGACGGCGGGCCGGGCCCTGCTGTCGGTGCCGGGCCGGGCCCAGCTGTGGGTGTGGTGCGTACCGCTGCTGACCGCCCTGATCGCCGCCGCGCGCGGCGGGGCCGGCCGGACCGGGGGAGCCGGCCCGGCCGACCGGTTGCAGGGGCCCGTACCCGCGCCGCGGCGGCCCGCACCCGGCGAGGCCGGCCGCACGGCAGGCGGCATGGCAGGTGGTACGGCCGACCGCACGGTCAGTCGCTCGCCAGGATCTCGTCGGCGTCCATGATCCGGTAGGCGTAGCCCTGTTCCGCGAGGAAGCGCTGGCGGTGCGCCGCGAAGTCCTGGTCGACGGTGTCGCGCGCGACGACCGAGTAGAACCGCGCCTCGTGGCCGTCCGCCTTCGGACGCAGCACCCGGCCGAGACGCTGGGCCTCCTCCTGGCGGGAGCCGAAGGTGCCCGACACCTGGATGGCGACGGTCGCCTCGGGCAGGTCGATGGAGAAGTTCGCGACCTTCGAGACGACCAGCACGCTGATCTCGCCCTCGCGGAAGGCGTTGAAGAGCTTCTCGCGCTGCGCGTTCGAGGTCTCGCCCTTGATGACGGGCGCGTCCAGGTGCTCGCCGAGCTCGTCGAGCTGGTCGATGTACTGGCCGATGACGAGGGTCTGCTCGCCCTTGTGCTTGCGCACCAGCGCCTCGGTGACCTTCCGCTTCGTCGCGGTCGTCGCGCAGAAGCGGTACTTCTCCTCGGTCTCGGCGGTCGCGTACGCGAGCCGCTCCGACTCCGTCAGGTTCACCCGCACCTCGACGCAGTCGGCGGGCGCGATGTAGCCCTGCGCCTCGATCTCCTTCCACGGCGCGTCGAACCGCTTCGGCCCGATGAGCGAGAAGACGTCCGACTCGCGGCCGTCCTCGCGCACGAGCGTGGCGGTCAGGCCGAGCCGGCGCCGCGCCTGGAGGTCGGCGGTGAACTTGAAGACCGGCGCGGGCAGCAGGTGCACCTCGTCGTAGACGATCAGGCCCCAGTCCCGGGAGTCGAAGAGTTCCAGGTGCGGGTAGACGCCCTTCCGCTTCGTCGTGAGGACCTGGTACGTGGCGATCGTGACGGGCCGGATCTCCTTGCGGGTACCGGAGTACTCGCCGATCTCGTCCTCCGTCAGCGACGTCCGCTTGACCAGCTCGTGCTTCCACTGGCGGGCCGAGACGGTGTTGGTGACCAGGATCAGCGTGGTCGCCTTGGCCATCGCCATGGCGCCGGCGCCGACGAGCGTCTTGCCGGCGCCGCAGGGCAGCACGACCACACCGGAGCCGCCGTGCCAGAACCCTTCGACGGCCTGCTGCTGGTACGGGCGCAGGGCCCAGCCGTTCTCGTCCAGCTCGATCGGGTGCGCCTCGCCGTCCACGTACCCGGCGAGGTCCTCGGCGGGCCAGCCCAGCTTGAGCAGCGTCTGCTTGATCTGCCCTCGCTCGGAGGGGTGCACGGCCACGGTGTCGGCGTCGAGCCGGGCCCCGACGAGCGGGGCGACCTTCTTGGACCGCAGGATCTCCTCCAGCACGGGCCGGTCGGTGCTGGTCAGGACCAGCCCGTGCACGGGGTGCTTGGAGAGGGTGAGGCGGCCGTAGCGCGCCATGGTCTCGGCGACGTCGACCAGCAGCGCGTGCGGGACGGGGTAGCGGGAGAACTCGACCAGCGCGTCGACGACCTGCTCGGCGTCGTGCCCGGCGGCCCGGGCGTTCCAGAGGCCGAGCGGGGTGATCCGGTAGGTGTGGATGTGCTCGGGAGCCCGCTCCAGCTCGGCGAAGGGAGCGATGGCCCGGCGCGCGGCGCCGGCCAGCTCGTGGTCGACCTCGAGGAGGAGTGTTTTGTCGCTCTGGACGATCAGTGGACCATTCACGCGCAGCGCCCCGTTTCATTCAGGCCAAACCTCCATGGTGCCGTACTGCCGGATGTTCGGGAACACGGCGCTCGGAGGGCCCGGCAGGCCCCGGGACTTCGGTACCGCGAGTTCGGCGTGGAATCCGCCCCGCGCGCTCCTCGACCCCCGCGCGTGGGGCCCGGTCCTGCGGGCCGTCGCGCGGTCGGCCGTCGCCGCGCTGCGCGGACGCGAGCGGCTGCCGGACGCGAACCCGCGCGGCGGGCGGCTGGGGCTGCCCGCGGACTTCCTGATCGCGCCCGACGGGGCGGTGGTGGCGGCCCGGTACGGAGCGCACGTCTACGACCAGTGGTCGGTGGACGAGCTGCTGGAGCTCGAGGCCGCCCGCCGGCCCGGGGGCAGCCGCGCGCTCTGACCCGTTGGCCCGGGCGCGGCCGCGCGGCCGCGCGGTCCGGGCGTTCGGCCGTTCGGGCGCTCCGCGGGCCGGTTACGCGCCGAGGTGGGGCAACGGGCCCGAGGGGTACGGGGTCTCGGCCGGGAGGAGGGCGCGCGCGGCGTCCGCGTCCCCGGCCCGCAGCAGGCCGTGGACCTCCCGGGCCAGCGGGGTCACGTCGCGGATGGAGACCGTCCACTGGTCGGCGTACGCGCGTGAGGAGGGCCCGGACAACCCGAGTTGGAGCGAGCGGTACGGGAGCGGGTCGAGCCGCACGTCCCGCTCCGGGTCCCACTGGACCCGGGCCGACGACTCCCGCAGGGCCCGCTGCCAGGCCGGGCGGTCGGCGTGGATGCCGGGGGAGTAGTGGGACAAACAGGCGCCGGCCAGCGCCCGGTCGAACCCGTCGCGGGTGATCTCCACGGCGAGGACCGTCTCCTGGTCGGTCTTGGCGGCCCAGCCGCAGCGGTACATCATCCACAGGAACGACGGCTTCACCCACGTCATCCGCTCCCGCTTCCAGGCGGCCGGGAAGCGGCCGTCGCGGGCGGCGGGCAGGCCGAGCGAGGGGGCGTACGCCTGGTAGACGGTGACCGTGGTGGCGGTGTGGGCCGCGCGGATCTGGCGCGGGGGTACGTCGTGCATGCCCCTACCCTGCGGGGCGCCCCGCGGCAGGACCACCGGTTTTCCCCCGGGCCGGCGGCCCGGCCCCGCGACCCCGCCCGCGGCCCGCCCGCCCCCGCCCGGGTCAGAGGTGGTCCTCCTCCAGTTCCGCCACGCCCGTGATCCGGTGGAGCGCGTACGTGCGGACCTCGTCCGCCGTGTGGTCGTAGCCCGTCACGAAGCCGCCCTCCACCCGGACCGGGGCGAGGACCCGCTGGCTCGCCGCCCCGTCCGCGTTCACGTAGCCGATCCACACCGCCGAGCCCGTCAGCGCCGCCGCCTGCACCGTCGCCAGGGTCTCCGCCGCGCTCGTGCGCGGGAGTCCGCCCGGCACCCCGGCCGACGGGGCCGGCTCCTTGCGGACCGCCGTCGCCGCCAGGTCGCCCGCGCGGATGGCCCGTACGGCCGCCCCCAGCAGCGTCGCGTCCGGCACCGGCGGCCCCTCCGGCACCGGTACGGGCGCCGAGCGCGCCGGGCTGCGGTGCGCGTCGGCCCGGCCGACCAGGACGTCCCCGGTACGGGATTCCGCGGCCGGCGCGTACCCCATCGCCCGCAACCCGTCGAGCAGCGCGCCCGGTTCGGACTGCGCGGCCAGCACGGTCGGGGCGATCCGGCGCAGGCCCAGCCCGGCCGAGCGCCTGTCGGCGAGGATCTCGCCCAGCATCGCGTCGTCGTCGCACCGCACGTAGGAGGAGGCCGCCCCGACCCGCAGGTGCCCGTGCCGCCGGGCCACGTCGTCGATCAGGTACGTCAGCGGCTGCGGGACGGGGGTGCGGCTGTGCTCCTTGAGGAAGGCGTGCAGGTCGACGGCGGTGTGCCCGGCGTCCAGGGCGCGCCGCACCGAACCGGGCGTGAACCGGTACACCGTCGCCCCGCCCTTGGACTCCACGTCCGCGAGGACCGCCAGGGTGTCTCCGAGCGGCCGCCGCAGCGGGCCGGGGGCCACCGCCGTCAGGTCGGCCTGGAGCAGGACGTGGTCCACCGGCTCCGGCAGCAGCGGGGCCATCAGCGGCGCCGGGTCGCGGTGTTCCAGCAGGGCGCGGCCGGGCCCGGACAGCGCGCCCCGGCCGGTGACGCCGAGGGTCTCCGCCTCGTCCAGCGCCCAGCGCGCGAGGCGGGCCCGCAGGTCGCTGGTCCCGCGCACGGGGCGCTCCCACGCGAGCCGGGCCAGCAGCGCGTCGGGGTCGGCGGAGCCGCCTTCGGGGAGCCCGGCGAGGAGTTCGAGGACCCGCCGGCGCACCTCGGGGGCCGCGGAGCGGTCGAGTTCGGGGCCGAGCGCCGACAGGGTGCGCCCCTTGGCGTCCTGTTCGCCGACCAGCCCGGCCGTGCGGGTCGCGGGCAGCCAGGCCGCCGCGAGGGCCGACCACCGTTCGGCGGGCGGGAGTTCGCACCAGGGGTCGAAGGCGGGGGTGGGGGCGTAGCGCTCGTCCGTCTCGCCGTCGCCGGCCAGCAGCCCGGCCGCGTACGCCAGCTCGGCCCAGAACGCCGCCGCCGCCTCGGTGGCGTCCAGGGAGGACGCGGCCCGCTTGAGGTCCCGTACGGACAGTCCGCCGGCCCGCAGCACGGCCGGACCGGCGTACTCCCAGGACTTCACCAGCTCCTCGACGGTCGACACCGCGGCCATCGCCTGCCCGGCGGCGTTCGCGTCCACAAGCTGTGGACGGTGCTCGCGGTGCGCGGGCACCGGCGGCGCGACCGGCGCGGTGTCCCGGTGCGCGAGCCCGCCCCGCAGGTGCAGTGCCACCTCGCGGGGCAGGACGACGGTCCGCGCCGAGGCGGGCAGCAGCAGCCCCCGGTCGCGCAGCCAGCGCACCGGAGCCGTCGGATGCGGGGTCACCTCCCCGTACGGCGGGCCCCACACGAGCCGCCCCAGCACCTGGTGGGCCTCGGCCGGGGCTTCGTCGAGCAGGGCGGACATCCGTTCCGGGTCGGTGAACAGCCCGGTCAGCGCCGACACCGCGGACACCGGGTCGTGCGTGGCGGGCAGTCCGGCCGCGGACACGATCTCCTGCACGCGCGTCGGCGACATTCCGGACGTGGCCTCCGCGACGGTCGGTCCGAGGCCGGTCGGGGAGGGCCGCTGCGCCGAGGGGGCCAGCAACTCGCGGGCGGTGCGCACCAGCCGCACCCGCTCCTCGTCGCCCCACACCAGGGCCTGCTCGCGCAGGGTGGCCAGGGCCCGGGGGAGTGCGGCGCGGGCCCCGTTGTCCTCCCCGGTGGTGCCGGTCTCGCCGGTGAGCAGCGACTCCAGCACCGGGTACGGGCACGGGTCCGGGGCCACGGCCAGGGCCTCGGCCGTCTGCAGCGCGAACCGGTCGAGGCGCTCCAGCGCCCGTACCACCGAGGCCCGGGTGCCGGCGCGGGTGGCCAGCTGGGTCACGTCGCCCGGTACGGGGCTGAGGAGGTCGGGGCGCGCGCGCAGCAGGGCGGCGAGCGCGGTGTCGTCGCGGGAGCGCAGCGCCTCGGCGAGCGAACGCGGGGCGCCCGCCCCGGCGCTCCCTGCGGAGCTGCCGGCAGCGTCTCCCGCTGCGGTGCTTGCCTCGGGCACAGTCGCCTCCTGGTCGCGTCGGCCGGTCAGTCGGCCGGTCCCCATCCGGCCAACGGTATCCGCTGCGCCCGCGACAGCTCCACGGGCGCACGCGCTACCTTCGGCACAGGTGGTACGGGAGGAGCCGGGGCATGGGGATCGAAAGCGACCATCTGGTCTACGAATATCTGAGCCGCGTCGGGGACTTGGCGCAGCGCAGGCAGCTGAACTCCGGGGACCGGATGCGGCTCGTGGCGGGGCTGCGGGACGAGATCGACCGTCGGCGCGCCAAGTACGACCCTGAGACGCCGGCCGCCGTACGCCGCATCCTGGAGCGGATCGGCACGCCGGAGGAGGTCCTCGACACCCTCGGCACCCTGTCCGGCCCGGCGCCCGCCGGCCGGGCCGCCGCCCCGTCCGTCCTCGACTCCGGTCCGGCGGTACCCACCCAGCGGGGTCCGCGCCGGCTGCGCCGGGGGCCCGTGCCGCCGCCGCGCCCGGCGGCGGAGCCGGAGAACGTGCCGCCGCACCTGGCCGGGCTCGACGAACTCGGGCCGTCCGACGGCGCGGAGCCCGACTGGTGGCGCGTCACGCCGGGTTCCTACGGGGCGGGCCCGCAGGTGGACGGCTTCGCGGGCGGCATCGAGATCCCGGACCTGTTCAAGGAGGGGCCGGACGACGAGGACGAGGGCGAGGACCCGACCAAGCCCAAGCCCAAGGCCGGAGCCGGGTCCGGGTCCGGGGGCGCCGAAGCGTCCGGGAAGCCGTCCGGAGCGGCGCAGGCGCGGGCCCGTGCCGCCGTACGGCTCCTGCGCGAGCGGCGGAGCGCGAAGCGGGCGGCGAAGGGGGCCGCACCGGTGGTCGCCGAGGTCGCCGCCGCCCCGGCCCGTTCCAAGCCGAACGCCTTCCTGCTGCTGGCGGCGGCCGTCCTCGTCGCCGGGGTGGTCAGCGGCTACTGGCTGCTGCTGGTGGTCGGCTGGCTGCTGCCGTACGCCTCGCGCGTGCTGCGCCCCGGCGAGCACAAGTGGGCCGTCTTCGGACCGCCCGGCGCGGTGCTGGCGGGGGCGGGGGTGTGGCTGTGGGGCCGGATGAACGGCAAGTGGGGCGAGACCCTCGCCGAGGACCAGCTGAGCGGGACCCTGCACGGGATGTGGCCGTGGCTGCTCCGGGCGGCGGGCGTCGCCTCCGCGCTGTACCTGGTGTGGCGGGCGCGCAGGCGCTGACGCCCGGCCGGCGGGCGCGTGCCCGGCTGCGCCGGCGCCCGGCAGCCGGCTCTCCGCCGGGCCCCCGCGGGGGCGGCGCCGGGGCCCCCTCGGGGCGTAGCCCCGGACCCCGTGCTCCGACCGGCGGCGGGGCCGGACGGGGCCGGTCGTGCCTCCGGCCCGGCGCCGACAGGACGGGTCCAGGCGGTGCGGGCCCGGTGTGCCCCCTCCGGGGTCCGGCGCCCGTCGGGCTCGGCACAATGGCCGGTATGAACCTCACCGTCGGCTTCGACCTCGACATGACCCTGATCGATTCGCGCCCCGGCATCAAGGCCGCCTACCAGGCCCTGTCGGCCGAGACGGGCACGTTCATCGACGCCGACGCGGCCGTCACGCGGCTCGGGCCGCCGCTGGAGGAGGAGCTCGCGCACTGGTTCCCGGCGGCCGGGATACCGGTCGTGGCCGACCGCTACCGGGAGATCTATCCCACACACGCCATCGAACCGACGCCGGCCATGCCGGGCGCCCGCGAGGCGGTCGACGCGGTCCGGGCGCTCGGCGGGCGGGCGATCGTCGTCACCGCCAAGCACGAGCCCAACGCCCGGCTGCACCTGAAGCACCTGGGCATCGAGCCGGACGCGGTCATCGGCTGGCTCTGGGCGGAGGCCAAGGCCGGCGCGCTGCGCGAGTACGGGGCGCAGGTGTACGTCGGCGACCACGTCGGCGACGTGCGCGGCGCCCGGACGGCCGGAGCGCTGTCGGTGGCCGTGCCGACCGGCCCGTGCCCGGAGGCCGAGCTGCGGGCGGCGGGCGCTGACGTGGTGCTCCCCGACCTCACCGCGCTGCCGCAGTGGCTCGCGGCATACGTCGCCGGCCGCCCGGCCTAAGCCCCTAAGGCCTGGCCCGAAGGCCCGGCCCGGCGGCCCGTACCCTCCCCGCGGCTCAGGTCTGCGAGGCCCGCGCCGCCCTCCGCTGGGCCGCGGCCGAGCGGAGCACGCCCCCCGCGGAGATCGCGAAGCCGACGCCCATCAGCATGCAGACGGCCCACGCGTACGGGGGGAACGGGTCGACGTCCAGGAACAGCGGGGCCATCGTGGCCACAGTGGCCACGGCGCCGGCGATGAACACGATGCCGCCGGCCTTGACGAGTCCGTCGCCGGGCCGCGCTTCGTCGGAATGAGGAGTAACAGTCACCTCACCAGGGTAGTTCCCTGGCCGAAGCAGCCGACCGCGAAGGTCCGGGGAACGACTTGTCACCCGGACCGCGGCCATTAGCCTTGAGGTGGCGGGTCGTCCACGGCCCGCTGCGCTGTTGTCCGGAGCCGTTGCGCGGCACCCCGGACCCCGACGAGCACAAGGACAGAGGACGGACGTGCCTACCGGCAAGGTCAAGTGGTTCAACAGTGAGAAGGGCTTCGGCTTTCTCTCCCGCGACGACGGCGGCGACGTCTTCGTCCACTCGTCGGTGCTCCCTGCCGGGGTCGACGCGCTCAAGCCCGGCCAGCGCGTCGAGTTCGGAGTGGTCGCCGGCCAGCGCGGTGACCAGGCACTTTCCGTGACGGTGCTGGACCCGGCGCCGTCCGTCGCGGCCGCGCAGCGGCGGGGGCCCGACGAGCTCGCCTCCATCGTGCAGGACCTCACGACCCTCCTGGAGAACATCACTCCGATTCTGGAGCGCGGCCGCTACCCCGACAGGGTGCACGGCACGAAGATCGCCGGACTGCTGCGCGCGGTGGCCGACCAGCTCGACGTCTGAGCGTCCGCACGACCCGTGCCCCGTCCCTCGTGAGAGCGGCGGGGCGCCGTCGTGTCCGGGCGGTGCGAACGGCCGCGACGGCTACGGGAAGTCCAGCGCGCCGGACGGGATGGCCGGTACCAGCCCCTCGGCGGCCGCCCGGGTCAGCAGCCCGCGCACCGCTGCGTAGCCGGCTTCGCCGAGGTCCGCGGTGAACTCGTTGACGTAGAGCCCGATGTGCTGGTCGGCGACGGCCGGGTCCAGCTCCTGGGCGTGCGCGCGGACGTACGGGCGGGAGGCCTCCGGGTCGTCCCAGGCCATCCGGACCGACGTACGGGCCGACTCGGCGAGCGCGCGCAGCCGCTCCGCGCCCAGCGAGCGCTTGGCGATGATCGCGCCGAGCGGGATCGGCAGGCCGGTCGTCGACTCCCAGTGCTCGCCCATGTCGGCCAGGCAGTGCAGCCCGTAGTCCCGGTAGGTGAACCGGGCCTCGTGGATGACCAGTCCGGCGTCCACCCGGCCGTCGCGCACCGCCGGCATGATCTCGTGGAACGGCAGCACCACCACCTCGCCGACCCCGTCCGGCAGCACGTCGGCCGCCCACAGCCGGAACAGCAGGTAGGCGGTGGAGCGTTCGCTCGGCACGGCCACCGTCTTGCCGGCCAGGTCCGCGCCCGGCTCGCGGGTCAGGACCAGCGGGCCGCAGCCGCGCCCCAGCGCCCCGCCGCAGGGCAGCAGCGCGTACTCCTCCAGCACCCACGGCAGGACCGCGTACGACACCTTCAGCACGTCCAGCTCGCCGCGCTCGGCCATGCCGTTGGTCAGGTCGATGTCGGCGAAGGTGACGTCGAGGCCGGGCGCGCCCGGCACCCGGCCGTGCGCCCACGCGTCGAAGACGAAGGTGTCGTTCGGGCACGGCGAATACGCGATCCGCAGCGGGCCGTCACCGGTGCTCATGGCGTTCTCCCCAATGGACGAGTACGGGCCCCAGCGCGCGGAAGCCGTCCGCGAGGGCGGCGAGGGCCTCCCCGATCCGCCAGGCGTCGCGGTCGCGCGGGCCCACCGCGTTGGACACGGCGCGGATCTCCAGTACAGGCAGCCCGTGCGCGGCGGCGGCCTCCGCCACCCCGAAGCCCTCCATGGCCTCGGCCCCGGCCTGCGGGTGCCGGGCGGCGAGCTCGGCGGCGCGGGCGGCGCTGCCGGTGACGGTGGAGACGGTCAGGACGGGCGCGAGCAGCCCGCCGGTGGCCTCGGAGGCCAGCGCGGCGAGCTCGGCGGGCGGCAGGTGCACGGCCCGCCCGAAGCCCAGGGCCGCCACGTCCACGAACCCCTCGGGGGTCTCGGCCCCCAGGTCGGCGGCGACGATCGCGTCCGCGACCACGAGGGAGCCGGGCGGGGCGGCGGGCGCGAACCCGCCGCCGATGCCGGCGCAGATGACGAGGCCGTAGCTACCGAGGGCCAGGGCGGTGGCGGTGCCGGCGGCGGCGGCCGCCGGTCCGACGCCCCCGACGAGCACGTCGAAGGCGATGCCCGGGAGGTCCCGGCGGGTGAGGGGGTAACCACCGGGAAGGGTGCGGGGCTCGGGGCCGGGGGCGTCCGGATGAGGGGTCAGCCCGGCAACGACGGAGTCGGCCTCCGCCGCCACCGCGGTCACGACGAGCGCGCGCACCGGGGCCGCCCGGCTACTTCAGCTTCAGGTTGAACGACCAGACGGACAGCGGCTTGCCGTCCTCGCCGACCTGGACGAAGGCCAGCTTCTTCGAGGTCGGGGCCTCGCCCTGGCCGCCGGTCGCGAAGACGTCGGCGCCCGGGAAGCTGCGGTAGGTGTTCGAGGAGGGCTCGGTGATCGGCTGCCCGTCCAGGACCGCCTGCCACTTCTTGCCGTCCTCGACGACCTCGGGCTCGACGCCCAGGCGCAGGGTGTCGCCGCGGGCGTACGCGACGGCCTTGGCGTCCTTCAGGTTGGTGAGGCACTCCTGGACCTTGTCCATGGAGAGTTCCTTGCCGTCGTGGCAGGCGGCTTCGGCGGACACCGTGGTGGTGCCGACCGTCACGGTCGCCAGCGGTGTCGGCTTGTCGCAGGCGGAGAGGAGGAGGAGGCCGGCGGAAACGGCTCCGAGGGCCGCGACGCTGCGGCGGGCCCTACCCGAGAAAAGCGGTGCGGTCATGAGCCGAAGGCTATCGGGCCGGTGGGCCGAGCCGCCGCACGGGGTCCCGCCGTGGCCTGCGGCGCGGCGCGGATCCCGCTCCGCCGGGGCGTCACGGCCCCGGCCGGCCGGCATCACGCCACCCTCGGGCGCGAGGAGCCGTGCTGCTGGTGGCGCGGCGCGGAGCGCAGGCCGCGCAAGGCCATCGTGGTGCCCAGGGCCACCACCACCGCCGCGACGGCCATGCCCAGCGCGCCGTTCAGCGGCAGCGCGATGCCGATCGCGCCGCCCAGCACCCAGGCCACCTGGAGCAGCGTCTCCGAACGGGCGAACGCCGACGTGCGGACGGCCTCCGGCACGTCCCGCTGGATCATCGCGTCCAGGGAGAGCTTCGCCAGCGCCTGGCAGAAGCCGGCCGTGGCACCGAGGACCGCCACGAACAGCCCGCTGAAGAACACGGTCGCGAGCACCGCCACCCCGAGCGTCAGGCACAGCACGGCCGCGATGATCGCCTCGGGGGCCCGGGCCCGCAGCCACGAGCCCACCGCGGTACCGCACGCGTTGCCCAGACCCGCCGACACGCCCACGATCCCCAGGGACACCGCCGCGCTCTGCCCCGCGAGCGGGTGCTCGCGCAGCAGGAATGCCAGGAAGAAGATCAGGAACCCGGACAGCCCGCGCATCGACGCGTTGGCGAGCAGGCCGCACAGCACCGACGGGCCCACCGTGCGCAGCCCCGGCCTGGGGGAGTGGGCCTCGTGCGTGGACAGCCGGGCCCGGCGCTCGCCCTTCGCCTCGTCCACCTTGTGCGGCAGCGTGAACGCGGCGAAGGTCCCCCCGATGAAGATGGCGCAGGCCCCGTACAGCGGCCACGGCGGGCCGATCGTGTGCAGCCCCGCCGCGACCGGCGCGGCGGCGCCCGTGGCCAGCAGACCGGCCAGCGTGACCCGCGAGTTGGCCTTCACGAGGGAGAAGTCCGGCGGAAGGAGGCGCGGCACGACGGCGCTGCGCACCACCCCGTACGCCTTGGACGCCACCAGGACGCCCAGCGCGGCCGGATACAGCTCCAGCCCGCCCGTGGCCACCGCGCCCGACATCATCACGGCCAGCAGGGCCCGGGTGAGCATCGCGGCCGCCATCGCGGCCCGCCGCCCGTGCGGCAGCCGGTCCAGCAGCGGCCCGATCACCGGGGCCAGCAGGGTGAAGGGGGCCATCGTGATCGCCAGGTACAGCGCGACCCGGCCCCGGGCCTCGTCCGTGGGTACGGAGAAGAACACCGTCGAGGCCAGCGCCACCGTGATCATCACATCGCCGGCGCCGTTGATCGCGTGCAGTTCGATCAGCTTGCCGAGGCCCGACTCGCCCGCCCCGTGCGCGTGGGTGGCCCGCCGGATGCCGCGCGCCGTACCGGTGAAGGGCAGGTGCAGGGCACGCCCCAGAGCCCGGCCGGCCCGCTTCGCCGGTCCCGAGCCGTCATCGGACGACCGTACGGTTGCCACCCGGCCCATACTGCCCCACTTGGCCCCCTCGGACGCCTCCCGGCGCGTCGCGGGGTGCCGCCGGGCGGTGGCTTGTCCGCGAATCGGACCTTGCATGTGGGCCCGGGGCGCCAGAGGAGGTAGCGTGCGTAGCGCGCCACCGGCGGTTGCTCTTGGCCGCGCGCCTCTTCGCGATCCCGCAGAATGGATCGCAGTTAGGTGCGCCCGAGGCCGATCGGGTGCGGACGTCGACGCGGCCCTCTGGTCCGCTCCGCCCGCGCCACGTACGGAGACCGACGGGTCGTTGTGGACGACAGTACGGACGGCGCACTCGTGAGACGGCGTAGGAGAGAACGAGACCAGTGAGTGCTGCGACGACGCGAAGCCGTACCCCGCGTACCCCCGACCGCCTGTGCGTCGAGGCGGTGGAACTCGCCCGTTCGGCGGCCGAGGAGGCCGCCTTCCCCGGCGTGGTGGGCGCGCATGTGACCGCGGTGGCGGAGGGCGACCGGGTCGTCACCCACTTCTTCGAGTGCAAGGAACCGGGCTACCGGGGCTGGCGCTGGGCCGTCACCGTGACCCGCGCCTCCCGCGCGAAGAACATCACCCTCGACGAGACGGTGCTGCTCCCCGGCGACGACGCGCTGCTCGCCCCCGAATGGGTGCCGTGGAGCGAGCGGCTGCGCCCCGGCGACATGGGCCCCGGCGACCTGCTGCCCACCGACGCCGAGGACCTGCGTCTGGAGCCGGGCTGGTCGGGCGAGGACGCCCCGCCGCCGAACTCGGTGGTCTCCGCCGAGATGGCCGAACTGGTCGAGGCGGAGGACGCGGACGTCACCGACCGCGCCGTGGTCCCGGTGCGGGGGTCCATCACGTCCGTCGCCGAGGAACTCGGCATGCGGCGCGCCCGGGTCCTCTCGCGGTACGGGCTGCACAGCGCGGCCGACCGCTGGGACGAGTCCTTCGGCGCGAAGACCCCGATGGCGCAGGCGGCGCCCGCGGCGTGCGTGTCGTGCGGGTTCCTCGTCGCGATCGGCGGCTCGCTCGGGCAGGCCTTCGGCGTCTGCGCGAACGAGTTCGGGCCGGCCGACGGCCGCCTGGTGTCCCTCTCGTACGGCTGCGGCGGCCATTCGGAGGCCGCCGTCATGCCGAAGCCGCTGCGGCCGGCGCCGCACGTGCTGGACTCTGTGGCCTCGGACGAGTTCCCGCTGCGGCCGGCCTCCGACACGGGCTCGGTCCCGGTCGCGGACCTCCCGGCCGCGGACCTCGGCCACTCGTAGCCCTTCCGGCGCGGCTCCGGGGGCGGGCCCCGGGGCCGGGCTACTTCGGGGCGCGGCGGCGCAGCAGTCGCTTCGCCGCGAGCACGAGGACGGTGCCGACCGCCAGGATCAGCGCGCCCTTCGTGAAGTCGCCCTCCCCGCCCGCCGGCGGATCGCCCGCCCCCGGGGCACCGGGCTCCGGGGACGCCGTCCCCGGGGTCCCTCCCGACGCCTTCCCCGGCTCCGGTTGCGGGGCCGCGGCCACCGGCACCGCCACCACCCGGCTGCCCGCGCCCTCGGCGCCGAACATCAGCGTGCGGCCGTCCGCCGTGTACGTCACCGATTCGGCCTGCCCCTGCCAGGGCGCGTCCACCCGTTCGCCCGCGCCCTGCGGGCGGCCGTCCTTCCACCCGTACGTCCGGGCCGTGAAGTACCCGCGCAGCGTCAGCCGGGTGCCGTCGGGCGAGAACGCCCCGTCCGTCACCCAGGGGACGTCGGCGACCCGCCGGAACACGTTCCGGGCCTCGCCGGGCACGAGCCGTTCCGGGCCCTCGTACAGGCCGCCCTTCTGCTCGTCCTTGCTCGCGATGTACACCCGGCCCGTCACCGGATGGACCATCAGGGACTCGGCGTTCCGCGGCCCGTCGGCGTAAGTGACCGTGAACTGCTCGGCCTTGACGCTGGCGTCGCGCAGTTCCTTCGGCTCCGGGAACCGGTAGATCCACACGTGGTCCCAGGTCCCGCCGAGGTTGTCCCCGACGTCCCCGACGTACAGCTGTCCGTCGGGGCCCAGCGAAATCGCCTCGACGTCACGGGGCTTGCCGATCCCCGTCAGCGCCAGCCGGGCGACCGTCCGGCCCGTCGCCGAGTCCACGGCGTACACGTACGGGCCGTCGTCGCTGTCGTTGTGCGTCCAGTACACCCCCGGGTGCAGCCGGCTGGCCGCGAGCCCGCTCGACTCCTTGATCCGCGGGTCGGAGAGGGTGAACCCGGCCGCCCCGGGCGACTCCGCCGCGGCGGCGGCGCCCGGCAGGAGGGCGAGGCAGCCGGCCAGGGCGGCGGCGGGGGCGGCGGTCGACGGCAGCATGCGCATGACCCAAGCCTGCCAGCCCGGACGGCGTGTCCGGCATCACAGGGGCGCCCGGCACGTGATCCGCGATGATGACCGGATGCGTTTCATGTTCGTCGGCGACTCCATGACCATCGGACGCGCCGGCGACTACACCTGGCGCTACCGGATGTGGCAGCACCTGGGCGCCGCCTTCGGCGGGCCCTTCGAGATCGTCGGCCCGCGCACCGCGCTGTACGATGACGGCGCCGCCGGGGCGCCCGCCGCCGACCCGGCCGGCTGCCAGGCGTACGCCGGGCCGGACTTCCCCGGGGAGGCCCGCCGCCACCTGGCCGGCTGGGGCGAGGGCTGGCAGCACATGGCGCCGCTGATCGGCCCCGCGGCCGGCGCCGCCGGTGCGGACGTCCTGCTCGTCTCCCTCGGCCTGATCGACCTCGGCTTCTACACCCGGGCCGACCAGACCGCCGAGAACGTACGCCGGTTCGTCGCCGCGGCCCGCGAGGCCCGCCCGGCCCTGCGGATGGTGCTGCTGCCGGTCATACCGAACGTCCGCGCCCGGCAGGACGCCCCGTTCGCCGCCGAGGTGGCCCGCTTCAACGAGCTGCTGGCGAAGGCCGTGGCCGACCTGACGACCGACGCCTCGCCGATCCTGCTGGCCGCGCGCCCGGCCTCCTACGACATCGACCACGACACCTACGACGGCACGCACCCCAACGCCTCCGGGGAGCACCGCATCGCCGGCGAGTTCGCGGCCGTCCTGCACCAGGCCTGGGGCATCGGCGGCCCCTACCGCCCCGCCCCGCAGCCGTAACGGGCCCGTACCGGCGCCGACTTGCCCGGAGGGCGCGCGACCGCCGCCGCCCGGGGCGGGGCGGCGGCGGCCGCGGTACGGCGTACGGACGCGCCTACCAGGCGAAGGCCTCCGGGGAGGCTCCGGGACCGGGGAAGATCTCGTCCAGGGCCGTCAACAGCTCGTCGTTCAGCTCCAGTTCCAGCGCGCGCAGGGCGCTCTCCAGCTGCTCGGCCGTACGGGGGCCGACGATCGGGCCGGTGACCCCGGGACGCGTCAGCAACCAGGCCAGCGCCGTCTCGCCGGGCTCCAGGCCGTGCTTGTCGAGCAGGTCCTCGTACGCCTGCACCTGCGCCCGTACGGAGGTGTTGGCCAGCGCGTCGGCGGAGCGCCCGGAGGCGCGGCGGCCGCCCTCGACCTCCTTCTTGATCACACCGCCGAGCAGGCCGCCGTGCAGCGGGGACCACGGGATGACCCCGAGCCCGTACTCCTGAGCGGCGGGGACGACCTCCATCTCGGCCCGGCGTTCGGCCAGGTTGTACAGGCACTGCTCGCTGACCAGGCCGACGCCGCCGCGGCGCGCGGCGGTCTCGTTCGCCTGGGCGATCTTGTACCCGGGGAAGTTCGACGACCCCGCGTACAGCACCTTCCCCTGCTGGATCAGGACCTCGACCGCCTGCCAGATCTCCTCGAAGGGGGTCCGGCGGTCGATGTGGTGGAACTGGTAGAGGTCGATGTAGTCGGTCTGGAGCCGCTTCAGGCTGGCCTCGACGGCCCGCCGGATGTTCAGGGCCGACAGCCGGTCGTGGTTGGGCCACGGGTCCCCGTCGCCGGCCATGTTCCCGTACACCTTCGTGGCCAGGACCGTCTTGTCCCGGCGGCCGCCGCCCTGGGCGAACCAGGTGCCGATGATCTCCTCGGTGCGGCCCTTGTTCTCACCCCAGCCGTAGACGTTGGCGGTGTCCACGAAGTTCAGGCCCGCGGCGAGCGCGGCGTCGAGGATGCCGTGGCTGGTGGGTTCGTCTGTCTGGGGGCCGAAGTTCATCGTGCCGAGAACGAGTCGGCTGACCTTGAGTCCCGTGCGTCCGAGCTGCGTGTACTTCATGGGACACAAGCCAACTGCCTGGAGTCCACTCCAGGCAAGGGCACCTCGCGAACCCGCGGGTCCCGCGTGCGGGCAGGGCGGGGCCCGGTCGGGACGCGGGAGGGCTCGCGGGGGGCGCGGTCGGTCTACTGGCCGACGGCCGCCGCCACGGCCACGACGACGAACATCAGCACGAGCACACCCGCCATGACGCGGTTTCTGGTCTTGGGATCCACCCGTCGAGCCTAACCCGGCCCGCCGCGGGGCCCCGCACGGCCCCCGGTCGCCCGCGGCCCGTCCTGCCGCCGGTCAGCGGCCGGTCAGCGGCCAGGCCCCGACGGTCTCGTAGCGGGGCTGCTCGCCCGGCACCCCGCCGGCGGGGAGGTGGCTGCGGACCAGGCTGAGGGTGTCGGCCGGCCAGGGGGCGCCCTCGAAGCCGGCGAGCGCCTCGAGGTACGGGCCCAGGGGGGTGACGGCGTGGCGGCTGCGGGCCAGGGTGAGGTGCGGGGTGTAGCGGTGGTGCTGCTCCATCGGTACGCCGGCCCGCCGGGCGGCGGCGTCGGCCCGTTCGGCGAGCAGCCGCAGCCCGTCCAGCCCCCCGGCGGCCCCGGCCCACAGGGCCCGGTCGCCGAAGTGCCCGGAACCGTGCAGCCGCAGGCTGAAGAGGGCGGTGCGGTGGGCGGCGCGCTCCAGCCGGGCGTGCAGGTCCGGGAGCACCTCGTCCCGTACCTCGCCCATGAAGGCCAGCGTGAAGTGCCAGCCGGCCTCCGCGGTCCACGTCAGCCGGTCGTCGCGCAGCGGCCGTACGGCCTCCGCGAGCTCGGCGACGGCCGACGGCGGCGGCAGTACGGCGGCGAACAGTCTCATCCCCCGACCCTACCGACCCTACCGGCGCCGCCGCCCGCGTCCCGGGCCCGTCAGGCGGCCGTTACCAGTTCGCGGCGGCGCGGCGACGGGACGAAGGCCACGCCGCGCCGGTCGACCCGCAGCCGGAGGTTGCCGACGCGGGCCAGCACCACGGCGATCGCCACGGAGGCGACCAGCGAGATCACACCGCCCGCCGCCATCCCGATCCGGGCGCCGTACGTGTCCGTGATCCAGCCCAGCAGCGGGGCGCCCAGCGGGGTCCCGCCGGTGAAGACCATCATGAACAGGGCCATGACCCGCCCCCGCATCTCGGGGTCGGTGGCCATCTGCACGCTGGAGTTGGCGGTGACGTTGACCGTCAGGCCGAAGACGCCGATCGGCACCAGCAGCGCGGCGAAGAGCCAGAAGCCGGGTGCGAACGCCGTCACGGTCAGCAGCGCGGCGAACAGCACGGCCGCGGCCACCAGGAGCCGGAGCCGGGAGTGCCCGCGCCGGGCCGCGAGCAGCGCCCCCGCGAGGGAGCCGGCGGCGATCAGGGTGTTGAAGAGCCCGTACGTGCCGGCGTCCCCGTGGAAGACCTCGCTGACGAACGCCGACAGCCAGATCGGGAAGTTGAACCCGAAGGTGCCGATGAAGCCGACCAGCACGATCGGCCAGACCAGCTCGGGACGCCCGGCGACGTACCGCAGTCCCTCGCGCAGCTGCCCCTTGGCGCGGGGCCGGGGCTCGACCGGGTGCAGTTCGGCGGTGCGCATCATCAGCAGTCCGGCGATCGGCGCGGCGAAGGACAGCCCGTTCAGCAGGAAGGCCCAGCCGGAGCCGACGGCGGTGATCAGCACACCGGCGATCGCCGGGCCGACCAGCCGCGCGGACTGGAAGTTGGCCGAGTTCAGGCTGACCGCGTTGGCGACCTGGTCCTTGCCGACCATCTCGGCGACGAAGGTCTGGCGGGCCGGGTTGTCGACGACGGTGACGAGGCCGAGCAGGAAGGCGGCGAGGTAGACGTGCCAGACCTGGACCTGTCCGGCGAGGGTGAGGACGGCGAGCGCGACACCGGTGAGGCCCATGGCGCTCTGGGTGGCGAGCAGCAGCGGGCGCTTCGGCAGCCGGTCGGCGAGGACGCCGCCGTAGAGGCCGAACACCAGCATCGGCAGGAACTGCAGGGCGATGGTCACGCCGACCGCGGAGGCCGATCCGGTGAGGGACAGGACCAGCCAGTCCTGGGCGATGCGCTGCATCCAGGTGCCCGTGTTGGAGACCACCTGGCCGGTCGCGAAGAGCCGGTAGTTGCGGATCTTCAGCGAGCTGAACATGGAGTTCTTGACCGCGGGTGCGGCGGGTACTGCGGGTGTGACGGGTTCTGCGGGTACCCCGGCGGTGGCGCCGCCGGCGGTGGCGGGGGTGGATATGTGGCCGGGTGCGGAGTCTGCTCCGGTTCCCGTACTCAAAAGCGTTCGCCTCCTGGCGTCGTTCCTACAGGTGGGCGAGCTTCTCCAGGACGGGTGCGGCCTCGCGCAGCTTGGCCCACTCCTCCTCGGTCAGCTCGGCCGCGAGCCCGGCCAGGAAGGCGTTGCGCTTGCGGCGGCTCTCTTCGAGCATCGCCTCGGCTTCCTCGGTCTGGCGGACCACCTTCTGGCGGCGGTCGTCGGGGTGCGGCTCCAGCGTGACCAGTCCCTTGGCCTCCAGGAGCGCGACGATGCGTGTCATCGACGGCGGCTGGACGTGCTCCCGCCGGGCCAGCTCGCCAGGGGTGGCCTGGCCGCAGCGGGCGAGGGTGCCGAGTACCGACATCTCGGTCGGACTCAGCGACTCGTCGACGCGCTGGTGCTTCAGGCGCCGGCCCAGTCGCATGACGGCAGAGCGGAGATCGTTCACGGCGGCATCGTCGTCGCCATGGGAGAGGTCATGCATGTCCTTAGAGTAACTCATTACTCTCGCTAAAGAACACCCATGGTGTTTCGTCACTCGTACGGGTGAGTGGGCGGCGGAAAGTGACACGCGTCCACGTCCTCTGCCCCGACTCTTTCGGTATGGGGACACATGTGCTGAGCATGCGCATAGACGGGGAGCTCCTCGGCAGGCTCCGGACTCATGCCGCCAAACGCGGAATGAGCGTCCAGGACTATGTGGTCCGGACGCTCATTCGCGACGACTTCGACGAGCGCTTCAAGGCGGCCGTCGACGAGACGGAGAAGTTCTACGGGCTCACCTGATCAGGTGGAGCGGGCCGGCCGGGGGCCGGTCACGTGAGGCCGAGGGCCGGCATCGCGTAGGAGAAGACGAACACCGCGGCCACGACGTACATGGCCACCGGGACGCCGCGGCCCCGGCCGGTCGCCAGCCGCAGCACGCAGAAACTCACGAAGCCGATGCCGATGCCGTTGGTGATCGAGTAGGTGAAGGGCATCATCACCATGGCCAGGAAGGCCGGGACGGCGATGGTGAAGTCGCTCCAGTCGATGTCCCTGACCGAGCCCGCCAGGATCAGGAAGCCCACCGCCAGCAGCGCGGGGGTCGCGGCCTGGGACGGGACCATGGTGGCGAGCGGCGTGAGGAACAGCGCCACGGCGAAGAGGCCGCCCGTCACGACGTTCGCCAGTCCCGTACGGGCGCCCTCGCCGACGCCGGCCGTGGACTCCACGAAGCAGGTGGTCGCGGAGGACGAGGTCGCGCCGCCCGAGGCGACGGCCAGACCGTCGACCAGCAGGACCCGGTTGATGCCGGGGAAGTTGCCGTCCTTGTCGATCAGCTTCGCCTCGTCGCCCACGCCGAGGATCGTGCCCATGGCGTCGAAGAAGCAGGACAGCAGGACGGTGAAGACGAACAGGACGCCGGTCAGCATCCCGACCTTCCCGAAGCCGCCGAACAGGCTGACCTGGCCGACGAGCCCGAAGTCGGGCGCGGCCACCGGGTTGCCCGGCCACTCGGGAACGGTCAGGCCCCACGCCTCGGCCGGCAGGCCGGTGACCAGCTGGACGGCCACCGCGGCGACGGTCATGGTCACGATGGAGATCAGGATCGCGCCCGGGACCTTGCGGATGATCAGCGCCAGGGTCAGCAGCGTCCCGATCACGAAGATCAGGACGGGCCAGCCGTGCAGGTGGCCGTCGCTGCCGAGCTGGAGCGGGACCGTGGTGTGCGCGGCGTCCGGGATGCGGGAGACGAAGCCCGAGTCGACGAGGCCGATCAGCATGATGAACAGGCCGATGCCGATGGCGATGCCCTTGCGCAGGCCGAGGGGGACGGCGTTCATCACCCGCTCGCGCAGACCGGTGGCGACGAGCAGCATCACCACGAAGCCTGCCAGGACGACCATGCCCATGGCGTCGGGCCAGCTCATGCGCGGAGCGAGCTGGAGCGCGACCACGGTGTTCACGCCGAGGCCGGCGGCCAGCGCGATCGGGACGTTGCCGATGACACCCATGAGGAGGGTGGAGAAGGCGGCCGTCAGGACGGTGGCGGTGACGAGCTGGCCGCCGTCGAGCTGGTGGCCGTACATGTCCTTCGCGCTGCCCAGGATGATCGGGTTCAGCACGATGATGTAGGCCATCGCGAAGAACGTCGCGAGACCGCCGCGGACCTCGCGGGACACGGTGGAGCCGCGCGCGGAGATCTTGAAGAAGCGGTCCAGGCCGGTCTCCCGGGAGGGGGGCTCCGGGGCGGTGGGCGCGGGGGCGGGGGCCGGGGTGCTCATACGGTCCTCATTGGGTGGTTCATACGAAGAAAATGGGCCACGCCCACACCGTTTCAGTATGAACACATGAACGAAGGAGCGTCTATCTCCGCGCGTAGACCCTGCGCCACCCGGCCTAGACTTGCCGCATGGCGAAATGGACAGCGCGGCACGAGGCGCCCGAGCCCCTGGAGGGGCCGGTCGTCGCCACCGTCACCGGCGGCACGATCATCTGGTTCGCCCTCTTCCTCGTCCAGCTCCCCTTCTACGGGTGGTTCGCCGACCGCGGCCAGCTGTGGTGGGTGTGGACCTGCGCGGCCGGCGGCGTCCTCGGCCTGATCGGCATCTGGTACGTCCGCGGCCGCGAGGCGGCCCTGAAGCGCCACGCGGAGGCCGCCGCCGCGGCCGCCGAGGCCGGCGCGTCGGCCGGGCCCTCCGGCCCGGACACGGGCGCCGGGCCGGAGGGCGACTCCGGGCGCCCGGGCGGGGCGGGCTGACCGCCGACGGCACTGCCGAGGCTCACAGGGGCGACCAGGGGACGATTCGGGTCATCCCCAAGTCGGATCTTCGGTCCGCTCGGCGAGTGAAGCGTTAGAACGCCCCTTACCGTCGAGAGCATGACGCAGCGGGCGAGGATCGAATCCGATGGACCGGAGCCGGGCGGCCCGGCCGCCGGGACCGCCATCGACGCAGGGGCCGAGCTGGATCCCGTACACCCGATGCGGCCGCCCGCCCCGAGATTCAAGCCCGGCGGACTGAGCACCGCCGAAGTCGCCGAACGGGTCGCGAGCGGCGACGTCAACGACGTCCCGGTCCGCTCCTCCCGCTCCACCACCGAGATCGTCCGTGCGAACGTCTGCACCCGCTTCAACGCGATCATCGGCGTCCTGTGGGTGGTCATGCTCTTCGTCGCGCCCATCCAGGACAGCCTCTTCGGCTTCGTGATCATCGCGAACACCGGCATCGGCATCATCCAGGAGCTCCGCGCCAAGAAGACCCTCGACGGCCTCGCCGTCATCGGCGAGGCCAAGCCCGCCGTCCGCCGCGACGGCCGGACCGCCGAGATCTCCACCTCCGAGATCGTCCTCGGCGACGTCATCGAGCTCGGCCCGGGCGACAAGGTCGTCGTCGACGGATCGGTCGGCGAGGCCGACGGGCTGGAGATCGACGAGTCCCTGCTCACCGGGGAGGCCGACCCGGTCCTGAAGAAGCCCGGGGACCCCGTCATGTCGGGGTCCTTCGTCGTCGCCGGCGGCGGCGCGTTCACCGCCACGAAGGTCGGCCGCGAGGCCTACGCCGCCCAGCTGGCCGAAGAGGCCTCCCGCTTCACGCTCGTCCACTCCGAGCTGCGCTCCGGCATCTCCACCATCCTCAAGTACGTCACCTGGATGATGATCCCGACCTCGATCGGCCTCATCATCAGCCAGCTGATCGTCAAGGACAACAACCTCAAGGACTCCATCGCCCGGACCGTCGGCGGCATCGTCCCGATGATCCCCGAGGGGCTCGTGCTCCTCACCTCCGTCGCCTTCGCGATCGGTGTCATCCGGCTCGGCCGCAAGCAGTGCCTGGTGCAGGAGCTGCCCGCCATCGAGGGCCTCGCCCGCGTGGACGTCGTCTGCCTCGACAAGACCGGCACCCTCACCGAGGGCGGCATGGACGTCACCGAGCTCCGCCCGGTCGGCGGCGCGGACCCGGCGTACGTCAAGAAGGTCCTCGGTGCCCTCGGCGAGTCCGACCCCCGGCCCAACACCAGCCTCCAGGCCATCATCGACGCCTACCCCGACAGCGCCGAGTGGCGCTGCACCGAGTCCCTGCCGTTCTCCTCCGCCCGCAAGTACAGCGGCGCCAGCTTCAGCGAGGGCGACGGCGAGAACAACACCTGGCTGCTGGGCGCCCCCGACGTGCTCCTCCCGGCGGGCGACCCGGCCCTCGACGAGATCAACGACCTCAACGAGCAGGGCCTGCGGGTCCTCCTCCTCGCCCGCTCCGGCCGCGAGCTCGACGACGCGGCCGTCGCCACCGGCGTGCGGCCCACCGCCCTGATCGTCCTGGAGCAGCGGCTGCGGCCCGACGCCGCCGACACGCTGCGCTACTTCGAGGACCAGGGCGTCAAGGCGAAGGTGATCTCCGGCGACAACGCCGTCTCGGTCGGCGCGGTCGCCGGCAAGCTGGGGCTGCCGGGCGCGGAGAACACCGTCGACGCCCGCGGGCTCCCCACCGAGCGGGACGCGATGGCGAAGGCCCTCGACGAGAACGCCGTCTTCGGCCGCGTCACCCCGCAGCAGAAGCGGGACATGGTCGCCGCCCTCCAGTCCCGGGGCCACACGGTCGCCATGACGGGCGACGGCGTCAACGACGTGCTCGCGCTCAAGGACGCCGACATCGGCGTCTCGATGGGATCGGGCTCGGAGGCCACCCGCGCGGTCGCGCAGATCGTGCTGCTGAACAACAGCTTCTCGACCCTCCCCGCGGTGGTCGCCGAGGGGAGGCGGGTCATCGGCAACATCACCCGCGTGGCGACGCTCTTCCTCACGAAGACGGTCTACTCGGTGCTGCTGGCGGTCCTCGTGGTCTGCTCGCAGGTCGAGTACCCCTTCCTGCCGCGCCACCTGACCCTGCTGTCCACCCTCACGATCGGCATCCCGGCCTTCTTCCTGGCCCTGGCGCCGAACAAGGAGCGGGCCAGGCCGCACTTCGTGAAACGGGTGATGCGCTACGCGATCCCGGGCGGCGCCATCGCGGGGACGGCCACGTTCGTGACGTACCTGGTCGCCCGCTCCTACTACACCGGCCCGGACGCCCTCAAGGCCGAGACCAGCGCGGCGACGCTGGCCCTGTTCCTGACGTCGATGTGGGTCCTGACGATCATCGCCCGCCCGTACACGTGGTGGCGGGTCGGCCTGGTCGGCGCGATGGGCCTGGCGTTCCTGACCGTCCTCGTCGTGCCGTGGCTCCAGGAGTTCTTCCAGCTCAAGCTGGAGGGCGCCACGATGCCGTGGATCGCGGTCGCGATCGCGGCCGCCGCGGCGACCCTGATCGAGTTCACCTTCCGCTGGGTCGACCGCAGGTTCCCCGCCTGACGACCCCCGCACCCGCCCCTCCGGGGGTTCAGTGAGGGCGGCGCCCCGGACGCCTCGTGCCGCGCGGCCTCGTGCCGCGCGGCCTCGTGCCGCGCGGCCTCGTGCCGCGCGGCCTCGTGCCGCGCGGCTTCAGTCGAACCAGCGGTCGCGGGCCAGTTCCGCAGTGCGGGACTCGTCCTCCAGCAGGGCCGCCACCTCGAAGCGGCGGGGCCACTGGCCCGCCGCCCAGGCCAGGCCCGCCGCCACGCCCTCCAGCGTGGCCGCGTGCACGGTGCCGTCGGGGGTGCGGCGCCAGTCCAGTCCGGTGCCGCCCGCGATCAGCTCCTCGTGCTCCAGGTAGCCCGCGGGGGTGGCCGGGCCGAGCAGGACCCGTACCGACTCCGGTACGTCGTGCTCCTCGCCGGGCGTGCTCACCTCCGCCGGGACCGTCTCCGACAGCCGGCGCACCTGGAGCAGCTCCGCGAGGTCCGCCGCGCGGGCCGGGGCGACCGGCAGCAGCGGCAGGCCCGCCGTCAGGGGCAGCAGGTCAGGGGCGTCGGCGATGACGGCGTCGGCCGCGTCCACCACCCGGACCTCGCCGTCCACCACCGCGCGCAGCTCGTCCGGCAGGGTGACCTGCTCGGGGTCCAGGTCCGCCAGCGCCCCGTACAGGCCGTGCAGCTGCCGGTCGGTCACCTCGCGGTCCGGGTCGGCCAGCCGGGCCAGGAGCTCGGCCGCGCCGCCGGGCTCCTCCAGCAGGGCGGGCACGGTCGTGCGTACGCCGAGGGCCCGCAGCACCTGCTCGTCCTCGAAGCCGGTGGCGTCCGCCGGGGTGTAGAGCCCCGAGAGCAGCGGGTCGCCGCCCGCCGAGCGCAGGCCCGCGGGACGGCGGCCGTCGAGCACCGGGTGGTCACGCAGCCACCAGGCGGTGTACGGGCGCACCGACTGCGTGGTGCCGTCCGGGAGCAGGATCCGTACGGGCTGGGTCAGCGCGTCGCGCAGCGGCGGCCGCGCGAGCATCGCGAGGGCCTGCGGCCAGCAGTCGTCGTCGACGAGGTCCAGGTCGCGCACGGCGACCAGTTCGGTCGCCACCGGCGGCACCGGGGTGTCCGGCAGCTGGTCCAGTACGTCCTCGCACCACACGTCGACGGCGTCCAGCAGGCCGGCGTCGTCGGGCTCGGCGAAGTCGCCGTCGCGGGGCTCCAGTTCGTCGGGGTCCAGGACCACGTCGGTGGCGCGCACCAGCTGGAAGTGGGCCAGCACCCCGCAGGCGGTGAGCGGGCCCGCACCCCACCGGTCCACCAGGTCCGCGTCCACGTACGGGACCTCGTCCTCGCGGATCACCGAGGCCAGCGGCGAGCCCGGCAGCAGCAGTTCGCCCGCCGGGGTCGGCTCCCCGTCCTCGTCGGGCAGGGCGAGGGCGCCGAGCCAGGGCTCGTCGCCCGCGGCCAGGCCGGCGTCGCGGACCAGGCCCAGGACCACCTCGGCCAGCTCGTCGGCGTCCAGGGTGTCGGCGTCCTCGTCCCAGATGTCCCCGGCGTCCAGGGAGGCGGCGACGGCCGCCCGCACCTGCGGGGTCGTCAGGACCGCGCGCGGGGTGGCCGGGAGGGCGCCGAGCTTCTCCAGCAGCGGGTGCGCCGCGTCCGGGTGGGCCACCTTCAGGCCGAGGCGGGCCAGGCTGTCGGGGGTGTCCGCGCCGGGCAGCAGGATGTGCCGGGGGCCGATCGCGGTGCGTCCGTCGGCCAGCGGGACGGGCAGTCCGGACAGCCGGTCGGGGTCCACCCCGGCGAGGCTGTCGTAGAGCCGGTGCCACCAGTCGGGGGTGCGCTCGATCCCGGCGATCCGCTCGATGGCGTCGCCCAGCGGGAGCCGGCCCACGCCCAGGGTGCGCAGCTCGGCGCGCCGCTCCAGGCCCGCCGGGAGCAGGGTAGGCAGGACTTCGGCGAGGACCCGGACGGTGTCGGCGCCCGCGCCCTCCACCACCTCCGCCTCGAAGGGGCGCAGGGCGGCCCGCGCGTCGGCCCCGTCCTCCGCGTCCTCGTCGGGCCCGGGCGGTACGGCGGGGGCGAGGAAGGCCGTACGGGGAAGGCGGCGCAGGACGGCGGCGCGCAGGGCGCCGTCGAGCTCGCCCTTGCCGAGCGGGCCGGGGACGAGGTCGACGAGGGCGGTGGTCACCGGCTCCCAGGTGCCGAGCAGTTCGGCGTAGGCGTCGGCCGCGCGCTCCACGAGGAAGTCGGTCAGCGGTCCGGGCGCGGGGTGCCGGCGGGTGGTGTCCAGGGGCAGGGTCGCGATGAGCAGCGCGGGGATTCCCAGCGGCTCGTCGGTGGGGGTCGGGGCGTGCACGACGGGGGCGGTCGCGGGGCGCACGGGGGCGCCGTCGGCGTCGACGGGCACGGACCAGGACACCGCCCAGGTGGGCCGCAGCCGCTCCTCCACCGGGCGGTCGGCCAGCAGGGCGCGGTCGAGCGGGCCGCCGTGGCGGACGGTGCGCCAGCGGCTGGTGCCCGCCGCGGAGTCCTCGATGACGGCGTACGGGCCCTCGTCGCGGCGGTACAGGGTGCGGGCGCCGCCGGACGGGGTGTCGACGACGACCTCGCGCAGCCCGGGCAGGGTCAGCAGCAGTGCGTCGTCGACGGAGGCGAGCAGCCGCTCCACGAGGTCTTCGGCGGCGGCGTCGCGCAGCGGGAGCACCACGACGGTGTCGTAGCCCTCGGGCGCGGTCCCCTCGGCGGGCAGCGGCAGGCGCAGCAGCGGGACGTGGCCGTCGCGGCGGCGCAGCTCGTCGCCGAGTCCGGGGCTGCCGACGGCGGCGCCGCGGGCCAGCTCGCGGGCCTCGGCCAGCGACCAGCGGACCCCGCCGTGGCGGCCGAGGACCGCGGGCTCGTCGGAGACCGCGAGGACGGCCGCGAAGCCGACGCCGAACCGGCCCACGGTGTCGCCCGAGCCGGTGGACTCCCGCTTGGCGGAGGCGCGCAGGGTGCTCAGCGACTCCACGCCGGTGGCGTCCAGCGGGGCGCCGGTGTTGGCGACGGCCAGGACGCCGTGCCCGCCCTCGCCGGCGTGCAGGGTGAGCCGCAGCCGGCCGGGCACCCCGGCGCGGGCCGCGGCGTCGGCGGCGTTCTGCGCCAGCTCGACGACGAGCCGGTCGCGGTAGCCGCCGAGCGCCAGGTCCTCCTCGGCGTTGGCGTCCTCCCGGAAGCGGGCGGGGCCCGCGCCCCAGGCGTCGAGCACCCCGCGCCGGAGCCGGGCCGTGCCGAAGGGGTCCACACCGTTCCGGGCCGCCGTCACTCGCACGTTCACGCCGCTGCCTCCAAGCCGTACTGCATTCGGGAATGCCGAGCCCTGAAGGTATCGCGTACCGGGGTCAGCCCTTGCCCGTGAGGTGCGCGAACACCACCACGTTGGCGTCCCAGTGGCGGTCCGCGGTGAGGTCGCCGCCGCAGGTGATGAGGCGCAGTTCGGCCTTCCCGTGGGTGTCCCCGTAGACCTTGCCGGTGGGGAAGGCGTCCTTCTTGAAGGTGTCGACCGCGTCGACGGCGAACACGGCGGTGGTGCCGTCGGTGCGGTGGACCTCGATCCTCTGGTCCTTCTTCAGCTTCTTGAGGTTGTAGAAGACGGCCTCGGGGGTCTGCGGGGTGTCCATGTGGCCGACGACGGCGGCCGCGCCCGCTTCCCCCGGGGTGGGTCCCTCCCTGTACCAGGCGGCGTCCTGCGGCTTGGCGAAGTCCGGTTCCCGCATGACGCCTTGGGCGTCCAGCCCGACGGTGTCGAGCGGTGCGTCCACCGACAGGTCGGGGATCTTGACCCGGTCCGGGACGGACGGCGGGAGCGGGGCCGCGGTGCTCGCGCCGTCCGGGGCGTGCCCGGCGCCGTCGGCGGCTCCGGCGCTGCCCGCGGAGCAGCCGGCGGCGAGGACGGCGGCGAGGGCCGAGGCCCCCGCCAGGGCGGCCGTACGGCGTGCGCGGCCGGGGCGGCGGCCCTGGCGGAGCGTGGTGGGCTCAGGCATTGCCGGTCTCGGGGAGGAGACCGGCGGGGGCCTGGCCGGTGTTCACGGAGCCCTTGGGGGTCTTGTGCAGGCTCGGGTCCAGGGGCTTCACGCCGTGGTGCGGGGCCGGGCCGGCCTTGGCCTCGGTGGAGAACTTCACGACGTCGAACTCCTCGCCGCCCGCGAAGGCGTGCACGCCGTAGTAGCCGGACTTGACGTCCTTGGCGACGACCGCGGTGCCGGTGAAGGTGCCCTTGCCGTCGCTCTTCAGGTTGACCTGGCCGCCGAAGGCGTCGGACTTCACGAAGGCGTTCTTCTCGGAGGTCTTGACGGTGACGACGACCTTGTCGCCGGGGCGGCCGAAGTCGGTCGACAGGTTCAGGGCGGAGGGCTGCGGGGTGGGCTTGGGGGCCGGGGCGTCCGCGGTGACGTGCAGCTGGGCGGTGGCCTGGAGCTTGGCGCCGTCGGGGCCCGTGCCGGTCAGGGAGACGCCGTAGTCGCCCTCCTTGACGTCGGCGACCGTGGCGGTGCCGCCGCGGCCGTCGGTCATCTTCACGTCGGCCAGGGCCTTGGAGGAGACGGAGAGGTGCGTCGAACCGTCGGGGACGTCCATCTGGAAGCTGACGGAGGCGCCCGGCTTGGCGCTGGGGGCCGACAGCTTGAGGCCCGCGGCGGCCGCGTGGCCGTGGCCGTCGGTGGTGGGCCGGTCGGCGGTGGGGCTGGAACTGCCCGCGGGAGCCGGGGTGTCGGCCGCGAACGCGGTGGCGGCGCCGCCGAGGGCCATCGACGAGGCGAGGGCGATCGCCGAGAGGGTGAGTGCCTTGCGCATGGGGTTTCCTCCTGAACGGGCCGGGGTTTTTCCCGGCACACCAGACATGAGGGACATCCTGGGCGCTTTGGTTGCGGCCCTCCGGAGGGGCGGGGGAGGGCCCTGCCGAAGGTCCCACGGCGGGAAGTCGCAGGTCGCAGGCCGCCTGTGGTACTGCCGTTTGCGGAGTGTTTGCCCCGATTTTTGGGACGAAAGTCCCGGCGGACCGGACCGGACCGCGGGTTGAGGGCGGGAACGCCGGAGCCCCCGGTGACGTGACGTCCCGGGGGCTCCTGGAGCGATACGGCCGCCGCCGCGGCTACAGCTTCTCGATCACGTAGTCCACGCACGCGGTCAGCGCCTGCACGTCCGCCGGGTCGATCGCCGGGAACATCGCGACGCGGAGCTGGTTGCGCCCGAGCTTGCGGTACGGCTCGGTGTCCACGATGCCGTTGGCGCGCAGCACCTTGGCGACGGCCGCCGCGTCGACGTCGTCCGCGAAGTCGATCGTGCCGATGACGGCGGACCGCTTGTCGGCGTCCACGACGAACGGGCTCGCGTACTTCGACGCCTCGGCCCAGCCGTACAGGTTGCGCGCGCTGGCCGCGGTGCGGCCGGTCGCGAACTCCAGTCCGCCCTGGCCGTTCAGCCACTCCAGCTGCTCGTTCAGCAGGAAGAGGGTGGACAGCGCCGGGGTGTTGTACGTCTGGTTCTTCAGCGAGTTGTCGATCGCCGTCGGCAGTGAGAAGAACTCCGGGATGTGCCGGCCCGAGGCGTGCACGCGGGCCGCGCGCTCCAGGGCCGCCGGGGAGAACGCCGCCAGCCACAGACCGCCGTCCGAGGCGAAGGACTTCTGCGGGGCGAAGTAGTAGACGTCGGTCTCGGTGATGTCCACCGGCAGGCCGCCGGCGCCCGAGGTCGCGTCCACCAGGACGAGGGACCCGGCGTCGGCGCCCGCGACGCGCTTGATCGGCGCCGCGACACCCGTCGAGGTCTCGTTGTGCGTGTACGCGTACACGTCCACGCCCGCCTCGGCCACCGGCTCCGGGTGGGTGCCCGGCTCCGAGGAGATGACGGACGGGGCGTCCAGCCACGGCGCGAGCTTCGCGGCCTTGGCGAACTTCGAGGAGAACTCACCGAAGGTGAGGTGCTGCGACTTCTGCTCGATCAGACCGGCGGTCGCGATGTCCCAGAAGGCGGTGGAGCCGCCGTTGCCCAGGATCACCTCGTACCCCTCGGGGAGGGAGAAGAGGTCCCGGATGCCCTGACGTACCGAGCCGACCAGGTTCTTGACGGGGGCCTGGCGGTGAGAGGTTCCGAGCAGGGAGGTACCGGTGGCGGCGAGGGCGCCCAGCGCCTCGGTCCGCACCTTGGAGGGGCCCGCGCCGAAGCGTCCGTCGGCGGGCTTGATGTCAGCGGGAATCTGGATCTCGGCCACGAGCGGAGCGTATCGGGTACCGGTCCACGCCTCGGAGGCGCGTCCACCCGGTGAGACGCGCCGGGGCGGTGGCAGGCTGGGCGCCGTGACGTCTCCCGGGGAACTCGAACGGACATTGCGGGCGAACCTCCGCGGGGAGGTGGACTTCGGCGCCGCCGCGCGGGCCCTGGCGACCATGGACGCCTCGAACTACCGCCGCGTCCCCCTCGGCGTGGTCGCCCCCTACGACGCCGACGACGTGGCCGCGGCCCTGCGCGTGTGCGCCGCCGCCGGGGTCCCCGTCGTCCCGCGCGGCGGCGGAACCTCCATCGCCGGCCAGGCCACCGGAACGGGCGTCGTGCTCGACCTGACCCGCCACATGAACGCCCTGGTGTCGGTGGACCCGGCCGCCCGCACCGCCGTCGTCCAGCCCGGCCTGGTGCTCGACCGGCTGCGGGACGCGGTCCGCCCGTACGGACTGACCTTCGGGCCGGACCCCTCCACCCGCTCCCGCTGCACCCTCGGCGGCATGATCGGCAACAACGCGTGCGGGGCCCACTCCGTGGCCTGGGGGACCACCGCCGACAACGTCGCGGAGCTCGCGGTGACCGCGTACGGCGGCGCCTCCCACCGCCTCGGCGCCGGCTGGGCCGGCGCCCCCGCCGGCCTGCGCGAACTGGTCGCGGAGAACCTCGCCGTGCTCCGCACCGGGCTG
This sequence comes from Streptomyces sp. NPDC058619, assembly GCF_042717785.1. Classification (NCBI taxonomy): domain Bacteria; kingdom Bacillati; phylum Actinomycetota; class Actinomycetes; order Kitasatosporales; family Streptomycetaceae; genus Streptomyces; species Streptomyces sp. NPDC058619. The sequence continues at coordinate 80,966 of NZ_JBHXQN010000021.1, forward strand.
TACGGCCCCCACGGCGACTTCGCGCGGCGGATCTCCGGCTACGGCGGCCTCGACGCCCTCCTCCCCGAGCGGGGCACCCGCCTCGCCCGCGCCTTCTGCGGCAGCGAGGGCACGCTCGGGGTGGTCACGGAGGCGGTGGTGCGCCTGGTCGACCTCCCGGCCGCGCCCGTCCTGGCCGTTCTCGGGTACGCCGACGAGAGCGCGGCCGCCGAGGCCGCCGCGGGCCTGCTCCCGTACCGGCCTCTCACCCTGGAAGGCATGGCGCACGACCTCGTCGGGGCCGCCGCGGCCGACCTCCCGCGGGGCGGCGCCTGGCTGTTCGCGGAGCTGCCGGACGAGGGCGCGGCGCGGGCCCTGCTGCGCGGCGCCGACGCCGTGGACGCGCGGGTGGTGACGGACCCGGCCGGGCAGCGGGCGCTGTGGCGGATCCGCGAGGACGCGGCGGGCACTGCGACGCGGCTGCCCGGGGGCGCCATGGCCTGGCCGGGCTGGGAGGACTGCGCGGTGCCGCCGGCCCGGCTGGGCGCGTACCTGCGGGAGTTCCGCGCCCTGCTGGCCGCGCACGGGCTGCGCGGATCGCCGTACGGGCACTTCGGCGAGGGCTGCGTGCACGTACGGATCGACTTCGACCTGGTGACCCGGGAGGGCGTGGCCCGCTTCCGGACCTTCTCCGAGGAGCTGGCCGACCTGGTCGTGGCCCACGGCGGCTCGCTGTCGGGGGAGCACGGGGACGGCCAGGCGCGGGCGGAGCTCCTGCCGAAGATGTACGGGCCGGACGTCATCGCCCTCTTCGGCGCCTACAAGGACGTGTGGGACCCGGCGGGCGGCATGAACCCGGGGATGCTGGTCCGGCCGGCCCGGCTGGACGAGGACCTCCGCTTCGCGGTGCTGCCGGACACCCCCTTCGCGCGGGAGGTCGCCCGGTGCGTGGGCGTCGCGAAGTGCCGCTCGACGGAGACCGGCGGGGCGGCGGTGATGTGCCCGTCGTACCGGGCCACGGGGGAGGAGCGGCACTCCACGCGCGGCCGGGCCCGGCTGCTGCACGAGATGCTGGCCGGGGAGATCGTGACCGACGGCTGGCGCTCGGCGGAGGTCGCCGCGGCGCTGGACCTGTGCCTCGGCTGCAAGGGGTGCCTGAGCGACTGCCCGGTGGGCGTGGACATGGCCGCGTACAAGGCGCAGTTCCTGCACCGCCACTGGGCGGGCCGGATCCGCCCGCTCGCCCACTACACCCTGGGCGGCCTCCCGGGCTGGCTCCGCCTGATCGCCCGGCTGCGGCTCGCGGCCGTCGTCAACGCGGCCGCCCGCCGCCTCCCCCTCCCGGGCCTCACCCGCACCCGCCCCCTCCCCCCGGTCGCCCCCACCCCCTTCACCCACTGGTGGCACACCCGCCCAACCCCGCCCCCGCCCCGGACCGGCGACCCCGGGTCGGCACACTCGGCTGGGGCTGGCGGAGCCGGGTCCGCACACTCGGCTGGGGATGGCGGCGCCGGGTCGGGAAGTCCAGCCCATGACGGTGGCCCCGGGTCGGGACATTGGGCTCGGGGTGATGGCCCCGGGTCGGGACATTGGGCTCGGGGCGGTGATGCCGGGTCCGGACATTCGGCTCGGGGTGGTGACGCCGGGTCCGCACATTCAGCCTCGCCGGCGTTTGAGGCGCGGGTCCGGGCGGAGCCCGAAGGCCGCCCGCAGGGCACCGGCACCCCGCCCACCGGCCCCGCCACCCGGGCCACCGGCCCCGGCCCCGGCCCCGGCCCCGGCCCCGGAACGCCCGTCACCCTGTGGCCCGACACCTTCACGGAGCACCTCGCCCCCGAGGCCGGCCGCGCGGCCGTCCGCGTGCTGGAGGCGGCCGGGTTCGCCGTCACCGTCCCCCGGGGCCCGGTCTGCTGCGGCCTGACGTACGTCTCCACCGGCCGCCTCGACCGCGCCCGCACGGTCCTGCGCCGCACCCTGGACGCACTCGACGCCTCCGGCGGGACCGACGCCTCCGGCGGGACCGGCGGGACCGGCGCCATCGACCGTCCCGTCCTCGTCCTGGAACCCAGCTGCGCCGCGGCCCTGCGCGGCGATCTCCCCGCCCTCCTCCCCGACGACCCCCGCGCGCACCGCCTCGCCGCGGCGGTCCGCACCTTCGCCGAGACCCTGGAGCAGTACGCCCCGGACTGGCGGCCGCCCCGGATCGACCGGCCGGTGGCCGGCCAGACCCACTGCCACCAGCACGCCGTGCTCGGCGACGCCGCCGACCGCCGGCTGCGCGAGCGGGCCGGTCTCATCGGTGAGCTCAGCGGCGGCTGCTGCGGCCTGGCGGGGAACTTCGGCTTCGAGCCCGGCCACCACGAGGTGTCGGTCGCGTGCGCCGAGGAGCAGCTGCTGCCGTCCCTGCGCGGGGCGCCCGAGGGCGCGCTGGTCCAGGCGGACGGGTTCTCCTGCCGCACCCAGATCGCCCAGCTCGGCGGAGTCCGGGCCCGCCACCTGGCGGAACTCCTGGACGAGGCGCTCTGAGGCCTCCCTCCACGGCACCTCCAGCGCCGTGCGGTAAGGAAAAACCCCTGGGGACACTCCTTACCGAACCCCTTACTCTGGAGAGATGACCGCCCCCTCCGAACCGGCCGCCCCCGCCGCGGCCCCCGCACCCCCCGCATCCGCCCCCGCACCCGCCGCCGCATCTCCCGCCGCGGCCCCGCAGGACTCCGCGGCGGCCCGGTTCGGTCCGGTCGCCCTGGTGGTCGCGGCGGGGGTCTCGGTGCAGTTCGGCGCCGCCCTCGCGGTCATGATCATGCCGAGGGCGGGCGCGGCGGGCGTGGTCACCCTGCGCCTCGCGGCCGCCGCCCTCGTGCTGCTGCTCCTGTGCCGGCCCAAGGTGCGCGGCTACTCCCGCGCCGACTGGGGCACGGTGCTCGCCTTCGGCGTCACCATGGCCGGCATGAACGGCCTCTTCTACCAGGCCGTGGACCGCATCCCGCTCGGTCCGGCCGTCACCCTGGAGGTCCTCGGCCCGCTCGCCCTCTCGGTGATCGTCTCCCGGCGCCTGGTGAACCTGCTGTGGGCGGGCCTCGCCCTCGGCGGCGTGGTCCTGCTGTCCGGCCACGGCGGCGCAGGCTCCGGCTTCGGCTCCCTCGACCCGGCGGGCGCCGCCTTCGCGCTCGGGGCGGGCGTGATGTGGGCGGCGTACATCGTCTTCAGCGCGCGCACCGGCCGCCGCTTCCCGCAGGCCGACGGCCTGGCCCTGGCGATGGCCGTGGCCGCGCTGCTGTCGTTCCCGCTCGGCGTCTTCGAGGCGGGTTCCGCCCTGCTGGTCCCGAGCACCCTCGCACTGGGCCTCGGGGTGGCCGTGCTGTCCTCCGTCCTCCCGTACACCCTGGAACTGCTCGCCCTGCGGCGGCTCCCGGCACCCACCTTCGCGATCCTGATGAGCCTGGAACCGGCGATCGCCGCCACCGCCGGCTTCCTGGTGCTGAACCAGGCCCTGTCCGCCGTGGACGCCCTGGCCATCGCCCTGGTGATCGCGGCCAGCATGGGCGCGGTCCGTTCCCAGACCCGCAAGCGGACCCGCTGATGGACCCCCGCGTCGACGCCTACCTCGCCGCGGTCCCGGCGGCCCGCCGGGCGGCCCTGACCCGGCTGCGCGCGCTGTGCGCGGCCGAGCTGACGGGCTTCGAGGAGCAGATCGCGTACGGGATGCCGGTGTACCTCCGGCCGGGCGCGGAGGCGGAGGAGATCGCCTGGGCGAACCAGAAGCAGTACATCTCCTTCTACCTGCTGCGCACGGACGTCCGCGACGCCCTCGCGGACCGGCTGGCCGGCCACGACATGGGCAAGGCCTGCCTGCGCTTCCGCAACCCCGCCAAGGTCGACTTCGACCTCGTACGGGACCTCCTGCGGGCCACGGCCGAGGCGCCCGGGGGGCCGGTCTGCGCCTGAGGGGCCGGCCTTCGCCCGGGGGACCGGTCTGCTGACACCGGCCGAGCCCGCCGCCCTCACGCGTACCGGGCCGCCATCGCCGCCAGCGTGGACCGGACGCGGTCCCGGAGGGCCGTGGGGAGGAGGACCTCCGCATCCGCGCCCAGCGACAGGAACTGCCCCTCGGCCTGCGCCGCGGACTCGATCGGCAGGGTCGCGCGCGTCCACCCGGGGAGCTCCGGGTCGGGCTCGCCCGTGGCCGCCAGCGCGCGCGCCTGGGCCCCCGTCAGCAGGGCGGCCGCGCGCGCGGAGAGGCGTACGACCGCCTCCTCCGGGTGGAGCCGCGCGTGGAAGTCGGCCTGGGTGCGCTGCCAGTGCGCGGCCAGGTCGAAGCCCTCCGGAGGCTCCGCCTCCTCGGCGGTCTCGGCGACCCGCAGGATCTGGTCCACCCGGTACGTCCGCGGCTCCCGCGTCCCGGCGGGCTCCCGCTCCCCGGCCGGGACGGCCGTTGCGTCCGCGCCCCGCGTCCCGGCGGGCTCCCGCGGTCCGGCGGGCGACGCCACCAGGTACCAGCGGCCCGCCTTGAGGACCAGCCCGTACGGGGCCAGCCGGCGCTCCACCTCCCGCGGGGCCTGCCAGCGCCGGTAGCGGACCTCGATGACCCGGCCCCGCCACACCGCGTCGGCGACCCGGGCCAGGTACGGGGTCTCCCCGTGCTCCGCGTACCACCCGGGCGCGTCCAGGTGGAACCGCAGCCGCATCCGGTCCGCCTGGGCGCGCAGCTCCGGCGGCAGCGCCGCCCGCAGCTTCAGCTGGGCCGCCGACACGGCCCGGCCGAGGCCCAGCTCCGCCGCCGGGCCCGGCATCCCGGTCAGGAACAGCGCCTCCGCCTCGCCCGTGCTGAGGCCGGTCAGCCGGGTGCGGTAGCCGGCGAGCAGCTGGTAGCCGCCGCTGTGGCCGGCGTCCCCGTACAGCGGTCCGCCCGCCGCGCTCAGGGCCTCCGCGTCGCGGTAGACGGTGCGTACGGACACCTCCAGCTCGCGCGCGAGCTCGGCGGCGGTCATCCGGCCGCGGGTCTGGAGCAGCAGCAGGATCGACAGCAGCCGGTCGGCCTTCATCGGGACTCCACTGACACAGGATGTCAGGGGAGCGCTCCTACGGTTCCCCCGTATCGCAACGGATCCAAGGGAGCGCACCGCATGAACGACTTCGACTTCCTCGTCGGCAGCTGGGACGTCGCCAACCGCCGCCGCACCGACTTCCTCGACGCGGACAGCCCGTGGGAGGAGTTCCCGGCGGTGTCGCACATCTCCCGGCACTTCGGCGGCGCGGCGAGCTTCGACGCGATCGACTTCCCGACCAAGGGCTCCGCCGGCCTGACGCTGCGGCTCTTCGACCGCGAGCGGGAGGAGTGGTCGCTGCACTGGGCGAGCGGGCGCACCGGCACCCTCTTCCCGCCCGTCGTCGGCCGGTTCGACGGCGACCGCGGGGTCTTCGAGGGGGAGGACACGCACGACGGGAAGGACGTCCGCGTGCGGTACGTGTGGCCCGGGACTGCGCCCGGGTCCGCTCCGCGCTGGGAGCAGGCCTTCTCGCTCGACGGGGGCGCGACCTGGCTGGACAACTGGACGATGGACTTCACCCGCCGCCCGTAGCGGGGTCCTTGACGCGGCCCGGAGCGGCCCGCCCGCCCCGCCGGCACGGGGGTCCGGAGGGGCGGGCGGGCTCGGGGGCCGGGGGCCTCGACGGCTCAGCGGCCCAGGGTTCAGCGGCTCACGGCTCACGGCTCAGCCGCCCAGGGTTCAGCGGCTCACGGCTCAGCCCAGCGGCAGGTCCACGTACGACGGCGTCGCGTCCGGGGAGGTGAACGACAGGGTCGCGCGCGGCAGGTTGGCGTCGCCGTAGAAGGGGTCGCGGGCGTCGATCACCAGCATCAGCCGGTGGCCGGGCGGGACGTCGTACGCCGTCGCCTGGAGGTCGACGTCCGCGCTGATCAGGCTGTCGGGAGCCGAGTCCAGGTCGGTGTACGGGGCGTGCGTGACGAGGCGGGCCGTGCCGTCGGGCGCCAGGTCGAGCAGGTACGCGACGAAGGTGGAACTCGGGTTCGCCGACCGGTAGGTGACGCGCAGCCTCGGCGTGCCGCGCAGCCGGGTGGTCTCCTCGACCGGGGCCGACGCCCACACCGCGGCGACGGTGCGGTCGATGTCGCCCGTCGGGTAGACCTTCGGGCGGCCGGCGATCTCGGCGTACCCGGAGGTGACGACGGCGTCGGCGACGGTGGCCGGGGTGTCGACCCCGCACAGCACGCCGGCCGTCCAGCCGGCCTCCGGCTCCCCGGCCAGTTCCCCGCCGCCCGCCAGGTGCAGCCGGTGTACCCGCTCGGTGACGGAGTGCCAGGTGGGGCGCGGTTCGAGGGCCTTGGTCCACATCACCTCGCTGAGCACCTGGTCCTCGTCGGCGATGCCGTTGTCGATGCCCCGGAGGTGGTGGTCGAACCAGCGGTGGGCGTCCGTCCAGATCCGGTTGGGCAGGCCGAGCATGCCCGTCATCTCGGGGCCGGAGTGGTCCCCGATGGACAGGGCGAGGCGCTTGGGGCCGGTCAGCTCGTTGAACATCTTCAGCGTCTGGTTGGCCGGGAAGAGGGTCTCGTGCCAGGCGTGCGCGAAGTAGACGGGCACCTGGCGGCGGTTGAGCTCCTTGATGTGGCTGAACGGCGAGCGGGTCTCGGCCCACTGCAGGGTGCCCTGGATGTCGCGGTTGCCGAGGACGTTGTCGAAGACGCTCCGCGTCTGCGGGCTCAGCCGCGCCTTCGCCGCCGCGCCGAGCAGGGCCCGTACGGCCGCTACGTGGCGGGTGGAGTTCTCGTAGAACGCCTCCCCGAGGTCGCCCCAGCTGCTGAGCGCGACCACGGCGTCGACGCGGGTGTCGTGGGCGGCGACGAGCTGGCTGATGCCGGAGCCGTACGAGTCCCCGAGGAAGCCGATCTTCGTCACCGGGCCGGAGGACCGCTCGATGAGGTGGTCCAGGGCCCGGCTGCCGTCGGCGACGTCGAGCGGGCCCGCCACGTCGACCTGGCCCTCGGAGGCGGCGAAGCCGCGGGTGGTGTAGGCGAGGACGTCGTAGCCGCGGGCCGCGAAGAGGGTGGCCTGAACGGCGTACGTGAGCCAGCCCAGGTCGGTCCAGGGCGACGGCATCACGATCACGGGCCGGGGTCCGGACCCGGTGTGGCGCCAGAGCGCGGCGTCGAGCCGGTCCCCGTCGGCGCCGGTCACCTTGCCGCGGGTGAAGACGGCCACGGAGCGGGCCTCGGCGACCTCGGCCGCGCGGGCCGGGGCGAGGCCGGTGAGGTCGCCGCTCTCCAGGGCGGTGACGAAGGCGCCGAGGGCGGTCGCGTCGAGTTCGGGATAGAGGGAGGACGGGTCGGGAGCGTCGGAGGAGGCGGGGCGGGAGGAGGCGGCTGGAGTCACGTCGGTTCATCCTCTTCGTCGAGTTTCGTCGAGTTCGTCGAGTGACATGAACGTGGTGTGCTCGCCCGGGCCCGGAGCGGAACGTCCAGTATCGACGGGACATCCGGTGACGTATCGCGAGTTTCCGGCTTACGGCCTGAATTGCCCCCGCGCCTGCGCCGCACGGCGCGCCCCGGGACCTGCGCGCGCCGTGCGACATGCCAAGTCCGTCTGCGGGTCGCCGGGTTGGGGGTCGTGGCGGGAACGTGTCACCTCTCCATAAAATCATGCAAGCGTGCTTGATTGTTTTAGTGGAGGCTGCCAGTCTTCCCCTCACGCCGAGAGGGGAGCGCACCGTGCCCGATCCGTCCGCCGTCGCCGTCTTCACCGATCTCTCCGAGGAGAGTGGTGAACTGGACGCCTTGGTAGGGCAGTTGCCCGAAGCTGACTGGAACAGATCCACCCCCGCGCCCGGCTGGAGCATCGCCCACCAGATCGCCCACCTGCACTGGACCGACCGGGCGTCCCTGCTCTCCCTCACGGACGCCGACGGCTTCGCGGGGATGGTCGAGGCAGCCCTGAAGGCCCCCGACTCCTTCGTCGACGAGGGCGCGGAGGAGGGCGCGGCACTGCCGCCGGCCGAACTGCTCGCCCGCTGGCGGGCCGGGCGCACCGCCCTCGACGAGGCGCTCGCCGGGGCCTCGCCCGACACCCGCTTCCCCTGGTACGGGCCGCCGATGAAGACCGCCTCGATGGCGAGCGCCCGGCTGATGGAGACCTGGGCGCACGGCCAGGACGTGGCCGACGCCCTCGGGGTGCGCCGGACCCCGACCGGCCGGCTGCGGCACGTCGCGCGGATCGGCGTACGGGCCCGCGACTACGCCTACGCGGTGCGCGGACTGCCCGCGCCGGCCGGGGAGTTCCGGGTGGAGCTGACGGCGCCGGGCGCGGAGGGCGTGTGGGCGTACGGCCCGGCCGACGCCCCGCAGCGGATCACCGGCCCGGCGCTCGACTTCTGCCTGCTCGTCACCCAGCGCGCCCACCGCGCCGACCTGGCGCTGACGGCCACCGGCCCCGACGCGGACCGCTGGCTGGACATCGCGCAGGCCTTCGCCGGCCCGGCGGGCCCCGGCCGCGCCCCGCGGGACGCCCGGTGACGCGCCGCCCGCTGCGGATCGGCAACGCCTCGGGCTTCTACGGGGACCGGGCCGGCGCCGTGCGCGAGATGCTGACCGGCGGCCCGCTGGACGTGCTGACCGGGGACTACCTCGCCGAGCTGACGATGCTGATCCTGGGCCGCGACCGGCTGAAGAACCCGGACCTCGGCTACGCCAAGACCTTCCTGCGCCAGCTGGAGGAGGGCCTCGGGCTCGCCCGGGAGCGCGGGGTGCGGATCGTCGCGAACGCGGGTGGCCTCAACCCGGCCGGCCTCGCCGACGCCGTACGGGAACTCGCGGCCGAGGCCGGGGTGCCGGTCTCCGTCGCGCACGTCGAGGGCGACGACCTGATGCCGTACCAGGAGGGCGCGCTGACGGCGAACGCCTACCTCGGCGGCGCCGGGATCACGGCCTGCCTGCGGGCCGGGGCCGACGTGGTCGTCACCGGCCGGGTCACGGACGCGGCCCTGGTCAGCGGTTCGGCGGCCTGGTGGTTCGACTGGGCCCCGGACGCGTACGACCGGCTGGCGGGAGCGGTGGTCACGGGCCACGTCCTGGAGTGCGGCACCCAGGCCACCGGCGGGAACTACTCCTTCTTCGCGCGGCACGACGTCCGCCACCCCGGCTTCCCGCTGGCGGAGGTCGCCGAGGACGGCTCCGCGGTCATCACCAAGCACCTGGGCACGGGCGGGGCCGTCACCATTGGCACGGTCACGGCCCAGCTCCTCTACGAGACCCAGGGCGTCCGCTACCTGGGCCCCGACGTCACCGCGCGGCTCGACACGGTCCGGCTGGCCGAGGACGGACCCGACCGGGTCCGCGTCTCGGGCGTCCTCGGGGAGCCGCCGCCGGACACCCTCAAGGTGGGCGTGACCCGGATCGGCGGCTGGCGCAACGAGGTGGTCTTCGTGCTGACCGGGCTCGACGTCGAGGAGAAGGCGGCCCTGGTCCGGTCCCAGCTCGCCGCGTCCCTGGCCGGGGTGGCGTCCGCGCGGTGGACCCTGTCCCGCACGGACCACGAGGACGCCCCGACGGAGGAGACCGCCAGCGCCCTGCTGCGCCTGGTCGTCCGCGACCCGTCCCCGGACCGGGTCGGCCGCGCGCTGACCTCGGCGGCGATCGAACTGGCCCTCGCCAGCTACCCGGGCTTCCACGTGACGGCCCCGCCGGGCCCCGCCCAGCCGTACGGGGTCTTCACCTCGGCCCACGTCCCGGCCGACACCGTCCCCCACACCGCGGTCCTCCCCGACGGCACCCGCCTCCCCGTCCCCCCACCCCCGGCCCTCTCGGCGGAGCCCTCGGCACTTCCAGCCCCGCCGGCGGTGCCCGCCGCACTTCCAGCCCCGTCGGCGGTGCCCGCCGCACCCTCACCCCTGTCGGCGGAGCTCGCGGCGCTTCCACCTCTGTTGGCGGAGCCGTCCGCAACCCCGGTCCTGTCGGAGGCCCCGGCCGCACTTCCAGCCCCGCCGGCGTTTGAGGCGCGGGGGCCGGGGGGCGGAGCCCCCGAAGGGGTCCGGGGCGGAGCCCCGGTTTCGGGAAGGGGCGGGGTGGGGGAAAGCCCCGCAGGGCCACACCAGGACCAGCAACGGGACCGGCAACGGGACCGGCACCAGGACAGGGAGCAGGACCGGGCCCGGGACGGGCGAACCACCCGCGCCCCCCTGGGGGCAGTGGCCGGGGCCCGCAGCGGCGACAAGGGCGGCGACGCCAACGTCGGCGTATGGGTCGAGTCGGCCCCCGCCTGGGACTGGCTGCTCGGTGCCCTGACGGTGGACACCTTCCGGGAGTTGCTCCCCGAGACCCGGGACCTCCCCGTCGCCCGGCACGAACTGCCGCACCTGCGCGCCCTGAACTTCACCGTCACCGGCATCCTCGGCGCCGGCGTCGCCTCCGGCCACCGCTTCGACCCCCAGGCCAAGGCCCTCGGTGAATGGCTCCGCGCCCGCCACCTCGACATCCCGACCCACCTCCTCCCAGCCGCGCCCGCGCCCCCGGCGCAACCCGGGCCCCCGGCGCAACCCGGGCCCCCGGCGCAACCCGGGCCCCCGGCGCAACCCGGGCCCCCGGCGCAACCCGGGCCCCCGGCACAACCCGCGCCCCCGGCACAACCCGCGCCCCCGGCGCAACCCGGGCCCCCGGCACAGCCCGCACCCCCGGCACAGCCCGCGCCGCCCCCGGCCGGGAGCCCGCCCCCGCCCGGGAGCCCGCCCCCGCCCCCGCAGCCCGCCCAGGGCCCCGCCCCCGACCCGGAGGTCGGAACATGACCCGCCTCGGCACCACCGTCGACCCGCACGCCCCCGAGCACGCGCAGGCCCGTACCGCCGCCCTCGAACGACTCGCCGCGCTCGACGCCGAGCATGCCAAGGCCCTCCAGGGCGGCGGCGAGAAGTACACCGCCCGCCACAAGACCCGCGGCAAGCTCCTCGCCCGCGAGCGCGTCGAGCTGCTCCTCGACCCGGACACCCCGTTCCTGGAGCTGTCCCCGCTGGCCGCCTGGGGCAGCGACTACCCGGTCGGCGCCTCGATGGTCACCGGCATCGGCACCGTGGAGGGCGTCGAGTGCCTGGTCACGGCCAACGATCCGACCGTCCGCGGCGGCGCCAGCAACCCCTGGACCCTGAAGAAGGCCCTGCGGGCCAACGAGATCGCCCGGCAGAACCGGCTGCCCTGCATCAGCCTCGTGGAGTCCGGCGGCGCCGACCTCCCCTCGCAGAAGGAGATCTTCATCCCGGGCGGGGCGATCTTCCGCGACATCACCCGGCTCTCCGCCGACGGCATCCCCACCGTCGCCGTCGTCTTCGGCAACTCCACCGCCGGGGGCGCCTACATCCCCGGCATGTCCGACCACACCATCATGATCAAGGACCGATCCAAGGTGTTCCTCGGCGGTCCGCCGCTGGTCAAGATGGCAACCGGCGAAGAGAGCGACGACGAGTCCCTCGGCGGCGCCGACATGCACGCCCGCACCTCCGGACTCGCCGACTACTACGCCCTCGACGAGCACGACGCCATCCGCCAGGCCCGCCGCGTCGTGGCCCGCCTGGGCCACCGCAAGCCGCGTACGGACCCGCCCTGCGCCCAGGACCCGCTGTACGGCCCCGAGGAACTCCTCGGCATCGTCCCTCCCGACCTGAAGACCCCCTTCGACCCCCGCGAGGTCATCGCGCGCATCGTCGACGCCTCCGACTTCGACGAGTTCAAGCCCCTCTACGGGACCAGCCTGGTCACCGGCTGGGCCACCCTCCACGGCTACCCGGTCGGCATCCTCGCCAACGCCCAGGGCGTGCTGTTCAGCGCGGAGTCACAGAAGGCCGCCCAGTTCATCCAGCTCGCGAACCAGCGCGACATCCCCCTCCTCTTCCTCCACAACACCACCGGCTACATGGTCGGCAAGGAGTACGAGCAGGGCGGCATCATCAAGCACGGCTCCATGATGATCAACGCGGTGTCCAACTCCCGCGTCCCGCACCTCTCCGTCCTGATCGGCGCGAGCTACGGCGCCGGCCACTACGGCATGTGCGGCCGCGCCTACGAGCCCCGGTTCCTGTTCGCCTGGCCCAGCGCCAAGTCCGCCGTCATGGGCCCCCAGCAGCTCGCCGGGGTGCTCTCCATCGTGTCCCGGCAGTCGGCCGCCGCCAAGGGGCAGCCGTACGACGAGGAGGCCGACGCCGGGATGCGCGCCTTCGTGGAGGCGCAGATCGAGTCCGAGTCCCTGCCGATGTTCCTGTCCGGGCGGCTGTACGACGACGGGGTCATCGACCCCCGCGACACCCGCACCATCCTCGGCCTGTGCCTGTCGGCCGTCCACAACGCCCCCGTCGAGGGCGCCCGCGGCGGCTTCGGCATCTTCCGGATGTGAGCGCCCCCATGACCGACAAGCCCGTGACCGAGCCCCTGACCGCCAAGCCCGTGACCGACCCGCCCCTGACCGCCAAGCCCCTCACCTCCCTCCTCGTCGCCAACCGCGGCGAGATCGCCGTACGCGTCTTCCGCACCGCGCGCGCCCTCGGCCTCGCCACCGTCGCGGTCCACTCCGACCCCGACGAGCAGGCCCTGCACGTCCGCGAGGCCGACGCGGCCGTACGGCTGCCGGGCGCCGCTCCCGCGGACACCTACCTGCGCGGCGACCTCGTCATCAAGGCGGCCCTGGCCGCCGGGGCGGACGCCGTCCACCCCGGTTACGGCTTCCTCTCCGAGAACGCCGGCTTCGCCCGCGAGGTCCAGGCCGCCGGTCTGACCTGGGTCGGCCCGCCGCCCGCCGCCATCGAGGCCATGGCCTCCAAGACCCGGGCCAAGGAGCTGATGCGCGCCGCCGGCGTCCCCCTCCTGGAACCCGTCGACCCGGACACCGCCACCCCCGCGGACCTGCCCCTCCTGCTCAAGGCCGCGGCCGGCGGCGGAGGACGCGGCATGCGCGTGGTCCGCGCCCTCGGCGAGCTGCCGGAAGCCCTCGCGGGCGCCCGTGCCGAGGCCGCCTCCGCCTTCGGCGACGCGGAGGTCTTCGCCGAGCCGTACGTCGAGCGGGGCCGCCACGTCGAGGTGCAGGTCCTCGCCGACGCGCACGGCACCGTCTGGGCGCTAGGCACCCGCGACTGCTCCCTCCAGCGCCGCCACCAGAAGGTCATCGAGGAGGCACCCGCGCCCGGCCTGCCCGAGCCGCTGCGCACCGCCCTCCACGAGGCCGCCGTCGCCGCAGCCCGGGCCGTCTCCTACCAGGGCGCGGGCACCGTCGAGTTCCTCGTCACCGCCGACGGGCGGCCGTACTTCCTGGAGATGAACACCCGCCTCCAGGTCGAGCACCCCGTCACGGAAGCCGTCTTCGGCCTCGACCTCGTCGCCCTCCAGCTGCGGATCGCCGAGGGCGCGGCCCTGCCCCTGACGCCGCCCGAGCCCGCCGGGCACGCCGTCGAGGCCCGCCTGTACGCCGAGGACCCGGCCCGGGACTGGCGGCCGCAGACCGGCGTCCTGCACACCCTCGCCGTCCCCGGCAGCGTCCGCGTGGACACCGGCTTCGGCGACGGCGACACCGTCTCCGTCCACTACGACCCGATGCTCGCCAAGGTCGTCGCCCACGCCCCCACCCGCGCCGAGGCCGTCCGTACCCTGGCGCACGCGCTCGCCGCCGCCCGGATCCACGGGCTCACCACCAACCGCGAGCTCCTCGTACGGTCCCTGCGCCACCCGGAGTTCGCCGCGGGACAGCTCGACACCGGTTTCTACGAGCGCCACCTCGCCGCCCTCACCGCGGAGGAACCGGACGCCTCCCTGGCCGCCCTCGCCGCGGCCCTGGCGGCCGCCGCCCCCGCCCCGGGAGCCCCGCTCGCCCGCCGCCTCGGCGGCTGGCGCAACGTCCGCTCCCAGCCCCAGACCCGCCGCTACACCGCGTCCGGCACCGAGCACGAGGTCCAGTACCGGCCGGTGAACCACCCCGGTGTCCGGGTCCTGGCCGCCGCTCCGGAACTCGTCACCCTCGAAGTCGAGGGGATCCGGCGCCTGTTCCACGTGAAACACAATTCGAACACGTCGGAGGTCTACGTCGACTCCGCCCTCGGCTCCCACACCCTCACCCCCGTTCCCCGGTTCGCGGACCCCCAGGACCGCACCGAACCGGGCTCCCTGCTCGCCCCCATGCCCGGCACCGTCGTCCGCGTCGCCGAGGGCCTCGCCCCCGGCAGCCCCGTCACGGCCGGGCAGCCCCTGCTCTGGCTGGAGGCGATGAAGATGGAACACCGCATCCTCGCGCCCGCCTCCGGCACGCTCACCGCGCTCCACGCCGCCACCGGCCAACAGGTCGAGTTCGGCGCCCTGCTCGCCGTAGTCCAGGAGGAACCGCCAGCATGAGCTCCGTCATAGAGACCCAGGAACACCGGGACCTGCGCACCGCGGTCGCCGCCCTCGGCCGCAAGTACGGCCGCGACTACCTTGCCCGCGTCGCCCGCGAGGGCGGCCACCCCGACGAGCTGTGGGCGGACGCCGCCGCCCTCGGCTACCTCGGGGTCAGCCTCCCCGAGGAGTACGGCGGCGGAGGCGGCGGCATCGCCGAACTCTCCATCGTCCTGGAGGAACTCGGAGCGGCGGGCTGCCCGCTCCTGATGATGGTGGTCTCGCCCGCCATCTGCGGCACGGTCATCTCCCGCTTCGGAACCGAGGCCCAGAAGCGGAGCTGGCTCCCCGGCCTCGCCGACGGCAGCCGCACCATGGCCTTCGGCATCACCGAACCGGATGCCGGCTCCAACTCCCACCGCATCACCACCACGGCCCGCCGCGACGGCGACGCGTGGGTCCTCACCGGCCGCAAGGTCTTCATCTCCGGCGTGGACATCGCGGACGCCACCCTCATCGTCGGCCGTACCGAGGACGCGCGCAGCGGCCGCCTCAAGCCCTGCCTGTTCATCGTCCCGCGGGACGCCCCCGGCTTCTCCCGCTCCCTCATCGACATGGAGCTCCAGGCCGCCGAGAAGCAGTGGGAACTGACCCTGGACGAGGTGCGGCTCCCCGCCGACGCCCTCGTCGGCGACGAGGACGCCGGCCTCCTCCAGCTCTTCGCCGGCCTCAACCCCGAGCGCATCATGACCGCCGCGTTCGCGATCGGCATGGGCCGCTACGCCCTCGCCAAGGCCGTCGACTACGCCGGGACCCGCCAGGTCTGGAAGGACCCCATCGGCGCCCACCAGGCCATCGCCCACCCCCTCGCGGCGTCCCACATCGAGCTGGAACTCGCCCGGCTGATGATGCAGAAGGCCGCCGCGCTGTACGACGCGGGCGACGACATGGGCGCGGGCGAGGCCGCGAACATGGCCAAGTACGCGGCCGCCGAGGCCTGCGTCCGGGCGGTGGACCAGTCCGTCCACACCCTCGGCGGCAACGGCCTCACCCGTGAGTACGGCCTGGCGTCGCTCATCACCGCCTCCCGGGTCGCCCGGATCGCCCCGGTCAGCCGGGAGATGATCCTCAACTTCGTCTCCCACCAGACCCTGGGCCTCCCCAAGTCCTACTGACCCCGAGGCCCCGCCCCGGCCCGCGCGCACGAGGCCGGGGCGGGGCCTCACCCCGGACCCCGGCCACGGGCCGCCCCCGCGGGGGACCGCGGCCCACCTGCCCGCCCCCGCCGGCGGCGACCCGCATACCCTCCCCGGAGGGACCCCCGACCGCCCACCCCTCCGGAGGAGACATGGCCCCACTCGTGCACGCCGCCCAGGCGGCCGGCGTCACCACCCTCACCCTCGACTCCCCGGCGAACCGCAACGCCCTCTCCGCCGGCCTCGTCGGAGAACTCCGCGCGGCACTGGCCGCCGCCGCGGCGGACCCGGCGGTCCGGGCCGTCGTCCTCACCCACACCGGCACCACCTTCTGCGCGGGCGCCGACCTCAAGTCCCCTTGCGACCCCGCTGACTTCCTCGCCCTGCTCCGGGAGGTCGCCGGGCTGCCCAAGCCCGTCCTCGCCCGCGTGACGGGCCACGTCCGGGCCGGGGGCCTCGGCCTGCTGGGCGCCTGCGACATCGCCGCCGCCGGACCGCTGTCCTCGTACGCCTTCACCGAAACCCACCTCGGCCTCGCCCCCGCCGTCATCTCCATGCCGCTGCTCCCGCGCCTCGACCCGCGGGCCGCCGCGCGCTACTTCCTCACCGCCGAGCGGTTCGACGCCGCCGAGGCCGCCCGCATCGGCCTGCTCACCCTCCACGCCGAGGACGTCGACGAGGCCCTCGCCCCGGTCCTCGCCGGCCTGCGCCAGGCCTCCCCGCAGGGCCTGGCGGCCACCAAGGCGCTCACCGCCGCCGCCGTACGGGAGACCCTGGACCGCGACGGCGCCCGCCTGGCGGAGCTCTCCGCGGGGCTCTTCGCCTCCGCCGAGGCCCGCGAGGGCATCACCGCCCGCTTCGAGCGCCGGGACCCGTCATGGGCACTGTGACCGGCCCCAAGCAGGCGCGCAGCCGCGTCACCCGCCGCCACCTTTTGGAGGCGGCCGTCTCCTGCCTCGCCGAGCAGGGCTGGGCGGGATCCACCGTCTCCGTCGTGGCCGAGCGGGCCGGGGTCTCCCGCGGCGCGGCCCAGTACCACTTCCCGACCCGCGAGGACCTGTTCACCGCGGCCGTCGAGTACGTCGCCGAGGAACGCTCCACGGCCCTGCGCGACCTGTTCCACGCGGGCCCGGCCGCCCGCCCGGAGGTCGTGGCGGCCCTGGTGGACATGTACACCGGGATCCTCTTCCGGGCCGCCCTCCAGCTGTGGGTGGCCGCCTCCAACGAGGAGCAACTGCGCCCCCGGGTCTCGGAACTGGAGGCCCGGGTCGGACGCGAGACCCACCGCATCGCCGTCGAGCTGCTGGGCGCGGACGAGTCGGTCCCGGGCGTGCGGGAGACCGTACAGGGCCTGCTCGACATGGCGCGCGGCCTGGGCCTGGCCAACGTCCTGACGGACGACACGGCCCGCCGCGCCCGCGTGGTCGCCCAGTGGTCCCGGATCGTGGACACCGCCCTGTCCTGACCCTCCCGCGGCCCGTACGCGCGAGGGCGCCGCACCCCCGAGGGGGTACGGCGCCCGGAACGCGCGGAGCGGGGGAGGGACGGTCAGGCGGTCGCGGCGATGTCCGCGTACCCCTCGACCTCGCGGGGGTTCCGCCCGCCCGGCCCGATGTAGCGGGCCGACGGGCGCACCAGGCGGCCCGTGCGCTTCTGCTCCAGGATGTGCGCCGACCAGCCGGCCGTACGGGCACAGGTGAACATCGAGGTGAACATGTGCGCCGGCACCTCCGCGAAGTCCAGCATGATCGCGGCCCAGAACTCCACGTTCGTGGCGAGCACCCGGTCGGGCCGGCGCGCGTGCAGCTCCTCCAGCGCGGCCTTCTCCAAGGCGGCGGCCACCTCGTAGCGCGGGGCGTCCAGCTCCTTGGCGGTACGGCGCAGGACGCGGGCGCGCGGGTCCTCGGCGCGGTAGACGCGGTGCCCGAAGCCCATCAGCCGCTCGCCCTTGTCCAGGGCCTTCTTCACGTACGCCACGGCGTCGCCGGTGCGCTCGATCTCCTCGATCATGCCGAGCACGCGGGACGGCGCCCCGCCGTGCAGTGGCCCGGACATCGCGCCGACGGCGCCGGACAGGGCCGCGGCCACGTCCGCCCCGGTGGAGGCGATGACGCGCGCGGTGAACGTCGAGGCGTTCATCCCGTGTTCGGCGGCCGAGGTCCAGTACGCGTCGACGGCCTTGACGTGGCGCGGGTCCGGCTCGCCCCGCCAGCGGATCATGAACCGCTCGACCACGGACTCGGCCTTGTCGATCTCCTGCTGGGGGACCATCGGCAGGCCCTGGCCGCGGGCGGACTGGGCGACGTACGAGAGCGCCATGACGGCCGCCCGCGCGAGGTCGTCGCGGGCGGTCCGCTCGTCGATGTCGAGCAGCGGTTTCAGGCCCCAGACGGGGGCGAGCATGGCGAGCGCGGACTGCACGTCGACGCGGATGTCACCGGAGTGGACCGGGATGGGGAAGGGTTCGGCGGCCGGCAGACCGGGGTTGAAGGCGCCGTCGACCAGCAGGCCCCACACGTTCCCGAAGGAGACGTGCCCGACGAGGTCCTCGATGTCGACCCCCCGGTAGCGGAGCGAACCGCCTTCCTTGTCCGGTTCGGCGATCTCGGTCTCGAACGCGACGACCCCTTCGAGCCCGGGTACGAAGTCGGACATCAGGCGGCTCCTCAGATAGTGCGGATACGCGCGGCTCCTGCCGTATCCGCGGTCCGGCGCGGTCATCCCCGTTGATGCCCGGCAGGTCCGCTGGTCACCCGTGCGGGGGTCCTCGGACCGGCCCCAAGATTTTGTCCGTTCCCGCGGGACTGCGGAAGCGTGACATACGGCACACCCCCGGCGGGCACACTGCGGCAGGATGGCCCGCGTGACCGATCACGACCTTGACCCCGCCGTCATGCGCAAGCAGTACCGCTCCGAGATCGTCGACGAGCACAGCCTCGCCGGTGATCCCATGGCGCAGTTCGCCCGGTGGTTCCAGCAGGCTGCCGACGCGCACCTCTTCGAACCCAACGCCATGGTCGTCTCGACGTCGACCCCCGACGGCCGCCCCAGCTCGCGCACGGTGCTGCTGAAGCAGTTCGACGAGCGGGGGTTCGTGTTCTTCACCAACTACGGATCCCGCAAGGGCCGCGAACTGGCGGAGAACCCGCACGTCGCGTTGCTCTTCCCCTGGCACCCCATCGCCCGCCAGGTCGTCGTCACCGGCACCGCGGCGCGGATCGGCCGCGACAAGACGGCGGCGTACTTCCGCTCCCGCCCGCACGGCTCCCAGCTGGGTGCCTGGGCGAGCGAGCAGTCCAGCGTGATCGCGTCGCGCGCGGAACTGGACCGCCGCTACGCGGAACTCGCCGCCCGCTACCCGGAGGGCGAGCAGGTCCCGGTCCCGCCCCAGTGGGGCGGCCTGCGGATCACCCCGGACGCGGTGGAGTTCTGGCAGGGCCACGAGAACCGCCTGCACGACCGCCTGCGCTACGTCCGCGACGCGGCGGCCGCCGGGTCCTGGCACGTCGAGCGGCTGTGCCCGTAGCCGTAGCGGCCAGCATCCGCCGTGGCGGCCCGGGAACGCAGACGACCCGCGGGCTCGGGATCCTCTCCTGCAGTGAGAGAAGCCGGCCGGACGTGCCGGCGAGCCCGCGGGTCGGGTGACTGCTGTGGATTGGCGCCTGGCGATCCCGCCGGGCACCGCACTGGGTGCGTGCGACGACGGGCGCTTAGCCCGCAGCCACCTCACGCGTCCGGTTTCCGTACATTTCGGGAACCACCTCCCTTCTTGTGTGGCACGAGCCTAGAAGCCCTTCCGGTGGGGCACAACCACTTATTTTCCGGAGCACCTCGACGGTCCGCCCGGGGTCCGAAACGGATCATTACGGGGTAATCGGGGGAACGCCGTGTGGGATGCGTCACGTTCCAGTTGAATGATCCGACGAGCCGCACACGCGAACACCCGCGGGGGGTGCCAGGTGAGTGCTTCCGGGCGTGACGAGACCACCGACGACCTGCTCGCAGCCCTGCTCGACGGGATGGACGCCGCCCTGTGCGCGTTCGACTCCGACGGCGTGGTCACCCACTGGAACCGCGAGGCCGAGCGGATCCTGGGCTGGTCCGCCGCCGAGGCCGTCGGCCGCAAGGGCTTCGCGGGGTGGGCGGCGCGGGCCGCCGACGCGCAGGACGTGCAGGACCGGCTCATGGCCGCCCAGGACGGCCCGGGCCGGCAGGTCCACGAGTTCGCGCTGCTGACCAAGGACGGCGGCCGCGTCCTCGTACGGACCCAGTCCGCCGGCGTACCGGGCGCCGACGGCCGGCCCGCCGGGGTGTACTGCGCCTTCAGCGAGGTGCACGCCCAGATCGACCTGGAGCGGTCCATCGCGCTGAGCGAGGCCCTCATGGAGGACGCCTCGTGGGGCGTCGTGCTCGTCGACGTCGACCTGCGCCCCGCCGTGGTCAACGCGCACGCCGCGCGCGCCTTCGCCGCCGGCCGCACCGCCCTCCTCGGGCGGCCGCTCGGGGAGCTCCTCGCCCAGGGCGTGGAGGAGCTGGAGGGCGCCCTCCAGCACGTGCTCGCCGAAGGTGCGCCGCCCGCCCCCGTCGAGCTGTGGGTGACGGTGCGCACGGCCGAGGGGCTGCGCCGGCGCTGCTGGCGGTGCGGGTTCCTGCGCCTGGCCTCGCCGCTCGCGGAGGAACCGGTGCCGCTGGGCGTCGGCTGGCTGTTCCAGGACGTCACCGAGGCCCGTCAGGCCCAGCTGGACACCGCGCAGCTGCGCTTCCGGTCCCACCAGCTGCACCGCGCGGGCCGGGCCGCCGCCGAGTGCGAGGACCCGGCCGAAGCGGCCGCCGTACGCCTGGACTTCGCCCTCGCGGGCTTCGCCGACCACGTGCTGCTCGACGTGCTCGACCCCTCCGCCGGCCCCGGGCGGCGCAGGCTCCTGCGGGCCGCCGCGTCGCCGCCGGCGCTGCCGGGACCGGGGTCGATCCCCGTCCCGTACGCGTCCGGGCACCCGGCGCTGCAGGCGCTGGACCGGGTCGGCTCCGTACGGGCCTCGGCCCCGCGCGGCGCCGAGGACGCGGCGTGGGCGCGGACCCGCCGGTGGCCCGAGGACGCGGCGCACGCGCTGTGCGCGGTGCTGCGCAGCCGGGGCCGGACGCTGGGCGCGGTGACGTTCCTGCGCGGACCCTCGCGCCCGGCCTTCGAACGCGCGGACGCGGCGTACGCGGAGGAGGTCGCGGCCCGCGTCGCGGCCGACCTGGACCTCTCCGCCCGGGACACCCCGGCCGCGCCCGCCCCGCCGGACTACCCGGAGGGCAACGCCTAGCGCCGGCTCTGGCCGACCTGGGACGGGGACGGCAGGCTCCACAGGTGGTCCGGGGTGATGACCTCGGTCACGGCCTTGCCGAGCGTGGTGCTGTACGAGCCGCCCTCGTCCATGTCGGAGTTGACCATGATCACCATCGTGGTCTTGTCCTGCGGCAGTTGCGCGGCGATCGTCTCGTAGCCGGGCAGCTCGCCGTTGTGTCCGAGCCAGCCGTTGACGTCGGCGATGCCGAGGCCGTACGAGATCCCGGGGACGCCCACCGGCTCCGTGCGCATCCGCTGCGCCTGGGTGGCGGGGGTCAGCAGCCGGCCGTCGACGAGGGCAGGGACCCAGGCGTGCAGGTCGTCGAGCGTGGAGATGGCGGAGCCGGCGGCCCACGCCCACGAGGGGTTCCAGTCGGTGGCGTTGGCGACGGCGCCGTCGGGGGAGAAGCCCGTGTACCCGTCGGCGTGCGGTTCGGGGAACTCGGTGCCGCTCGGCAGGGAGGTGTCCTTCAGCTTCAGCGGGTCGAAGACGTGGTGGCGGAGGTAGCCGTTCAGGGGCTGCCCGGACATCTCCTCCAGCAGGAGCCCGAGGAGGATCGTATTGGTGTTGCTGTACTCCCACTTGGCGCCGGGCGCGAAGTTCGCGGGGTGCGCGAACGCGTAGCCGAGGAGCCGGCGCGGGGTGAACTCGCGGTGCGGGTCGGCGCGCAGGGCGGCGAGGAACTTCTCGTCCTCGGTGTAGTTGAAGAGGCCGCTGCGCATGGAGGCGAGCTGGCGCAGGGTGATCCGCTCGCCCCCGGGCACGCCGTCGACGTACTTCGAGATCGGGTCGTCGAGGGCGATGCGCCCCTCGTCGACGAGCTGGAGGACGGCGGTGACGGTGAAGGTCTTGGTCACGCTGCCGATGCGCATGAAGAGGTCGGACTTCATGGGGGTGCCGGACCGGGTGTCGGCGGTGCCGAAGGCCTTCACGTAGTCGCCGCGTCCGGGCATCCAGACGCCGACGATCGCGCCGGGGATGTTGTCGCGCTTCATGGCCCCGACCACGGCCGCGTCGAGCCGGCGGACGGTGGCGGGGTCGAGTTCGCGCGGTACGGCGGCCGCGGCGGCGGCCCGAGCCTCGGAGGTGGAGGGCGCGGACACCGCCGCCGCCCGGGCGGGGGCCGCGGGAGCCGCGGCGACGCCCGTGAGGAGCAGGAGCAGGGCCGCCGCCCCGGCCCGCAGGGCGCGTCGGCGGGTGTGCG
Organism: Streptomyces sp. NPDC058619; assembly: GCF_042717785.1. NCBI lineage: Bacteria > Bacillati > Actinomycetota > Actinomycetes > Kitasatosporales > Streptomycetaceae > Streptomyces > Streptomyces sp. NPDC058619. The sequence goes on from NZ_JBHXQN010000021.1 coordinate 103,028, forward strand.
GTCCGCGGCCCGCGCGCGGTTCGCGGTCGTACGGGGGCTTCGTCGTGGCGGGCTGCGTCGCGGGGGTGGAGGGCATGCCGGGTCACCTCTGCTCACCGGGGCCCCGAGTGCCGTCCCACCATCGTGGAACGAAAGGCCGCGCCCGGCGACCGGTCGGGTGCCCGGCCGGTCGCCGGGCACCCGGTCAGTGGCGGAAGAAGATCCGGTCGCCGTACTCCTGCATCACGCGGCCGTTCCACTCGTGGCCGCCGTCCACGTTGCCCGAGCGCAGCATCGGGGGCTCGATCCCGCGGGCGGCGAGCTCGCCGACCGCCGCCGCCATCACCGCCTGCATGATCGCGCAGGTCACGACGGTGGAGGCGGGGGCGAAGGGGGCGTCGATGCCGTCGAGGGTCAGCTCCGCGTCGCCGACCGCGATCTTGCTGTCGAGGACGACGTCGCAGTGGTCCTTCATGTAGGTGCCGGAGGCGTGGCGGGACTTGGTCTCCGTCGCGTACGCCACCGAGGTCAGGCCGATCACCTTGAGGCCGATCGCGCGGGCGTTGATCGCCATCTCGACGGGCAGCGCGTTGCGCCCGGAGAGGGAGATGATCACGAGTACGTCGCCCTCCGAGGCGGGGCTGCTGTCGAGGACGGCCGCGGCGAGGCCGTCGACCCGCTCCAGGGCGCTGCCCAGCGTCGCGGGCATGACGTCGATGCCGACGGTGCCCGGGACGGCCAGGAAGTTCATCAGGGCCAGTCCGCCGGCCCGGTAGACGACGTCCTGGGCGGGCAGCGAGGAGTGCCCGGCGCCGAAGGCGAAGAGCCGGTTCCCGCCGGCCACGGCGTCGGCGACGAGGGTGCCGGCCTCGCTGATCCGCGCGGCCTCCTCGTCCCGTACCCGCTCCAGCAGACCGATGGCGGCGTCGAAGAACTGACCGGCCAGCTTGCTCTCGCTCATACGCCGATGGCCCTTCCGGAGGTGGGGTGGGAGTGGCGGTGCGTCGGTGTCCGCCGCTCACCGTGCGGTCTGGACCAAGGGCGTGTCAATACGAACGTCAATCCCGGGCCGAAAGCCCCCGGGGGATGTCCCGGGATGTCCGGGGACGGGGTCCGGGAGATCACCCGGGAGGTCCTCGGGCGCCCCTCCGCGATCACCCCCGCGAGCGTCCGGGCGATCACCGGGGACCGTCCGCGGAGGCACCGGCGAGGGGGCGGCGGGCGCCGCGGCGATGTCCCGCGGGCGCTTGACGCCCGGCACGGGACGGTTGTCGGCCTGATGCGTCAGAATTGGGGGCAGGGCCAGCGCACGCAATCCGAGGGGCACGAATGTCCGGACTGATCGATACCACGGAGATGTATCTCCGCACCATCCTCGAGCTGGAAGAGGAAGGCGTGGTCCCCATGCGCGCCCGTATCGCCGAGCGGCTCGATCAGAGCGGCCCGACGGTGAGCCAGACGGTGGCGCGGATGGAGCGCGACGGCCTGGTGGCCGTCGCCAGCGACCGGCACCTGGAGCTGACGGAGGAGGGGCGGCGGCTGGCGACGCGCGTGATGCGCAAGCACCGGCTCGCCGAGTGCCTGCTCGTCGACGTCATCGGCCTGGAGTGGGAGCACGTGCACGCCGAGGCCTGTCGTTGGGAGCACGTGATGAGCGAGGCGGTGGAGCGGCGGGTGCTGGAGCTGCTGCGTCACCCGACCGAGTCGCCGTACGGGAATCCGATCCCGGGGCTGGAGGAGCTGGGCGAGAAGGCCGAGGCCGACCCCTTCCTGGAGGAGGGCATGGTCAGCCTGGCCGAGCTCGACCCGGGCACCGAGGGCAAGACCGTGGTCGTCCGCCGGATCGGCGAGCCGATCCAGACGGACGCCCAGCTGATGTACACGCTGCGGCGGGCGGGCGTGCAGCCCGGCTCGGTGGTGAGCGTGACGGAGTCCCCGGGCGGGGTGCTCGTGGGGAGCGGCGGCGAGGCGGCCGAGCTGGACGGGGAGATCGCCTCGCACGTGTTCGTCGCGAAGCGCTGATCCGGCTGCGGCCGGACGGCGGGACGGATTTCGACCGGACGGACCGGATTTCCGGAGCGGGCGGTCCCGGTCAAGGGGGCGGCGGTCCCGGCGCCTCGCGGCGCCGGGACCGATCCTCCCCTTGTGACCTGGAGCCCCGAGCTCTCAAGGTCGTCCCCTCGGACCGTCTTCCCCGATCGGCCCGCCTCCCTGCTGAAAGGATCTCCATCGGCAGCGGCGGCCAATCCTTGAGCAAGGTCACTCGAAAGAGGGGTGTTCTCGCCGAGACCCCCGTTTTCGAATACGGGTTCGATAGTCTGGCCGGGAGCGAAGGGGGTGCATCTGCGGTGGTACAGCGCATCGATGTGACAGGGGCCGACGGTGTGCGCCTGGCCGCCTGGGAGTTCCGCGAACCGCACGCGGGGCACCCGGTGCCCGCGGGCGACGAAGACGCCACCGCGGCTTCCGCAGCGCCTCCCGCACCGCCTCGCGACGCGCCCGAGCGCCCCGGGGTCCTGTTATTGCACGGCCTGATGGGACGGGCCTTCCACTGGGCAGGCACCGCCCGCTGGCTCGCCGAGCGCCGCCGCGTGGTGGCCCTCGACCAGCGCGGACACGGCCAGAGCGACCGCCCGCCCGCGGGCCCGGGGGCGATGACCTCCCTGGGCCGCGAGGCCTTCGTGGCCGACGCGGAGGCCGCCGTCGAGCAGCTCGGCCTCGCCCCGGTGACCCTGATCGGCCATTCCATGGGCGCGCTCACCGCATGGCAGCTCGCGGCCCGCCGCCCGGACCTGGTCGGAGCCGTGGTCATCTGCGACATGCGGGCCTCGGCCCTCGGCGAGGCCTCCCAGCAGGAGTGGGAGGACTGGTTCCGCCGCTGGCCGCTCCCCTTCCCCACCCAGGACGCGGCCCGTCGCTGGTTCGGCGAGGACGACCCCCGCGTGGAACGCCCCGACCCCGGCCGGGGCGCCTTCTTCGCGGAGGTCATGCACGAGGCCCAGGACGGCTGGCGCCCGCTGTTCTCCCGGCGCCAGATGCTGACGGCCCGCGAGACCTGGGTGCACGACGCCCATTGGGAGGAGCTGGCCCAGGTCCGCTGCCCGACCCTGGTGGTCCGCGGCCTCGACGGCGAACTGGGCCGGGCCGAGGCCCAGGAGATGGTCCGGGTCCTCCCGGCCGGCCAGTACGCCGAGATCCCCGACGCGGGCCACTACCTGCACTACGACCAGCCGACGGCCTGGCGCGCGGTCCTGGAACCGTTCCTGGACGGGGTCCGGGCCGCTCAGAGCTGACGGCTCCTGACCGCGTCGAGCAACGCCCCCCAGGCGGCGGCCCCCACCCGCACGACGCGGGCCGGCGGGCCGCCGCGGGGGCTGCCGGGGCTGCCCGCCACGAGGACGTGCCCGGGGCTGTCGGGGGCGATGGCGACGTAGACGCAGGAGTTGCCCTCCGCGCAGTGGGTGGACCTCTGCCATTCCTCGGTCATGGGGGACTGCCTTTCACTGGCTCCGGACGACGGCGCTGATGAGGTCGCGCGTCTGCGCCGGGCTCAGTGCCACCGCTTCCAATCGCTCGAACAGTGTCCGGTACTTGAGGAGTTGCGCCTCTGCGTCCAGGAAGACCGGCCCGTGCGACTGGTCGAGCTGGACGGTGTCCAGGAGGGGCACCGGTCCGTGCGCGTAGTAGACGGACTGCCCTGATCCCGGGAAGGCGCCCGCCGAGAACGGGATGGCGCGGATGGTGACGTGGTCCTGCTCGCCCATGGTCAGCAGGTGCCTCAACTGTGCCCGTGCCACGACCGGTCCGCCGACGGCGATGCGCAGCGCCGCCTCGTGGATGGTCACGTCGTACCGCGTCGGGGTGTCCCCGTGGAGGACTCGTTGCCGCTTCAGGCGGAAGGAGACGCGGTCCTCGATTTCCGGCGGGGGAAGCGAGGGGACGGCCTGGCGAAAGATCTCCCGGGCGTGTTCGGCGGTTTGCAGGAGTCCGGGGATGTGCACGGTGATCGCGTCGCGCAGCGTCCGCGCATGGTGCTCCAGCTCGGCGAGGTCCAGCCAAGCGGCTGGGAGCAGCTCGCGGTACGCCTCCCACCAGCCGCCCTTGCGCTCGCCCGTCATCGTCACCAGGGCTTCGACCAGACCGTCGTCGGCGCAGTCGTAATGGCGGGCCAGGGCGCGGATCCGCTCGGGGCTGACGCCGAAACGTGCGGCCTCCATGTTGCTGATCTGGTTCGGCTTGATGCCGAGCAGGCCGGCGGCCTCGGCGGACGTGAGCCCGGCGCGTTCGCGCATCCTGCGCAGCTCGGCTGCGAAGCGCAGTTGGCGTGCGGTCGGGCTGCTGCGAATGGGCAAAGCGACTACCTCCGCGGGCAAGTGTCACCCACACGAGTGGGCGTTGCATGCATTTAGCGCGAAGCGCCTAACTCCTTAGGCGCGGGTCCCTATGTTGGTGGTTGGCCACCGCCTGGAAGTACCCCGCTCGACGGAGCGGCCTGGTCACCGGGCACCGCACAGATCCACCGCACGCGGTCCAACTTTCCTCCTCGATCGGAGACTTCCATGGACGTAACCGTAGCTCCGTCCTGGGCCTACACCCTCCAACTCCCGCACGATCCCCGCGCAGCGGGAATCGCCCGCTCCACCGTGCGGGCCGTGCTCCGCAGCCACGCCATGCCGGGGCCGGCGGACACCGCCGAGCTCCTGGCGAGCGAGCTGGTCGCCAACGCCTACCGCCACGCGTACGGCCCCTGCGCCCTGCGGCTGCGGGCGGTGGCGGCAGACCGGGTCCGGGTCGGCGTCTGGGACACGAACCCGGCCATCCCGGCCCCCTTCGGCGGCGAGACCGCCGCGCCCGGGGCGGCGCCCGACGCGGAGGACGGGCGCGGGCTGATCCTCGTACGGCTGTGCGCGGACCGGTACGGCTCGTACCGCCTGGACGGGGCGCACGCCGGCAAGCTGCTCTGGGTGGAGTGCGGGCCCCGCCGGTGAAACCCGCCCCTCCGCGGTGGTCCGGGGCGCTCTCCATCTCCCCTGCTGCCGGACCGAGTTGGGTCCGCCCGTTATCGTCCTTCAGGGCACCGGCGGACACGAAGCGGGGGATGAGGCGGATGAACGGGAAGGATCTTCTGGCGCGGCGGTTCGAGGAGCACCGCCCGCACCTGAGGGCGGTCGCCTACCGGATGCTGGGCTCGCTCGGCGAGGCGGAGGACGCCGTACAGGAGGGCTGGCTCAAGCTGAGCCGCTCGGACGCCGACGCCGTGGAGAACCTGGGGGGCTGGCTGACCACGGTGGTCGGCCGGGTCTGCCTGGACATGCTGCGCTCGCGCGCCGCCCGCCGCGAGGACCCGCTCCACGACGGGGAAGGCCACGTCCGCGTCCCCGACCCGGTCGTCAGCGGTCCGGCCGGACCCGACCCCGAACAGGCAGTGCTCCTGGCGGACTCCGTCGGCATCGCGCTCCTCGTCGTCCTGGAGACCCTGACCCCGGCCGAACGGCTCGCCTTCGTCCTGCACGACACGTTCGCCGTGCCCTTCGACGAGATCGCCCCGGTCATCGGGCGCACCCCGGCCGCCACGCGGCAGCTCGCCAGCCGGGCCCGGCGCCGCGTCCAGGCCGGGGCGCCCGTCCCCGACACCGACCCGGCCCACCAGCGGAGGATCGTCGACGCGTTCCTCGCCGCCTCGCGGGGTGGCGACTTCGAGGCCCTCGTCGCCGTGCTCGACCCCGACGTCACGGCCCGCTCCGACGGCGGCGTGCTGCGCCCGAGCCTGCTCCGCCGCGGCGCCTCCGACGTCGCCTCGCAGGCGATCGCCTTCGCCCGCTTCGCCGAAGCGGCCCGTCCGGTGCTGGTCAACGGCGCCCCCGGGCTGGTCGCGGTCGCCGGGGGCCGTCCGCTGTCGGTCATGGCGTTCACGATCCGCGGCGGCAGGATCACCGCCCTCGACATCCTCACCGACCCCGAGCGCCTCGCCCGCGTCGACCTGGACGTCCTCGACGGCTGACCCCGCACCCCCCGCCCCGCCCCCGCGCACGACACGGGGGTGCGGCGGGCAGACCGCCCGCCGCACCCCCGTGGCCACCCCCGCGACCGGTACGGCTAGCCCTTGCTCACCGCCAGCAGGATCTCCGGCAGCTTCCGCGCCACCGTCGGCGCCGCCAGCCGCAGGCCCGCCCAGGTCACGAGGGCACCCCAGGCCACGCCCAGCGGCAGCACGATCCAGGAGAGGACCCGGTGGTCCGCCACGCTCAGGTAGACCGTCAGGGCGATCACCGGGGCGCAGATCAGCGCCGACACCGCCATGCCGCCGAGGATGCCCATCCAGGCGAGCCCGCCCTGCCCCGGGGCGACGTTCTTGAAGGCGCCGTCCGTCGGGATCGAGTACGGGAAGCGGGCCGAGGCCAGCGCCCCCGTGCACAGCATCGAGCCCACCAGGGCCACCGCCAGCCCCAGGGCCGCCGGGAAGCTGCCCCAGTCGCCGAGCAGCGCGGCCGTGACCGCCGTGACCAGCGCGGTGTACGGGAGCGCCACCAGCCCCAGCGCGAGCGCCCGGGCGCGCAGCTCCAGGTACGCGTCGCGCGGGGTCGAGATGGTCTGCGCGACCATCCAGAACGCGGAGGTGTCCTGCCCGAACTGGTTGTACATCTGGACGCCGAGCATGCCCGCGCCGAAACACGCGAGGTACACGGATCCGGCGCCCTGGAGGGCGTTGACCACCGGGATGATCAGGCCGATCGCCAGCGCCGTCACCCAGGAGGCCTTGGTCTTCGGGTCGCGCACCACGTACCGCAGGGTGCGCTGCACGGCCGCGCCCGTCCGGCCCTCCGGCAGCAGCGACCACGGGCCGCCCGTGCCGCGGTCCTTCACGGGCCGTGCGGCGGCGATCGTCGAACCGTCCGGGCTGACCATCAGCCGGGTCAGGCTGCGCTCCCAGAACCACATCAGCAGCGCCAGCGCGCCGACGGTGAGCGCGAGCTGGGCCGCCGCCACCCCGTACGAGCCGTCGCTCACCGAGTCGACCATGCCCACGGCGGTCGCCGGCGGCAGCCACCGCACCACCGCCTCGACGGGCTCCAGCTGGGACAGGCCGCCCGCCTCGAACAGGCGCTGGCTGGCGAAGTTGGCCAGCTGCGCGCCGACCGCGATCAACAGGCCGCTGAGCAGGGCCAGGTCGCGCCCCTTGCGGCTGGTCAACAGCCGCACGTTGGCCGTGGCCACCGCCCGCGCCAGCGTCACGCAGCCGAGAACCAGCAGCGGGGCGCCCACGACCGCGGCCGCCGCCCCGGCCGCGCCCCGCGCGACGGCGATGACCGAGCCGACCGCCAGGCACAGCGTGAACAGCGGTCCGATGCCGACCAGCGAGGAGGCGAGGAGGGCCCGTACGAGAGGACGCGGGCGCAGCGGCAGCATCACCAGCCGGCTCGGGTCGAGCGTCTCGTCCCCGGTGGGGAAGAACAGCGGCATGAAGGTCCAGCCGAGCGCCAGGACGGCGGCCAGCAGGACGACGACCGTGCCCGCGCGGGCGTGCCCGTTCAGCAGGGACAGGCCGAGGGTGGTGAAGAAGGCGACGACCAGCGCGAAGACCAGCGTGGTGATCCAGACGGCCTTGCGCTTCGAGGAGCCCTTCAGCCCGTTGCGCAGCAGCGACAGCTTGAGCCGGACGAACACCGCGGTGAGGGAGGCGGGTGCGGAGGCGGCGGGCGCGGTGACGGCTGCGCTCGTGGCGGCGGCGGGCGCGGTCATCGGGAACCCGCCCCGGAGCCGCCGCCGAGCCAGTCCAGGGAGTCGCCGGCCGCGTCGCGTCCGTGCGCGCCGACCAGTTCGAGGAAGGCGGCCTGCAGGGAGGGCGCGTCGCCCCGTACGTCGGCCAGCGGGCCCGCGGCCCGGATCCGGCCGGCGGCCATGACGGCCACCCAGTCGCAGAGCGACTCGACGAGCTCCATCACGTGGGAGGAGAAGACGACCGTGGCGCCGGACGCGGTGTAGCGCTCCAGGACCCCGCGGATGGTCTGCGCCGACACCGGGTCGACGCCCTCGAACGGCTCGTCCAGAAAGAGGACTTCCGGGTTGTGCAGCAGTGCGGCCGCCAGGCCGATCTTCTTCCGCATGCCCGTCGAGTAGTCCACGACCAGCTTGTGCTGCGAGCCCGCGAGGTCGAGGACCTCCAGCAGCTGCGTGGCCCGCTTGTCGGTCTCGGCCCCCGGCAGCCCGCGCAGTCGGCCCATGTATCCGAGGAGTTCCCGCCCGGAGAGCCGCTCGAAGAGCCGCAGGCCCTCCGGCAGGACGCCGATCCGGGACTTGACCTCGGCCGGGTCCGTCCACACGTCGTGCCCGGCGACGACGACCCGTCCCATGTCCGGGCGGAGCAGCCCGGTCACCATCGACAGAGTCGTCGTCTTGCCGGCGCCGTTGGGGCCGACCAGACCGATGAACTGGCCCGCGGGCAGTTCCAGGTCGATCCCCGCGACCGCCACCTGCTCGCCGAAGCGCTTCCAGAGGCCTTCCACCCGCACGGCGGACGGCGCGGATCGCGCCCCGTCCGTCACGTGCGTTCCACCCGTCGCATCAGCCTGGTCCGGCATGCGCCCGCCTCTCGTTCCGTCCCCGTTGGTCGTTCTTTCCTCACCATAGGAGGACGGGGAGAGGCCCGAGCAGTTACTTATGTCATGAACTTGCGGGCAGCGACGCCGGCGCCGGCGCCGCCCTCACGCCCCCGTACGGGCCCGGGCCGCGGCCGCCTCGCGCCCGCAGGCGTACGCCAGCGCGTCGATCAGCTCCTCCGTGTCCGGCAGCCACCGGTTCGCCGGAGTGGGCCGCCGCGCCCACTGGACCGAGCCGCGGCCGCCGAAGCGGGTGGGCGGGGCCGCCACGTACTCGCCCTCGCCGCGCACGGCCAGGTCGATCGAGGCCGGGGACCAGCCCAGCTTCCGTACGAGGTCCGGCACCTTGGCGCCGGCGCCCGGCAGGACGAAGAACAGCATCCGGTGGTCGGGGGTGAGGGCGACGGGCCCGATGGTGCGCTGCATCCGCTCCAGGCGCGCCAGCGCCAGGAAGCCGGCCGCGTCCGGGACGTCCAGCGCGTCGAACGTGCGGCCCGTCGGCATGAGGATCGAGGCCTCCGGGTGCTTCGCCCAGACCCGCCGTACCTGTACCGCGCTGCCGGTGGCCTGCGCCGCCCAGTCCTTCACCGCAGGGTGCGCGCCGGGCGCCGGGCAGTCCGCGGCGCCGCAGGAGCAGACCTCCCGGCCGTCTCCGGACTCCAGCCAGGTGCCGGCGAAGACGTCCCAGTGCCGTTCCTCCGTGTACCGGACGGCATGGTCCAGCACCTGTTCGCCGCGCTGCTTGGGGATGGGTGCGGTCTCCGTGACTCCGATGGTCTCTTCCACGACCATCACAACTCCGCGGGTCACCCGGGGTTACGGGCGCAAACCGGACGGTGGACGGAGCATCGATCCTGCATGCGGGGCGCATCGGGGCACGCGTGGGGGCGCGTAGGAGGCCGGGGCGCGGGAGTTGGGTAGCGACACCACGCAGAGCGGAAGATTCCCCGCACTTCAGGCGGGAAGTGATCATTCCAACGATCACCCGCGGCCTCAGGGGGTTTTCATGGCAGCCAGGCCTCTCGTCGCCCGCCAGCCGAACGAACGGCTGCAGGCGCTCATCCAGGAAGCCGGGTGCTCCAACGCCGGGCTCGCCCGGCGCGTCAACATGTGCGGCGCGGAGCACGGCCTCGACCTCCGCTACGACAAGACCTCCGTGGCCCGCTGGCTGCGCGGCCAGCAGCCGCGCGGACGGGCTCCCGGCATCATCGCGGAGGCGATCGGGCGCAAACTCGGCCGGACCGTCACCATCGACGAGATCGGCATGGCCAACGGCAAGAACCTCGCCTCGGGAATCGGCCTGCAGTTCTCCCCGACGGTCGTCGGCGCGATCGAGCAGGTCTGCGAGCTGTGGCGCAGCGACGTGGGCCGCCGCGACTTCCTGGCGGGATCGAGCGTGGCCGCCTCCGCGCTGGTCGAGCCGAGCCGCGACTGGCTGATCACCGGGGCCGACACGCAGGTGGCCCGCAGCGGCGGGTCGCGGGTCGGCATGTCCGACGTGGAGGCGGTACGGGCGACCACCGAGGCGCTCAAGGAGCTCGACCACCGCTTCGGCAGCGGGCACGTCCGGCCGGTCGTCGTGCACTACCTGAACTCCGTGGTGTCCGGGCTGATCGGCGGCGCGTACAAGGAGCCGGTGGGACGGGCGCTGTTCGCGTCGGTGGCCCGGCTGACCGAACTCGCGGGCTACATGGCGGTGGACACCGGGCAGCCGGGGCTCGCGCAGCGCTACTACATCCAGGCGCTGCGCCTGGCCCAGGCGGGCGGCGACCGGGCGTACGGCGGGTACGTGCTGGCGGCGTCCATGAGCCACCTGGCCGCCGAGCTGGGCAACCCCCGGGAGATCGCGCAGCTCGCGCGGGCCGCGCAGGAGGGCACGCGGGGGCAGGTCACCCCGCGGGTGGAGGCGATGTTCTACGCGGCCGAGGCGCGCGGGCACGCGCTGCTGGGGGACGTCCGGGCGACGGCGGTGCTGTCGGGGCGGGCGGTGACGGCGCTGGAACGGGCGGAACCGGAGTCGGGCGACGACCCGGCGTGGATCCGGCACTTCGACCAGGCGTACCTCGCCGACGAACTGGCCCACTGCCACCGGGACCTGGGCCAGGCGGAGGCCGCGGGCCGGTGCGCGCAGGAGGCACTGCGGGGCCTGCCGGACGGCAAGGCGCGCCGCCGGGCGATCGGCCTGCTGCTGCTGGCGGCGGCGCAGGTCCAGCAGCGGGAGGTGGAGGAGGGCTGCCGGACCGCCACGAGGGCGGTTGACCTGCTGGCGGGGCTCCGCTCGACCCGGGGCGAGGATTACCTGGAGGACTTCCGCTCGCGGCTGGAGCCGTACCGGGAGGAGCCGTCGGTCCGCGAGTTCGGCGCCCGCCTGGAGGCGAGGGCCGCCTGACCGGCCGCGGGGCGCGCCCGCCCGTCGCCGTCCGGAACTCCGGGGCGCTCCCGGGCGGGTTCCCCGGGCCGGATCACGGGCGGCCTGACGGTAGCCCCGGGCGACCGGGTAGCGTGAGCCGACGGTTCCGCAGGTTCGGGCGAGTCGGAGAAGGAGTCCCGGTGACGGAGAACGGACGAGGGGGCGCCCCCCAGCCGGGTGCCCCGTGGGGTCCGGACCCCGCCTACCCGGCGCAGCCGGACGGGCCCGAGGGGTACCCGCAGCACCAGCAGGCCGCCCCGCCCGGGCAGCAGCCCGCGTACGGGCCGCCGCAGCCGGGCGGATCCGCGTACGGATCCCCGCAGCCCGGACACCCGGAGCCGTCGGGCTACGGCACCCCGCAGCCGGGGCCGTCGGCGTACGGCACCCCGCAGCCGGGGCCGTCGGCGTACGGCACCCCGCAGCCGGGGCCGTCGGCGTACGGCACCCCGCAGCCCGGACACCCGGAGCCGTCGGGCTACGGCACCCCGCAGCCGGGCGGTCCCGCGTACGGGTATCCGCAGCCCGGGCAGGACCCGCAGGGCTATCCGGCGCCCGGGTACGGCTACCCGCAGCCGGGGCCGGCAGCCGGGGCCGGGCACGTGGTGGGCCCGGGCTACGAGGGCCCGGGGGACCCGCACGGCTACGGCTACCCGCCGCTGCCCGAGGCGGTGACCCAGTACATCCCGCCCGTTCCGGCGGGTCCGGGCGGGCCGGGGGAGGACGCCACCCAGTACATACCGCCGGTGCCGGCGGGGCCCGCGCACGCCGAGGCGGCGACGCAGTACATGGCGCCGGTCCCGGCCGCTCCGGGCGTTCCGGCGGGTCCGGGCGTTCCGGGGGAGGACGCCACCCAGTACATACCGCCGGTGCCGGCGGGGCCCGCGCACGCCGAGGCGGCGACGCAGTACATCGCGCCCGTCCCCGCCGCCGAGTTCGACGGCCTGTTCCGCGGGGGCGACGACTCCGCCGGGCACACGCAGCAACTGCCGCCGGTGCAGGAGCCGGTGCGGCGGCAGCCGCCGCCGCGCCCGTACCCGGCGCGCGGGCAGGGGCCCGTACCGCACCCGCAGCAGGCCCAGCAGCCGCACTACCCGCCCCCGGGTCAACCCCGGCACCCGCAGCAGCAGTTCGCCGGGCCCCCGCCCCCGCCGCCGGAGGCCCCGCGCAGGGTCTCGCCCGCGGTCGTCGTCGCGGTCGTCGTCGGCCTGGCCGTCGCCGGTCTCGGCGTCGGCTCGCTGCTCGGCGACGACAAGCCGAAGAACAACGACCCGGGCGCGGTCCCGGCCGCGCCCAGCGCCGCCGGGGGCTCCGCCCCGGCCGCCGAGGCGCGGGTGGACCCGGGCAGCCCGCAGGCCGTCCAGCTGGACAAGCTCCTCGCCGACAGCAACGACAGCCGCGCCGCGGTGATCAAGGCCGTCGAGGACATCAAGGTCTGCACCAACCTGGAGCAGGCCGCCGCCGACCTGCGCGACGCGGCCCGCCAGCGCGAGGAGCTCGTCACGCGCCTCAAGGAGCTGAAGCTGGACCAGCTCCCGGACCACGTGAAGCTGAGCGCCGCCCTCACCAAGGCCTGGCAGTTCTCCGCGGCCGCCGACAACAGCTATGCGGCCTGGGCGCAGGACGTGGGCGGCGACAAGGGCTGCAAGGACGGCAAGGCCAAGTCCACGGACAACGCCTCCGCCGGGAACAAGGCGAGCGGCGACGCGACGCGGTCCAAGGAGCAGGCCGCGACCCTGTGGAACCGGATCGCGGCCAAGTACTCCCTCACGAAGCGCGACAAGTCGCAGCTCTGAGACCCGGGCCGGGGCGGGGGAATCCGCCCGGCCCGGTCCCGGTCAGGCGGCCCGGGGGGCCTGTTCCAGCGTCGGGGTCATGTCCATGGACTGCTCGCCCTGCTGGGCGACCAGCCGGCCGGCCTGGACGATCTGGAAGCTGACCCGGCCGTTGACGATGCGGGGGAAGCCGCCGACCGCCCGCATGTCCTGGTAGCGCCAACTCAGTTCCGGGGTCAGGCCGCCGGTCGTGACGGACTGCGACTGGTTCAGCACGCGCGCGACCTTGCGGGCGGTGACGCTCTCGTCCGGCTTGAAGCGGTGCACGATCTCGCTCAGCACGGTGTACGCGATCCAGGTGGTCTGCGCGCCGCTGTCGGCAGCGTCGAGGCCGTCCGCGCCGAGGGAGTGCTCGGAGATCACCTTGCGCATCGGCTCCCACAGGGGATCGGTGGACACCGGGTACCAGCTGGTCAGGTACGCGCCTTCGAAGGGGCTCTCGCGGCCGCCGGTACGGTCCACCAGCGACTGGCTGAGGCTGCCGAGCACCGAGGAGATCTGCGGGTTCTTCTTCTGGGAGTCGGCCCGGCGGAAGGCGTCGAAGAAGGTTTCCGTGCGTTCGCCGAGGACCGCGGTCACGCAGCCCCGCTCCTTGCCGGCGGTGGTGTTGGACAGGGCCTCGCGGGCCTGCGGGGCGAAGTCCGACGCGTCCTCGGCGGCCCGGATGTCGGAGGCGTCGCCCATCTTGTTGGCGCGCAGCCCGGCGTTGAGCAGGACGGGCAGGGAGTCGCCGGCGAGGGTGTCGGGGCGGACCAGCGCGACCTGGCTGCAGGCGCGGCCGAGCTGGTGGCCGGCGCCGGCGAGGAGGACGGGCTGGCCGCCGTTGACGGGGTAGGAGAGCGTGGACTGGAACTCCTCGGAGGAGACCCCGTACCCGCCGATGAACGGGATGCCCTCGGCCTCCAGCGGGGCCATGAAGGCGCGCCCGTGCTGGCTGTAGGAGCCGACGACGGCGACGGCCTTCTCGGCGATGGCCTTGCGGGCGCAGTCGGCGGCGCCGGTGGGCGTGTTCTTCTCGTTGCAGGTCAGGACCCGCAGGGTGCGGCCGTTGACGCCGCCCTTGGAGTTCACCCAGCGCTCGTACGCCCTGGCCATGGCGGGCATTCCGGGCATGTTGGTCGCGGCGGTGCCTTCGGGTGCGAAGGTCATGACGGTGAGGGTGTCCCCGGATCCCCCGGAGCCCCCGGACCCTCCGGGTATCACCCCGCACCCGGCGACGAGACACGCACCCATCGCGGTGGCGAGGAGAGTGCGGGAGAGGCTTGCTGCGCGGCGCCAGTCGGTCATGTCCATGCACCATTCCGCCCCACGGGGAACTGAAGTGTGAGGTGTACACAACATTCGGTGACGCCCAGGTGAATTGCCGGGGAAGCCGGCGGGCCCCGCGGTGCCGCAGGCGCCTCAAGATCGCGCCGAACGGGAACGTACGATCGAAAGCGTGACATTCGCCCAAGGTTCGAAGAACTCTTCCCGCCGCGGCGGCCGCTCCTCCACCATGGGCGGCATGCCCCTCAACGACATGCCGTGGTGGCGCTGGCGCAGCAACGTGCGCTCGGCGCTGCACATGCTCTCCGACCCGGTCTTCCACGAGGAGACCTGGCTCGCCGGCGCCGAAGGGTACGGGGACGTCACCGACGCCGTGTACCGGCTCGTGGAGGACACCTGGCTCGACAGCTGGTCGGCCGAGAAGTACGTCGGCACGATCTTCCGGGACTCGCAGGAGGCGGCCCTGGTGGACCTCGCCGTGCTGCGGGTGCTGCGGATCCTGCACCAGGTCGGCCCCGACGCCCCCGTCTCCGCCTACCTGGAGCACCACGCGTGGCCCGAGGCGGTCCGCGCCGCGCGCGAGGCGCACGTACGGCTGGCCGCGGCGGACGGGGACGACCCCGACGGGCGGCCGCGCTCGCTCGAACTGCTGAGGATGCTGACCCGCGCGGTGTGAAAGGCTGTCGGGTCATGAGCGACCCGCAGCCCGAGGCCCCGGCCCAGCCCCTCCAGCAGTACGTCCTGACCGTGTCCTGCCCCGACAAGCAGGGCATCGTGCACGCCGTGTCGAGCTACCTCTTCATGACCGGCTGCAACATCGTGGACAGCCAGCAGTTCGGAGACCGGGGGACCGGGCTCTTCTTCATGCGGGTGCACTTCGAGGCCGAGCCCGCGCTGACCGTCGACAAGCTGCGCGCCAGCTTCGCCGCGATCGGGGACTCCTTCCGGATGGACTGGCAGATCCACCGCTCCGACGAGCGCATGCGGATCGTGCTGATGGTGTCCAAGTTCGGCCACTGCCTGAACGACCTGCTGTTCCGCTCCGGCATCGGCGCCCTGCCGGTGGAGATCGCGGCCGTGGTCTCCAACCACACGGACTTCGCGGAACTGGTCGGCTCGTACGGCATCCCGTTCGTGCACATCCCGGTGACGAAGGACACGAAGGCGGCCGCCGAGGCGGAGCTGCTGGAGCTGGTGCGGGCGCAGAACGTCGAGCTGGTGGTCCTGGCCCGTTACATGCAGGTGCTGTCGGACACCCTGTGCAAGGAGCTGAGCGGGCGGATCATCAACATCCACCACTCGTTCCTGCCGAGCTTCAAGGGCGCGAAGCCGTACCACCAGGCGCACGCGCGCGGTGTGAAGCTGATCGGCGCGACCGCCCACTACGTCACCGCCGACCTGGACGAGGGCCCGATCATCGAGCAGGAGGTCGAGCGGGTGGGCCACGAGGTGACTCCGGACCAGCTGGTGGCGATCGGGCGCGACGTGGAGTGCCAGGCGCTGGCGCGCGCGGTGAAGTGGCACAGCGAGCACCGGGTGCTGCTGAACGGCGCGCGGACGGTGGTCTTCGCCTAGGCCGCAGTCGGCCGCTCCGCCCCCGGCGGGCCGCTATCCGGGCATGGTGCCATCCGGGCGTGGTGCCATCCGGGCGTGGTGCCGCCGGCGCGGGTCCCGGGGCAGGCGGAGGGGCGGGGCCGCGGGGCCCCGCCGTCGACCTCCTGGCCGCGCCGCGGACGTCAGGCGTCCGGGGCCTCCACGCCGCAGTACGACGCGAAGGCCGCCAGGATCTCGTCCTCCGAGATGCGGCCGTCGCCGTCGGTGTCCAGGGCGGCCGCCACCTGCGCGGCCTGCTCCGCAGGGGTGCCGAGCACGGTCAGCACCCGCGCCGTCGCCGGCGGGGTGGCGCCGGCGCCGTCCGGGTCCGCGACCGCGATGACGGCCCGCAGGAACGGCCGCGCGATCTCCGCGAACCGCTGCGGGCTGTCGCGCAGCCGCTTCGCCGCGCCGGTGATGAACTCCTCGCGGGACACCCGCTGGTCACCGTCGACGTCCGCGATGCCCGCCATGCCCTGCCAGAAGGCCTCGGCGCCGGCGAAGACCGCCTGGCCCTTGTCGGAGCGTGCGGTGGTACCGAATTCGGTCAGCACGGCCTTCGCGGCCGCGCTGAAGTCCTCCCGGTCGATATAGCCGGACCCGTCCTGGTCGAAGGTGGCGAATCGGGCGGCGATCTTGCGCTCGTATCGTGCGCTGTCCATGTTCGGCGTTCCGCCTTCACGTGTGCGGTGGGGTTCAGATCAAGACACTGCAGGAGCGTACGGCCTACGTGGCCTGCGCGTTAAGCGAAGCGGTCAAGGAGGTGGCGACATCGAACCCGCGCACGGGGAGCGCGGCGGGGCGCGTACGCCTGTACCCATGTCCCCATGCTCGTACCACCGTTCACGCGGCGCCATGCCCTTATCACGCTCGGCGCATTTTCGGGGCGGGCTTCCCCCAAAACAGGCGCACAACGCCATGTGCCCACTACATTCGATGCGTCGACACACGGCTGGGGGCACTATGCCGAAGGACGCACCACCGCGCTGGGACCGCCGCATGCAGCAGCGCCTCGCCCGCGGTGAGGCTGCCGCGCTCGGGGAGCTGTACGACCGCTTCGCCTCCCTCGTGCACAGCCTGGCGCACCGGGTGCTGGGCGACGAGAAGGCCGCAGACCGGACCACCCGTGAGGTCTTCTCGTACATCTGGGAGAACCCCGACGCCTACGACCCCAAGCAGGGCTCCATGCGGTCGTGGGTCGCCCGGATCGCCCAGGGCCAGGCCGTGGCGCGGCTCCGGCAGGCGGAGCGGGGCCGCGGCTCGCACGAGGAACTGGAGCAGAAGGTGCGCAGTGCCAGCGCCGCGGCCCGCGCCGACTTCATCGTCACCTCCATGCCCGCGCCCCTGCGGGCGGCGCTCGAACTCGCCTACTTCAAGCGGCGCGACTACCGGCAGGCCGCCGCCGACCTCCAGATCAGCGAGGACGAGGCGCGGCGCCGGCTGCGGCTCGGGCTGCAGCTGCTGTCGACCGCCAACACCCTCCCGCTGGACGACACCTCCTTTCCCGGACACGGCCACCGCACCCATGGAACGCCCCGATGACCGGCCCCGCCGAGCGACCCGACGACGGGTACGAGCGGCCTGCGGGGCCCGCCCGGATACCGGGTCCCCGCGGCCCCGCCGACGACCTGGACCCGCAGTACGCGCCGCTGTCCGCGGAGCCGCTGCCGGAGCCGCCGGTGCCCGGGGAGCCGCGCGGTGAACCGGCCCCGGACCCCGGACCGGACCCCGTACCGGCGGCCGTCCCGCCCACGCACGCCGTGCTGAAGTCCCTGCTCGGGGCGTGGGCGCTGGCCGCGTGCTCCGCGGACGAGACGCAGGCGGTGGAGGAGCACCTCACCGAGTGCGCGCCCTGCGCGGAGGAGGCGCTGCGGCTGCGCGACGCGGTGGGCCTGCTGCACCCGGAGGAGCCCCTCGACCTCAAGCCGCTGCTGCGGTCGCGGGTGCTGGAGGACTGCCTGGGCAAGCGGCCGGCCCGCATCCCGGTGCCGGTGTGGGCGAGCCCGTACGACACCGAGACGGCGCGCCTCGACGCGCTGCTGCAGGACTTCGGCGACTCGGAGTGGCACACCCCGGTACGGCTGAAGTGGTTCGAGGAGGAGGGGAGCCGCTCGCAGCGGACCACGGTGGCGGGGGTGATCGGGCACCTGCTGACGGTGGACGGCATGGTCGCGACGGCCCTGGGGCTGGACGACCCGCTGGGTCCGGACGCGCCGCCGGGCGCCGGCCCGGCCGCGCGGACGGAGCACTTCTGGGACGCCTCGGGGCACCCGACCACCCGGCAGGTCCGCGACCCGTGGCGGGAGCAGGGGCACACGCTGGTGCGTACGGTGTCCTTCGCCGGCGGGGGCGTGGCCGAGCTGGCCGTGGACTACGGCGCCTTCGCGCTGCCGCTCGGGGACGCGTTCCTGGAGCGGGCCTTCGAGTGCTGGGTCCACGCGTGGGACATCGCCGAGGCGGTGGACTACCCGTACGAGGCCCCCTCCGGGCCGCACCTGCACCGCATGATCGACCTGGCGGCCCGGCTGCTGCCGGGGGCGCTGGCGCAGCGCCGCCGGGCGGGGCTGGCCGGGCCGGCGCGCGGCCTGGTCGAGGCGGGTGCGCCGGGGCGGACGCTGCACCTGGCGATCGAGGGCGCGGGCGGCGGGGGCTGGGACATCGCGCTGGACTCGCCGGCCGCGAAGCCGTCGGCGGAGCGGACGGTGGCGGAGATCGCGCTGGACGGCGTCGAGTTCTGCCAGGTGGCCGCGGGCCACATCTCGCCGGAGGAGGCGGCCGCGGGGCAGCACGGCGACCGGGAGGCGATCCGGGACGTCCTGTTCGCGGCGGCCTCGCTGAGCCGGCTGTAGCCTCCCGGCGGGGCGGGGTGGACCGGTGCGGGGGCGGTGCCCCGGCCCAGGACCCCCCCGGCGGCGGTCAGGCGTAGCGTTCGCGCAGGCGGTACTTGAGGACCTTGCGCAGGGCCTCGTTGCGGGGCAGGGACTCCAGGAGCTCCAGCTGCTCGGGGAGCTTGTGGGTGGCCAGGCCCTCGGCACGCAGGTACGCGGTGAGCTGCGGGAGGGTCAGCGGGGCCGCTCCCGGGGGCTGTTCCACGACGGCGCAGACGCGTTCGCCGCGCGCCGGGTCCGGGAGTCCGATGACCGCCACGTCGGCGACGCCGGGGAGCCGGTGCAGGAGGTCCTCGATCTCCTTCGCCGAGATGTTCTCGCCCTTGCGGATGATGACGTCCTTGCTGCGGCCGGTGAGGACCAGGTAGCCGTCCCGGGTCAGGTGCCCGAGGTCGCCGGTGATCAGGTAGCCGTCGGCGTCGAAGACCTCCGCGGACTGCTCCCGGTCGAGGTACCCGCGGCAGACGGCCTCGCCCTTGAGCCGGACCTCGCCGTCCGTGTCCGGGGGCAGCGGGGTGCCGTCGGGGGCGGTGACGCGGATGGACATGCCCGCCGGGGGGCGGCCCTCGGTGGTGGCCAGGTGGTCCGCCGTGTCGTCCGGCGCTCCCATGGTGATCATCGGGACCTCGGTCATGCCGTAGCCGTGGGTCAGCTGGCAGCCCATCTCCCGTACGACCGCGTGGTAGATCTCCGGCGGTTTGGGGGCGCCGCCGCCGGCGAGCAGCCGGAGGGTGGGGATGAGCTTCGTCGCGGGGTCCTTGCGCTGCTCCGTGAGGAACATGGAGTAGAAGGCCGTAGAGCCGCCGGCGACCGTGACGCCGTGGCGGCGGTAGCCGTCGAGCGCGTCCGGCATGGCGAACTTCTCGAAGAGGACGGCCGGGAAGCCGTACAGCAGCAGCATGACGGTGTAGTCGGGCCCGGCTATGTGCGCGAAGGGGAAGGCCATCGAGCCGACGTCGGCCGGGCTCAGGTGCAGGGCGTGGGCGAGGCAGGAGCCGCCGGCGATCAGGGACCGGTCGGTGTGCAGGACGCCCTTGGGGTCCGAGGTGGTGCCCGACGTCCAGTAGATCCAGCGGACGTCGGTGCCGGAGGCGGGCGGCGGGGGCAGGACGGCGGGGTCGCCGTCCGGCAGGTCCTCGTACGCCTCGAAGACCCCGCGGGCGCCGAGCCGTTCGGCCATCGCGGGGTAGTCGTGGCCGCGCCACCGGCCCGGGACGGCGAAGAACTCGGCCTTGGACCCGCGGAGCGCGAAGCCGACCTCCCGGTCCCGGTAGAAGGGGATGACCGGGGACTGGACGGCTCCGATCCGGGCGAGGGCGACCGACAGCAGCACGGTCTCGATGCGGGTGGGGAGCTGCCAGGCGACGACCGTGCCCGGGCGCACGCCCATGCCGTACAGGCCGGCGGCGACGCGCTCCGAGCGGTCGCGGAGCTCGCCGAAGGTCAGCCGGCGGTCGTCGGCGGGGTCCTCGGCGGCCTCGATGAGGACGGTGGTGTGCGGGGTGAGCGCGGCCCGGCGGTCGATCAGCTCCCACAGGGTGCGGGACCGGCTCAGCTCTGTCGCGGTGTCCGGCATCCCAGACCTCCCTTAACTGACGGATAGTCAGATCCAGCGGAGAGCGTAGAGCGCCGGCGCTTGTCGGTCCAGGGGTGGCGGGGCTAGCTTGTTTCTGACGATCCATCAGATTGGGGAGACCTGTGGAACTGCCTCGGATCATCAGCGTCGACGACCACGTGATCGAGCCCGCACACCTTTTCGACGTCTGGCTGCCCGCCAAGTACCGCGACCGCGGCCCGAAGCCGCTCACCGCCGGCATCGGCGAGCTCCAGTACACGGGCGGCAAGTACGTCATCTCCATGGACCCCGACGGCCCGCCGACCGACTGGTGGATCTACGAGGACCTGAAGTTCCCGTACAAGCGCAACATCGCCGCCGTCGGCTTCGACCGCGACGACATGACCCTGGAGGGGATCACCCGCGAGGAGATGCGCCGCGGTTGCTGGGACCCCAAGGCGCGGCTGCTCGACATGGACCTCAACCACGTCGAGGGCTCGTTGTGCTTCCCGACCTTCCCGCGCTTCTGCGGGCAGACCTTCGCCGAGGCCCACGACAAGGAGGTGGCGCTCGCCTGCGTGCGCGCCTACAACGACTGGATGGTCGAGGAGTGGTGCGGCGACAGCGGCGGCCGGCTGATCCCGCTGTGCATCATCCCGCTGTGGGACATCGACCTCGCGGTGGCCGAGATCCGGCGCAACGCGGCCCGCGGCGTGCGGGCGGTGACCTTCTCCGAGATACCGACCCACCTCGGGCTGCCGTCGATCCACTCCGGCTACTGGGACCCCTTCTTCGCCGCCTGCCAGGAGACCGGCACGGTGGTCAACATGCACATCGGGTCCAGCTCCCAGATGCCCGCCGCCTCCCCGGACGCGCCGCCCGCCGTCCAGGCCTCGCTCAGCTTCAACAACGCGATGGCCTCGATGATGGACTTCCTGTTCAGCGGCGTGCTGGTGAAGTTCCCGACGCTCAAGCTCGCCTACAGCGAGGGCCAGATGGGCTGGATCCCGTACGCCCTGGAGCGCGCCGACGACGTGTGGCAGGAACACCGGGCCTGGGGCGGCGTCCGGGACCTGATCCCCGAGCCGCCCTCCACCTACTACTACCGGCAGATCTTCTGCTGCTTCTTCCGCGACAAGCACGGCATCGCCTCGCTGGACGTGGTCGGCCGCGACAACGCCACTTTCGAGACCGACTACCCGCACGTCGACTCGACCTTCCCGCACACCAAGGAGGTCGCCCTCGACCATGTGAAGGGCCTCGACGAGGAGACCGTCTACAAGCTGATGCGCGGCAACGCCATCCGCATGCTCGGCCTCGACCTGGACCGCTGATGGACCTGACCTACAGCGAGGAGGAGCAGGAGTTCCGGGCCCGGCTGCGCGCCTGGCTCGCCGTCGTGCTGCCCGGGCTGCCCGCCAAGCCGTCCCCCGACGACTGGCCGGGCCGCCGCGCCTACGACGCGGGCTGGCAGCGCCGGCTGCACGACGCCGGGTACGCGGGCCTGCACTGGCCGCTCGACGCCGGGGGCCGCGGGGCCACCCCGACCCAGCACCTGATCTTCCTGGAGGAGACGGAGCGCGCGGGCGCCCCGTACGTCGGCGCCAACTTCGTCGGCCTGCTGCACGCCGGCCCGACCATCGCCGCCGAGGGCACGGCGGAGCAGCGGGCGCGCTGGCTGCCGCCGGTGCTGCGGGGCGACGAGGTGTGGTGCCAGGGGTTCAGCGAGCCGGACGCGGGCTCGGACCTGGCGTCCCTGCGCACGCGCGCGGTCCGGGACGGCGACGCGTACGTGGTCACCGGCTCGAAGGTGTGGACCTCGCACGCGGAGGTGGCCGACTGGTGCGAGCTGCTGGTGCGCACGGACCCGGACGCACCCAAGCACCGCGGGATCTCCTGGCTCGCCCTGCCGATGGACGCGCCCGGGGTGACGGTACGGCCGCTGCGGACGCTGGCCGGGTCCACCGAGTTCGCGGAGGTGTTCCTCGACGAGGTGCGGGTCCCGGTCGCCAACCGGGTCGGCGCGGAGAACGACGGCTGGCGGGTCACCATGGTCACGCTCTCCTTCGAGCGGGGCACCGCCTTCGTGGGCGAGGTCGTCGCCTGCCGCCGGACCCTGGGCGAGCTGGCCCGCAGGGCCAAGGCGAACGGCAGCTGGGACGACCCGGTGCTGCGGCGCAGGATGGGCCGGCTGTACGGGGAGTTCGGCGCGCTGTGGCGGCTCACGCAGTGGAACGTCAGCGAGTCGATGGGGGTCCCCCCTGTTCGAGCGAAGTCGAGAACTCGGGGGAGCTCCGGCGGGGTCCCCGGCACCGGCGGTTCCGTCTTCAAGCTCGCGTACTCGCACGCCCGGCAGGAGCTGTACGACACGGCCGCGCAGGTGCTGGGGGCCGGGTCCCTCGTCCTGGACGAGGAGTGGACGCTGGACCGCCTCTCGTCGCTCTCGTACACGATCGCGGCGGGCACCTCGCAGATCCAGCGGAACATCGTCGCCGAGCGCATCCTCGGCCTTCCGAAGGGCCGGTGAGGGGCGTGCACTTCCAGCCGACCGAAGACCAGGAGGCGCTGCGCGCGGGCGTACGGGACCTCCTGGCGGGACGGTACGGGCGCGAAGCGCTGCGGGCGTCGGTGGACGGCGCGGCCGGGGGCGGTGCGCCGGGCGCGGGGCCGGCCGGCGGGCCGGTGGTGGACCGGGGGCTGTGGCGGGAGCTGGGCGAGGCCGGGTTCTTCGCGCTGCGGCTCCCGCAGGCCGAGGGCGGGGTCGGGCTCGGGCTGCCGGAGGCGGCACTCGCCTTCGAGGAGGCCGGGCGGGTCCTGCTGCCGGGGCCGCTGGTCGCCACGCACCTCGCCGCCGGGCTGGTCCCGGGGGCCGCGGAGGGAAAGGCCGTGGTCACCGCCCACGACCTGGGCGGGGACCTGGTGGCGTACCTCGGGGAGGCGGACGCCGTCCTGGGGGCCTCCGGGGAGCCGGTGCCCTCCGGGGAGCCGGTCCGCTCGGCGGACCCGCTGACGCCGCTGCACCGGGTGGCGGCGTACGGGGGCGGGGACGGTGGCGGCGTCTCGGAGTACCGCGCGACGGGGGCGCTGCTGACGGCCGCTCTCCAGGTCGGGAGCGCGCTGCGGACGCTGGAGCTGGCGGTGCGGTACGCGGCGCAGCGGGAGCAGTTCGGGCAGCCGATCGGCGGGTTCCAGGCGGTCAAGCACCTGTGCGCGGGGATGCTGGTACGGGCGGAGGTGGCCCGTACGGCGGTCTACGCGGCGGCGGTGACGGCCGACCCCGGGGAGATCGCGGCGGCCAAGCTCCTCGCGGACGAGGCGGCGGTGGCGGGCGCCCGGGACTGCCTGCAGGTGTACGGCGGGATGGGCTTCACCTGGGAGGCGGACGTGCACCTGCACCTGAAACGGGCGTGGGTGCGGGCCGAGCAGTGGCGGACCGCGGCCCAGGCGGAGGAACTGCTGGCGGAGGAGCTGCTGGCGTCGGGGTCGTAGCGCGCTGTGACGGAACGGCGCACGGAAAGCGCCGGGAGTACACGGTGAGTGCGTGGGGCAGGCGCGGGACGACGGAGCCAGGTACGGGAGAGACGAGGTGGGACGCATGTCTGATTACAGAGAGTTGATATCGGTTTGTGTCCTTCGCCCGACTCATTACGGCCCGGAGTCGGGGGCCTGCTCCGGTACGCTCCCACGAATGCGAGCGGTTGAGCGGCGAGGGCGTCGCACAGTATGCACCACGCCTACTCCTTCGCGCGGGAATATGCCCGAAGTGCTTGTTGTGGTGACTGTACGTCAACCATGCTGCTCCGCAAGGGGATCACACTGGGTGATCCCGTCCTGTCGCGAGGCGAAGTGTCCGCCGGTTCGGATGGTGTGAGCGGTGCAGGTGCTTCAGGTTCAGCTGGAGGTAGGACCCGATCCCGCCGAGGTCGGCCGGGCGCGCCGGTGGGCCCGCTCCCGGATGGCGGGCTCGGGCATAGGGGACGACGAACCGCTCGCCGAGACGCTGATCCTGCTGATCTCCGAGCTGGTCACGAACGCGGTCGTGCACACGGGCTGTCCGGCCGTGCTGCGGATGCTCTTCGGTGAACCGGGAGTGCGGGTCGAGGTCGCGGACGCGAGCGACCGGGCCCCGGCACCGCGGCAGGCCGCCGGGGACGACACGGGCGGGCGGGGCCTGGAACTGGTGGACGGCCTGGCGGACCGCTGGGGCTGGCAGCGCGAGGGCGCGGGCAAACGGATCTGGTGCGAGGTCGACCGCGCGGAGAAGGCGGCGGGGGACTGCGCCTCGGACGGACCGCCGGAGAATCACCCCTCCGGGCGGGAACCGCGCGTGTACCTCTAACGAGGTGTTGACGATCCGTCACGTTGTGATCACCCTGGTGGGTAGCGATTCGACGCGAGGGGACGCCAAGGACACGCCTTGGCGAGTGCGGGTCGCGGGGTGGCGGCTGCCGTGCCGCGCTCGGGGCGTGCACGCGCGCCGCCGCCACCCGCAGTACACGTGAGCCTGCGTCGGCGTTCAGAAGACCGACGAAGCGCTCGCGGTCCACGGCAAGGACGACGGCCGCATCCGGCGCGGATGAACTCTCGCCCTTCGCCCCACCCGCTCTGCGGGTCGCCAGGTATGAAGGTGAACTCGTACCGGTGGCGGTACATCGCCGCTCAGGCCCGGTAGATCGAGGATCGCTCGGCCACCTGCTCGGGGGTGAGTCCTTCGACGGTCATGTTGCCCGTCCACAGCTCGTCGCGGTTGGCATAGGTGGCGCCGAACCTGACCTGTCGGCCTCCGGGCTCCAGCTTCCAGCACTGAGTGTCGAACTGGGCGATGCGGTCGCTACCGACGACGAACGCGCGGGTCGCTTGCATCAAGATCCATTGACTCATCGATTCCCGCGTCGCACCTTCCTTGCACATGGTGGCCGCCATCTGCCAGAGCCGGAACCAGTCCGCTCCGGGAGAGAGGGGGCCGACGATGGCCACCTCCCCGATTCGCCGTTTATCGAGGTGGTGGGCGGCGTAGCCGAACACGGTCCCGAAGAGAGCGAACACGGTGACCCTGCTGTGCCCCGTCAAGCTCGCGATAGTGGTTGTCATTCATGGAACCCTTGGGAAGTGAGGCGGTCCGGACGCGATGCAGGCGTCCGGACCGCTTCGTGCAGGTGGGGGATCAGCGGGTCCGGCGCTGATCAGCAGCAGCCGCCATCGCCGCAGCACGCGGACTGGTTGCACTCGGCTGCGGTGATCCACAGCGTCTCGTCCAGGTCGAAGCCGGCCGCCCTGATCCGGTCCACCGTGGAGACCATCAGGGGACCGGTGCGGACCTTGGAGTTCGGGGCATGGTGCACGAAGTACCCGAACCGCTCCTGGCACCAGTTGGCGTAGTCCTGGGTGTGGAGCATGAACGTGTGCCAGCCGGGGTCCACACGCTCGCTCGGCGCGAGGTCGTACGCCTTCTCGCTGCCGATGACGTAGACGAACGCGATGGCCTGGCCCATGACGCGGTCGGCCACGACGCGTTCGAAGCCGTACTCGTCTGAGCAGAACGCGGCAAGGCGTTCGAACAGTGCGGGACTCACGAGATCCCGCCCGTGCCGCAGGGCGACAGGGGTGTCCAGCATCGTCGTCACGGTGTCCTACCTTCTTGATGTGGGTCTGAACTGGTCATTCGTAAGATCGGTGGGGCCCAGGGGTCCCGGGTATGGCTGTCACAGTCACGCCGTTGGAT
>NZ_JBHXQN010000022.1:0-126153 GCF_042717785.1 Streptomyces sp. NPDC058619
ACAGACACAATCTCGTCCGGAGTCACGCCCCCTCAACGCAACACCGGGCCAGAAGGACACGCTCAACCACAACCGACCTGACCAAGCCCTACTAGAACCTGCGATAGACGCGAATGGTCCGCTCAGCGACACACACGGCACCATTCCGCAGGATCATCGTCCGGGTAGCCCCGGCCCTGTATCGGAGATCCGCGATGGGGATAAGGCACCCCCCGGCTAAGACGTGATCACCGACTTTGAGTTCGTGAGGCGGGCAGTCCACGGGGGCCGTGCCGGGTGGGATGCGGACGGGGGGCTTCTCCTTGGGTGCACGCCGAGTCAGCGGCACACAGGAAGCGGTTCGGGCGATCCACTGGAACCCGCCTGGGTCCATCAGCCGGACGACGAGAGGTGACGGGTAGAGCTTGACTGCCTCTCCCCGAATCTGCCGCTCCCGGTCAAAGACCTTTTCACCGAGCTTGAGCCGGTTCACCGGGCGCTCTTCCGGGCTCGGAGGACGCTCGACCCTTCGGGGTGAGGGTGCTGCCGGATCTCGATGTTGCAGTCAGTGACTCTGCTGGCGTTGCCCTCCGCGCGGAACTCAGACCGCTGCTTCACCAGCGCCGCACAGACATCGCACCCGGGGTGGGGCTCCGCGTCCGGCCGCTCGAAGGGGTCCCGCTGCGGTACCTGCCGCCATAGCTGTTCAGCCGTCGCCGCCATCACGCACCCTTCCGCCAACCACATGGAGTGTGCTCTAACCATCGACTCATGCAATTGCACGGCATAGTGCGATCCGTAGTGTGAAGACGCCCCGCAGGGTGGGTATTTGGCTGTCTAGTGGCACCTGTAGTGGCAGGCTGAGCGCATGGACCTCGGGACGTTGATCAGGGACCTGCGGACGGCTCGCGGATGGAGCCAGGGCCGCCTAGCCTCAGCGATCAATGAGGCGTACGGGACGACGCTGTCCCGCGAGTACGTGAGCAACTGGGAGCGGGGAAAGATCCGCCCCGGCGCCTACTACCTCGCTGCGCTGTCCGCCACGCTCGACGTACCCCTAGCTGTCCTGGAGAACGACGTGGAGCGCCGTACCTTCCTCACCGACGTTGCCGGGGTCGCCATAGCCCCCGTGATCGCCTCAGACCTGCTGTCCGCAGGATTCTCCGCCCGACTGTCCGGCGGGCCCTCAGTGGACGCCTGGGAAGCCAAGCTATCCACCTATGGCACGGAGTACATGAGCCTTGGCGCTGCCGACATCCAGCGTCGCATCAGCGGTGAACTCGTCGTCGTCCAGCAACAGCTAGACACCCCCCGGCTGTGGTCGGTCGCCTCTCGCCTGATGACCTTGTATGCCAAGACGTTTCCGGGTTCGGACGGCTCCAAGGCTGTCCACTGGTACCGGATGGCAGCGAGAGCCGCAGACGAGTCCGGAGACGATGAAGCACGCGTGTGGGTTCGTGGCCGTGCTGCTATTGCCCTGGGCTACGAAGGGGCATCGCTAGGAGTCGCTGACGTGCTGGCGGACCAAGCCTTGGCCATATCGGAACGGCCCTCCCTGGGCCTCCTGAACGCCGTGATGGGCAAGGCGCACGCGGCAGCGCTCCGAGGTGACCGAGCCACAGCACTCAAGCTTGCCGAGGATGGTCGGCGCATCTTCGACAAGGCAGGGTCTTACGAACAGACCAGCGACTATGCCGTGCCCTGGTGGCGCATGAACGTCTTCCTGTCGCTCCTCCTGGCCCGCCTGGGAGACGAACAGGGAGCGGTTCAGGCGCAGGAGGCAGCGCGGCGTGAGCTGCCCGCAGAGCTCCCCCGGTTCGCGACTCATCTTGAGATGCACCGGGGGCTGATGCTCGCCCGGTCTGGCGACGTATCCGGCGGGACCGCTTACGCACGGGGCGCGCTGGATGCCTTGCCGCCGGAAAAGCACTCGCTCACTCTGCGACTCCTCATGGCAGAGGTCGAACAGTCCTGAGGCTGTCCCGGCCGAGCTCCCGGACAGCAGAAAGACCGTCCACCACAGCGGGCAGACGGCCTTTCGGGGGTACGGGCTACTTGCTCTCGTCCAGTGCCCGGTACAGCGTCGCGCGGGACACCTTAAGCGCCTTGGCGATGGCCGTGACGCTCTCCCCCTGAGCCTTGCGAGCCTTGGCCATAGCGAGCTTGTCAGCGTCCATCACGGCCGGACGACCGCCCACACGACCCTGAGCCCTAGCAGCGTCCAGACCCGCACGCGTCCGGTCCTTGATCAGGCTGCGCTCAAACTCCGCCATGGCGCCAACCACCTGAAGCATCAGGCGGCCGTCCGGCGTGTTCGGATCAATGGACGCAAGCGCACCCGTCAGCACCTTGAAGCCGACCCCACGGGCAGCGAGAGCATCCACCATGTTCACAAGGTCGATGAGCGAGCGAGCGAACCTGTCCAGCTTCCACACGCACAGGGTGTCCCCCGGGCGGACGTAGTCCAGTACCGCCGTCAGCTCCGGGCGGTCCGTGTTCTTGCCGCTCGCCTTGTCCGTGAAGATCCGAGTACAACCCGCTGCCGTCAGCGCGTCGTGCTGCAACTGCGCTTCCTGGTCATCCGTGCTGACCCGTGCGTAACCGATGAGGTGTCCCGTGTTCGTGTTCATGACCACATCGTCTCACAACTCGTCTCAGAACATCAAGGGTTTCAGGGAGGTTGTGAGACGGGTTTTGAACGCAAATTCGGGCCCCTCAGGGCGCCAGTCGGGCCGTCTCATAAACCATCGTTTGATGGACGGTCTGCGGGCTGTCACGCTCAGCAACTACCCGCGCAAACGCCTCAACCTGCGGCGCCAGGGTTTCACCTCCCTGCCGGGTGAAGTCAGGGCCGGAAGGGGGGCACCCCCCAGGGGTCGGGCAGCTTGGCACATGCGAACTTCGGTAAGTGGGTTCGTGGTGGCGCGCGGATAGCACCCTCAGGAGTCCTGTACGCCCACGTAAGCGCCTTGGAGCACTCGCCTGGCTCAGAGGTCGCAGGTCCAGCTTTCGACCCTCAGGGAGACGCTGAGGGCTTTCTCGTCAGAATCGCCCTGAGTCGGCTGCCTGGTCTGGGATGTAGAAGTGTAGATCCAAGGTGTGATCCGGCAATCCCCTTAAGAACCCTAGGGTGGGTTGGTTGTGTGGGTCTCAAATACACTTCTACATCTTTGCAGGTCAGAGGGGTTGTTCTGAAAGGGTGTCAGGAACCTTCCTGCACTCTCATGACCGCTGACACGCAAAAGGGCGGCTACCAGCCGAAGCCAGCAACCGCCCTAGCGTTACAAAGAGACTTAGCTCACATGGTGTGGCTCAGTATTTCTTCCAGTTCGAGAGCCACCAAGTGCGCTGCCATCGGGTCGCCCTCGCGCCACCATGCCGGACCCTCAAACGTCAACGTCACCCGCTGGGCATCAAATCGGCGGACTGCCCCCGGCGTTACCGGCCGAACGATCAGACGCGCTCCCAGCGATTCCAGAAGATCCCGGCGCCCGGCTTCGCTGCGGGATTCCCAGGCTTCGCCCACGGTGCCCCCAGCATCAACCCAGCGGCCCTCAGCGTGGGTGGCTTCATGCTGCAATTCCCGCTGCCGTGCCTCAAGGGCCCTGAGCTGACCGACTGCCATGCGTGCTGACGGGCCTGCCGGATCCAGTTGGGTAAGGTTCCCGGCAAGGCGCTCGATTTGGCCGGTCACCTCAGACAGATGCAGTACCGCGCTGCCGTCCGGCTCAGCCCACCTCATCAGCGCCATTCCGCCGAACCGTTGCAGGTAATCGGCGGTGACCAGCTCCTCCAGCGCCGGGGCGGCAATGGCATTGGACGGATGCAGGCTGTTCTTGCCGACACCGTTCGGGCACACGTAGCGCCCATAGTCCTTCTCGCTGGAAACACGGCGCTGCCGGTACATGGGGCCAGCGCAGTCCGAGCATTCCGCCACATGCAGCAGCAGTGCCTTGCCGGTCCGGTCGGTTCCCCTGCCCTTGGCCTTGCCGTCGAGTATGTCGCGCACAGCCGTCCACGTTTCAGCGTCAAGGATCGCCGGACCGGTCGATACGGGATTCCCCTTAGCGTCGAGCACGGGCTGATTGGTGAGCGCGCCCCGCTTCTTGCCCGGCGCAGCCTGAATGGCCCATCCGCGCAGAGACGGCGTGTAGAGCACGTCCCGCAGAGTCGTTGTGTGCCAGCGCTGATCCCGCACCTTTCGGCCGTCTCGCTGCCGGGCATGGTCCGCTGGGGGGAGGATGTCGCGCCTATTCAGGTCCGCTGCAAGGCCGACCAGCGAAGCCCCGTGATTGATCAGCCGGTCAGCGCACTCACGCACGATGGCTGCCGCTGGTTCGTCTATGGCCCAAGTCTTCTTGTTGATACCGCCGATGGTGCGATACCCGTACGGGGCTATGCCGCCCATGTGGGCGCCCTTCGAGCGGAGGTCTTTCTTGCTTTCCGTGATGCGGGCCGTGATCATTTCCCGCTCGTACTCAGCGAATGAGGCGAGAACGTTGACGATGAACGACGAGTTTTCCGGCGAGACCATGCCGTCAGCAGTGATGACCGTGGTGACCGTGGACGCTGCGACTTTGAGTAGCCGCTGAAACTCCAGGACGCTGCGCGCGTACCGGTCCAGCTTGGCGGCCAACACGTAGTTCACACGGGGCAGCCAGGAGAGGACTTCCCGCATGCCGGGCCGGTCTTCAAGGCACGTGGCGCCGGAGACATTCGTGTCGGTCGCTACATGAACGACCTTCCACCCTCGCTGGGCGGCATAGGCCTTGCAGGCCTTGCAGGCGTTGATGCGGTGGTCGGGGGCTTCGTCAGCGTGGAGGCGGGAGAGTCGGTCGTAGATGACGCAGGTGGGTTGGCTCACACCAGGTCCTTAGTGAGTCGATCGCCTTGGAGTGTTAGGCGAGGCACCCGGGGGGCTGCGGCACGGTCCACGCGAACGCCGCCGCCCATGTTCCG
The DNA here is from genome assembly GCF_042717785.1 of Streptomyces sp. NPDC058619. Classification (NCBI taxonomy): domain Bacteria; kingdom Bacillati; phylum Actinomycetota; class Actinomycetes; order Kitasatosporales; family Streptomycetaceae; genus Streptomyces; species Streptomyces sp. NPDC058619. The sequence continues at coordinate 4,939 of NZ_JBHXQN010000022.1, forward strand.
GCCCGGCTGGAGGCCCTGGGTACGGCTGCGGGACTCGACCGGGCCTCCCTCCACAGTCAGTTGGCGGCCGCGCTGACTCTGGTGGTCCATCTGGTCCGGGACCGTGAAGGGCGCCGCCGGGTGGCCGAGGTGCACGTGCTGGAACGGGACACCGCCGGGCTCGTGGTCACCGTGCCGGCGCTGCGGTGGGGTGCGCGCGGCTTCGTGCGGGAGCTGGGCTGGGAGCGGCTGCGTCCGCTGCTGCGGGGTGCCCGGTGAGCGCGGGGGCGGTGCTGTCGGTCCCGGTGTTCTCCGGGGTGCTGTGCGCGGGAGCGGCGGCCTGGCTGCTCGCCGGGGGAGACCGGGTGTCCCGGCGGACCCGGGTGGTGCTCGCCGGGGTCGGCCCGGCGCAGGTGCGCGGGCCCTCCCGCCGCGATCGGGTGGCGGCGGCCGTACGGGTGCGCGCGGCGGCCCGCTGGCCGGAGTGGGCCTGCCTCGGGGCCGGGCTGCTGGTGGCTGTGGCCGGCGGGTCGGTGATCCCGCTGGCGGCGGGGGCGGCCGCGGTGCCCCTGGTGCGCCGGTGGCTGCGGATCCGGGCGCGGGAGCGAGCCCGGTCGGCGCGGGCCGCCGAGGTGGTGGCGCTGTGCGGTGCGGCGGTGGGTGAGTTGCGGGCGGGCGCCCAGCCAGGGCAGGCGCTGACGGCGGCGATGCGGCGTTCGGCGGCCGGGCCGGGGGGGCCGGGGGCGGCGGAGGCGGGGGTGCTGGCCGCCGCGGCGTTCGGCGGCGACGTACCGGGGGCGCTGCGCCACGCTGCCCGGGAGCCGGGTGCGGAGGGGCTGGCGGGGATGGCGGCCTGCTGGCGGGTGTCGGTCGACGGGGGCGCCGGACTGGCCGCCGGGCTGGACCGGCTGGAGGGGGCCCTGCGGGCCGAGCGGGACCGGCGGGAGTCGTTGCGGGCCCAGTTGGCGGGCGCCAGGTCGACGGCGGTGGTGCTCGCCCTGCTGCCGATGGTGGGCCTGCTGATCGGCACCGGGCTGGGGGCGGATCCGCTGCGGGTCCTGCTGCACACCCCGATGGGCTGGGGCTGCCTGCTGGCGGGCGGGGTGCTGGAGGGGCTGGGCATCCTGTGGTGCCGGCGGATCGTGCGGACGGGGGAGCGGTGATGGCCGCCGCCGAGGTCCACAGGCTGGGAACGGCGCTGTGCCTCGTGCCGGTGGCGGTGTGCGCGGTGTCGGCGCTGACGGGAAGGGTCCGCGCCCGGGCGGTGCGCCGCCGGGTGGCGGCCCTGCTGGGAGCGGAACGGGCCCGCCGGGCGGCGCCCGTGTCGCGGTCGCGGCTGCGGGGGCTGTGGACGGTGTGGGCCGCCCCGGCCGGGGTGTTCTTCGTGGCCTGGGTGCTGATCGGCGGGGGCTGGGGCCCGGCCGTGGGGGCTGTGGCGGCGGTCGGGGTGTGGCGTCGGCAGACCGCGCCGCGGCCGCAGAGCGCGGTCGACCCGGGGGAGGCGGAGCGTCAGTTGCCCATGGCCGCCGATCTGTTGGCCGCGTGCCTGGCGGCCGGGGCGGGGCCGGTGGAGGCGGCGGAGGTGGTGGGCGAGTCGCTCGGGGGGCCGGTGGGCGAGGCGTTGGCCCGGTCCGGGGCGGAGCTGCGACTCGGCGGTGAACCGGGCTCCGCGTGGGGGAGGCTGGCCGGCATACCGGGTGCCCGAGCGCTGGCGGACTGCCTGGAACGGGCGGCCCGGACGGGGGCTCCCGCCGCCGAACCGGTGTCCCGGATCGCGTCGGGTCTCCGCGAGGACCGGGCGAGGCAGGCGGGTGCGCGGGCGCAGCGGGCGGCGGTTCTCGTCACAGCACCGGTGGGGCTGTGTTTCCTTCCCGCATTTCTAGCGATCGGGGTGGCGCCGGTGGTGATCGGAATGGCCTCCGGACTTCTCTCCGACACCTGAGAACACATTGATCACGAACGTCTACAACGGAAATCAAAGGGAGTTGCCATGAGGATCATCTGGTGCCGCGTGCGGACGGCTTGGAGTGGCCGTGGGGGCGACGAAGGGATGTCCACCTCGGAATACGCCATGGGCACGATCGCAGCCTGTGCGTTCGCCGCGGTTCTGTACAAGGTGGTGACGAGCGAAGTGGTCTCCACGGCCCTTCAGTCAACCATCGGGAAGGCGCTCGATGTGCCGTTCTGAGGAGAACTCCGCGTGCCGTTCTGAGGAGAACTCCGCCGTACGTGGAAATAGGGCCGACCGGGGATATGTGACGGCGGAGGCCGCCTTGGTGATCCCGGCGCTGGTGTTGTTCGCGGCGCTGCTGGTGTGGGCGCTGATGGCGGCGGCCGCGCAGATCCGGTGCGTGGACGCGGCCCGGGCCGGAGCCCGGGCGGCGGCCCGGTCGGAGCCGGTGGAGGTGGCGGTGGCCGCGGCGCGCGCGGCCGCCCCGCCGGGGGCGGAGGTGGAGCTGGAGCGGACGGGCGACCTGTGGCGGGTCCGGGTGGCGGCTCCGGCGCCGGGGCCGGGTGGCCTGCCGGTACGGCTCGGGGCCCGGGCGGTGGCTCTGGCGGAGGACAGCGTGGGGCCGCCCCCGTGAGCCGGGACCGGGGGTCGGCCACGGTGTGGGCGGCACTGGTGACGACGGTGCTCAGCGCCGTGTTCGGGGGCGTGCTCGTGCTGGGGCAGGCCGTCGTGGCCCGCCACCGGGCCGCGGCGGCGGCCGACCTGGCGGCCCTCGCGGCGGCCGCGTCCTGGGCCCACGGGCCGGAGGCCGCCTGCGCCGCGGCCCGGCGGGTGGCGCGGGCACAGGACGCGGAGCTGAGCTCCTGCCGGGTCCTGGGCGAGGTGGCCGAGGTGAGCGCCCACCCGGCCACCGGCACCTTCACCCCGGGGATCCAGGCCCGCGCGGGCCCGCCCGCCGAGAGCCGTCCCCCGGCCGGTTCCTCCCCGTCCTCCCCGCCCGCCGACTCCGGCCGCCCGGGACCGGAGGAGCCGTGACGGGAGCGGGCGGATCACCCGGATGGCCCCCTGGGACCGCGGTTACGGACGGGAAGGCTCGGGGGCGGCCTCGGGGAGGGAGGCCGCCGGGGGTTCCGGGGACTCCGAGAGGAGGCGGGTGAGGAGGCGGACGGCGCCGCGCTTGTGGAGGGGGTCGTTGCCGTTTCCGCACTTGGGGGACTGGATGCAGGACGGGCAGCCGGCCTCACACTCGCAGGCGGCGATGGCGTCGCGGGTCGCGGTCAGCCAGGCGCGGGCCGTGTGGAAGGCCCGCTCGGCGAAGCCGGCGCCGCCGGGGTGGCCGTCGTAGACGAAGACCGTGGGGAGGAGGGTGTCGGGGTGCAGCGGCACGGAGACGCCGCCGATGTCCCAGCGGTCGCAGGTGGCGAACAGGGGGAGCAGGCCGATGGAGGCGTGCTCGGCGGCGTGCAGGGCGCCGCCGAGGATCTCCGGGTTGATCCGGGCCTCGTCGAGCTGGTCCTCGGTGACCGTCCACCAGACGGCCCGGGTGCGCAGGGTGCGGGGCGGCAGGTCGAGTTTGGCCTCGCCCAGGACCTCGCCGGTGATCAGTTTGCGGCGCAGATAGGAGACGACCTGGTTGGTGACCTCGACGGAGCCGAAGCAGAGCCGGGCCGAGCCCCACGGGATCTCGGTCTCGGTCTCCAGGATGGCGATGGAGGTGGTGTCGCGGGCCGTGGTGGAGAAGGGCGGGTTCGCTTCCTCGACGAGGGCGGCCGAGTCCTCCAGGTCGAGGTGCCTGACCAGGTAGGTGCGGCCCTGGTGGAGGTGGACGGCGCCCTCGTGGACGGCCGTGTGGGCGGCTCCCTCGTCGACCGTGCCCAGCAGCCGGCCGGTCGAGGCCTCGACGATCTGCACCGGGCGGCCGCCGCCGCCCCGGATGTCGGTCAGGTCGGAGGCGCGCTCCCGGCGGGTCCAGTGCCAGGCCGTCGCCCGGCGCCGCAGCAGCCTGGCCGCTTCGAGCTGCGGGAGGAGGTCCTCGGTGGCCGGGCCGAAGAGCTCCAGGTCGGCGTCGGTCAGGGGCAGCTCGGCCGCCGCCGCGCACAGGTGGGGGGCGAGGACGTACGGGTTGTCGGGGTCCAGGACCGTGGCCTCCACCGGCTGCCGGAACAGTGCCTCCGGGTGGTGGACCAGGTAGGTGTCCAGCGGGTCGTCCCGGGCGATCAGCACGGCCAGGGCGCCCTGCCCCGAGCGCCCGGCGCGGCCGGCCTGCTGCCACAGGGAGGCCCGCGTGCCGGGGTATCCGGTGATCAGGACGGCGTCCAGGCCGGAGACGTCCACGCCCAGCTCCAGGGCGGTCGTGGCGGCGAGTCCCAGCAGCTCGCCGGAGTGCAGGGCCCGCTCCAGGGCCCGGCGCTCCTCGGGCAGGTAGCCGCCCCGGTAGGCGGCCACCCGCCGGACCAGCGAGCGGTCCACCCCCGCGAGGCGCTCTTGGGCGATCACGGCGATCAGCTCGGCACCGCGCCGGGAGCGGACGAAGGCGACCGTACGGACGCCCTGCACGACCAGGTCGGTCAGCAGGTCGGCGGTCTCGGCCGTGGCCGTACGGCGCACGGGCGCGCCCTTCTCGCCCCGCAGATCGGTAAGCGGCGGCTCCCAGAGGGCGAAGACGACCTCGCCGCGCGGGGAGGCGTCGTCGGTGATCTCGATCACGTGGGTTCCGGTCAGCCGGGAGGCGGCCGTGGCCGGATCGCTGGAGGTGGCGGAGGCCAGCAGGAAGACGGGATCGGAGCCGTAGCGGGCGCACAGCCGCCGCAGCCGGCGCAGGACCTGGGCCACGTGGGAGCCGAACACGCCGCGGTAGGTGTGGCACTCGTCGATCACGACGTAGCGCAGGGCCCGCAGGAAGGAGGACCAGCGGGGGTGGGCGGGGAGGATCCCCCGGTGCAGCATGTCGGGGTTGGTGAGGACGTAGTTCGCGTACTGCCGCACCCATTCGCGCTCCTCGACGGGGGTGTCCCCGTCGTACACGGCGGGGCGTACGGCGTTGCCGAGCGGCGCGGCCAGTTCCCGTACGGCGCGCCGCTGGTCGGCCGCCAGGGCCTTGGTGGGGGCCAGGTACAGGGCGGTGGCCCCCCTGCCGTTGGGGGCCTCGGCGCCGTCCGCGAGGGCGGAGAGCACGGGCGCGAGGTAGGCCAGGGACTTGCCCGAGGCGGTGCCCGTGGCGACCACGACGGACTCGCCGTCCAGGGCGTGCTCGGCGGCCGCGGCCTGATGCTCCCACGGGTGTTCGATTCCGGCGGCCTGGATGGCGGCTACGACATCCGTTCGGATGCGATCGGGCCAGACCGCATGACGACCCGCCCGAGGGGGCAAGTGCTCCGTATGGGTGATGCGCGCAGCTCGGGAAGGCCCCCGTGACAGGCGGTCCAGGACCGTGTCCGGAGTGGGTCGAGGGTCCGCGGGTGCCGTGGGCCGACCGGGGCGGTGAGTATTGGCCATCGGAACCGAGTGTGTCACCGACGTGCGGGACAATGGTCCCAAGGCGTCGTGCGTCCCTGCCGGTAAGTGATTGAATGCCATCGCGGCAGCCAATCCCTCGTGCACCTTCGGGTGGCGAGGCCCCTGGGGGGCGCCGCTCGATAGCAAGGTGCTGGAGGATCCGTGGACCTGTCCCTGTCGACTCGCACTGTCGGCGACCGAACGGTCGTAGAGGTCGGTGGCGAGATTGATGTGTATACCGCGCCCAAGCTGCGCGAGCAGTTGGTGGAGTTGGTGAACGACGGCAGCTACCACCTGGTTGTCGACATGGAGCGAGTGGACTTCCTCGACTCCACCGGACTCGGTGTGCTCGTGGGAGGCCTCAAGCGCGTCCGTGCGCACGAGGGTTCGCTGCGCCTGGTGTGCAACCAGGAGCGCATCCTGAAGATCTTCCGTATTACCGGTCTGACCAAGGTGTTTCCCATCCACACCTCGGTGGAAGACGCCGTCAGCGCCACTGACTGACCGCTCCCGACGGCGAGCAGCCGGCAGGGAGAACGGGGGTACCGGGCCATGGTCGGCCCGGGCCCCTGTCAAGGCACGCCCGTAGTCCGAGGGGGACGCGCATGGCCACCGTTGAACTGCGCTTCAGCGCCCAGCCCGAACACGTCCGGACGGCCCGCCTGGTCGCGGCCGCCGTGGCGCGCCGGGCCGGTGTCGAGGAAGCCGTCCTCGACGAGGTCCGCCTCGCCGTGGGCGAGGCCTGTTCGCGCGCCGTCGGACTGCATCGCGGCAACGGGCTGACCGCGCCCGTCCGGGTCGTCCTGACCGATGAGGAGAAGGTGTTCTCCATCGAGGTCGGTGACGAGGTCCCCGGCCCCGCCGGCGGTCCCGTCGACGCCGTGTCCGGCATCGACGCCGTCCTGGACCCGGACATCGAGGGGGAGGACGAGATGGGCCTCGCCGTGATCAGCGGGCTCGTCGACGACGTCGAGGTGACCAGTGGGGAATCGGGCGGGACCATCCGGATGAGCTGGCCCGTTTCGGGGACGTCCGAGCTGCGGTAGATCCACCGAATCGGCATTCCCTCGTATCGTCTGATCTTCAGTCAAGGCCCTGCTGAGCAGGGCCTTTTTCATTTCCCTTGATCGGTGATCGGCCGTCAATGCTTTTGCCCCATTACCACTTTCGAGGGTAATGGAGTGACGTGATCTATTGCTGAGGGGCAAGTGCAGGCCAATTGCGTTTCCCGCGTACTGTTTTGATCGGGGTGCGCTCCCTACAATCCGTCCACATCTTGAGCTCATCACGTCAAGGAGGACGAATGACGGGGCTCTTCACCCCTATCGCGCCGGATCGCGCCACTGATCTGGCAGCCGCAGTACTCACCGATGACAACCGGCTCATCGTGATCGTCATCGCGGCCGTGGCCGTGGCCGCGCTCGTCGTCGCGCAGATCCTGGTCCGCCAGGTCCTCGCGGCCGACGAGGGAACCGACCGCATGAAGGAGATCGCCGCCGCCGTACAGGAGGGCGCCAACGCCTACCTCGGACGGCAGCTGCGCACCCTCGCCGTCTTCGCCGTCGTGGTCTTCTTCCTGCTCTTCCTGCTCCCCGCCGACGACTGGTCGCAGCGGGCGGGACGGTCCGCGTTCTTCCTCGTCGGCGCCCTCTTCTCGGCGGGCACCGGCTACATCGGCATGCGTCTGGCGGTCCGCGCCAACGTGCGCGTCGCCGCGGCCGCGCGCGAGGCCACCCCGGCCGAGGGGGAGCCCGCCAAGGACCTCACCGAGGTCTCCCACAAGGCGATGAAGATCGCCTTCCGCACGGGCGGCGTGGTCGGCATGTTCACCGTCGGTCTGGGCCTCCTCGGTGCCTCGTCCGTCGTCCTGGTCTACGCCGCCGACGCCCCCAAGGTGCTGGAGGGCTTCGGCCTCGGAGCCGCCCTGATCGCGATGTTCATGCGTGTGGGCGGCGGAATCTTCACCAAGGCCGCCGACGTCGGCGCCGACCTGGTCGGCAAGGTCGAACAGGGCATTCCTGAGGACGACCCGCGCAATGCCGCGACCATCGCCGACAACGTGGGCGACAACGTCGGAGACTGCGCGGGAATGGCCGCGGACCTCTTCGAGTCGTACGCCGTCACCCTCGTGGCCGCACTCATCCTCGGCAAGGTGGCCTTCGGCGACCTGGGCCTAGCCTTTCCGCTGATCGTCCCCGCCATCGGCGTCGTCACCGCGATGATCGGCATCTTCGCCGTGTCCCCGCGCCGCTCCGACCGCAACGGCATGACCGCGATCAACCGGGGCTTCTTCATCTCCGCCGTGATCTCGCTCGTCCTGGTCGCGATCGCCGTCTACGCCTACCTGCCCGCCACCTACAAGGAGCTCGTCGGCGTCGAGGACGCCGCGATCGCCGCCCACCCGGGCGACCCGCGCGTGCTGGCCGTCGTCGCCGTCGCCATCGGCATCGTGCTCGCGGCCCTGATCCAGCAGCTCACGGGCTATTTCACCGAGACCAGCCGCCGGCCCGTCCGGGACATCGGCAAGTCCTCCCTCACCGGCGCGGCCACCGTCGTCCTCGCCGGGATCTCCGTCGGCCTGGAGTCCGCCGTCTACACGGCGCTCCTCATCGGCCTCGGCGTCTACGGCGCGTTCCTGCTCGGCGGCACGTCGATCATGCTCGCGCTCTTCGCGGTGGCCCTGGCCGGCACGGGCCTGCTCACCACCGTCGGCGTCATCGTCGCCATGGACACCTTCGGGCCCGTCTCCGACAACGCCCAGGGCATCGCCGAGATGTCCGGCGACGTCGAGGGCGCCGGCGCGCAGGTGCTCACCGACCTGGACGCCGTGGGCAACACCACCAAGGCCATTACCAAGGGGATCGCGATCGCCACGGCCGTGCTCGCCGCGGCCGCGCTCTTCGGCTCGTACAACGACGCGATTGCGACCGCCGTCAAGGAGGTCGGCGCCAAGGCCGGGGAGATGAACCTCAGCCTGGACATCGGCCAGCCCAACAACCTGGTCGGGCTGATCCTGGGCGCCGCGGTCGTGTTCCTGTTCTCGGGCCTGGCCATCAACGCGGTCTCCCGCTCCGCGGGCGCCGTGGTCTACGAGGTGCGCCGGCAGTTCCGCGAGCACCCCGGGATCATGGACTACACCGAGAAGCCCGAGTACGGGCGCGTCGTGGACATCTGCACCAAGGACGCGCTGCGCGAGCTCGCCACGCCCGGCCTGCTCGCCGTGCTCACCCCGATCGCCGTGGGCTTCTCCCTCGGCGTGGGGGCCCTCGGGTCCTTCCTCGCGGGCGCCATCGGCACGGGCACGCTGATGGCGGTCTTCCTCGCCAACTCCGGCGGGGCCTGGGACAACGCGAAGAAGCTGGTCGAGGACGGCCACCACGGCGGCAAGGGCAGCGACGCGCACGCCGCGGTCGTCATCGGCGACACGGTCGGCGACCCGTTCAAGGACACCGCCGGCCCCGCGATCAACCCGCTGCTGAAGGTCATGAACCTGGTGGCGCTGCTGATCGCACCGGCCGTCGTGCAGTTCAGCTACGGCGACGACGCCAGCGCGGTCGTACGGGCGGTCGTCGCGATCCTCGCGATCGGCGTCATCATCGGCGCGGTGTACGTCTCCAAGCGCCGCGGCATCGCCGTCGGGGACGAGGCCGAGGACGGGGCCGCCGAGCGGGTGGTCCAGGCGCCCGGCACGGCGACGGTCTCCTGACGCGAGCCCCGGCCCGAGCCCCGGCCCCGGCCCCGGCCCCGGCCCGAGCCTGGCCCGGGCGGCAGCCGGGCAGGGCCGGGCAGGGCCGGGCGTACGCCCGAACGGCGGACAGGCGGTGCGTACTGACGCGCCGCCTGTCCGCCTTTGTGCATCCCCGGATGGCGGGCGTGTATCTTCCGGGCCGAGAGCCTTCGAAGGGACCAATCCGGTGAACAAGAAGCTTGCGGCCGCCTTCTCGGGCGGTGCGGTGCTGATGCTCGTCCTGTCCGGCTGCGGCGGGGACGACGGCAACAAGAAGGCCGACGCCTGGGCCAAGAAGGTCTGCGACCAGTGGCAGCCCGAACTCAAGAAGATCGAGACGGCCAACGCCGAGATCAAGCGCGTGGCGACGGAGAGCAGCAAGCCAGACGAAGTGCAGAAGACCGACTCGGCTGCCTTCGCGACCATGTCCGAGTCGTACAAGACGATGGGGACCGCCCTGCAGAAGGCGGGAGTCCCACCGGTCAAGGACGGCCAGACGACCCAGGCCGCAGCGGTCAAGGGCTTCGAGGAGACCTCGAAGGGCTACTCCGACCTGAAGAGCCAGATGGACGCCCTGGACGTCAACGACCAGACGAAGTTCGCCGATGGCCTCAAGACCCTCGCGGGCGGCCTGGAGAACGCGACCAAGGGCGGCAAGGACGCCCTCACGCAGCTCAACGCGGGCGGTCTGGACAAGGCCATGAACGGCCAGAAGGGCTGCCAGGTCACGGCGCCGTCGCCCCAGTAGCCGCGGCGGCCGACGCCGCCCGCCGCGCCCGCGGCGGGACGCCGTACGGCCCTCCGCGCGGCGCGCCGGCAGGGCGGCCGGGGTCCCGGGAGGGGCCGCGGCCGCCCTGCCGTACGCCCCGACGCGGCCGCCTCGGCGGCCGGCGCGGGCCCGCGACGGCGCCCGGACCGCGCCGACGTACGCGCGCAGCACGGATCGGCGCCGCCAGCGGACACAATGGACGGGTGAGTACCACCAGCCTCCCCTCGTCCGACCACGCCGCCGAGCTGCGCACCGCCCTGCTCGCCGCCGGTTTCACCGCCGACGGCCTGCTCGACCTGCTCGGCGCCCCCGCCTACGCCGCGCTGGCGCGCAGCGAGACGGTTCCCGCCCTGCGCGCCACCCTGCGCGGCGGCGACGGTCCGCTCGCGAGCCTGGTCCGGCTGTTCCTGCTCCAGGGCTCCGTGCAGTACGCGCACGCCGCCGCCGCGCTGCCCGTCGAGGCGGCCCTTGCCGACGGCTGGCTACGGCGCGAGGGCGACGAGGTTCGCGCGGCCGTCGACGTACGCCCGTACGGCGGCCCGGACGGCGAGGACTGGTTCATCGTCTCCGACCTCGGCTGCGCCGTCGGCGGGGCCGGCGGGATCGGCAGCCGGGAGGAGGGGGTGGTCCTCGGCGTCGGGGGCGCCTCCACCACGCTGGCCGGGATCACCGTCCGGATCCCGGTCGGCTCCGCGCTCGACGTCGGCACCGGCTCGGGCATCCAGGCGCTGCACGCCGCCCAGCACGCGACCCGGGTCACGGCGACCGACGTCAACCCCAGGGCGCTGGAGTTCACCCGCCTGACGCTGGCGCTGTCCGGGGCCCCGGAGGCCGAGCTGCTCGCCGGGTCGCTGTTCGAGCCGGTCGGCGACGCCACGTACGACCTGATCGTGTCGAACCCGCCGTTCGTGATCTCGCCGGGCGCGCGCCTCACGTACCGGGACGGCGGCATGGGCGGCGACGACCTGTGCCGGACCCTGGTCCAGGAGGCCGGGGCGCGGCTCAACCCGGGCGGGTACGCGCAGTTCCTCGGCAACTGGCAGCACGTGGAGGGCGAGGACTGGCACGACCGGCTGCGCTCCTGGGTGCCCCGGGGCTGCGACGCGTGGATCGTGCAGCGTGACGTGCAGGACGTGACGCAGTACGCGGAGCTGTGGCTGCGCGACGCGGGCGACCACCGTGACGACCCCGAGGCGTACGCACGGCGGTACGAGGAGTGGCTCGACGAGTTCGAGGCGCGCAAGACCCGGGCCGTCGGCTTCGGCTGGATCACCCTGCGCCGGTCGGACGCGGCCGAGCCCTCGATCGTGGTCGAGGAGTGGCCCCACACGGTCGAGCAGCCCCTCGGCGAGACGGTCCTGGCTCATTTCGCCCGCCAGGACTACCTGCGGGACCACGACGACGCGGCGCTGCTGGAGGGCTGCTTCCTGCTCGCCGCCGAGGTGGTCCAGGAGCAGGTCGGAGCGCCCGGCGCGGAGGATCCGGAGCACGTGGTGCTCCGCCAGAACCTCGGGATGCGGCGCGCCACCAAGGTCGACACGGTGGGCGCCGGGTTCGCGGGAGTGTGTGACGGCTCACTGAGCGCGGGGCGGATTCTGGACGCGATCGCGCAGCTGGTCCAGGAGGACCCGATCGTCCTGCGCGACCGCACGCCGGAGGCGATCAGGATGCTCGTCGAGCAGGGCTTCCTGGAGCCGGTGACGGACCCCGCGGCCTGACCGGACCCGGGATGTAACCCGGGGTTCGCCCGCCGTATCCCCGTGCCTGCCAGGCTCCTGCGCAGCGGGATCCGGGGGGATCCCGGGAGCGGCCCGGGGGTAAGGGGAGCGGCATGGAAAACGGTCCGGCGGTCTTCGCGGCGGTCGTGTTCCTGCTGTTCGGGGCCGCTCTTCTGCTCTGGACGGGGGCGCGCGCCCTGCACCGCGCGCCGGTGGCCGAAGGTGTGCGCCCCGCCGTCGCCGTACCGGTGACCCTGCTCACCGCCGGGGTGTTCCTGGCGCTCGGGCTGTGGTGCCTCGCCCGGCTCTGACGGAAGGGCGCGGGCGGCGTACCCGCCGGGCGAACGCCGACGTCGGAAGGGGTGCGGGAGCGGGGCCAGACGGCCCCGCGGCCACCCGGCCCGGTGACCGGGAACGGTCCGGCGCGGCATCCGGGCGGCAGAAACGGCGCTTGTCGGGTTACCGTTCGAGTGGCCGTTGCGGGCTTGTGCCGTTTGACACGGGGGCGGGTTGTACCGTCACACTCCGCAGCGTCGCCGTACTGCGACCGAGTGCCGACCGGAGAGAAGAGCCAAGTTGTCCCCGACTAGCGAGACCGCAAAGGGCGGCCGCCGACTCGTCATCGTCGAGTCCCCTGCCAAGGCGAAGACGATCAAGGGCTATCTCGGCCCCGGGTACGTCGTCGAGGCGAGCGTCGGGCACATCCGCGACCTCCCCAGTGGCGCGGCCGAGGTCCCCGACAAGTACACCGGTGAGGTCCGCCGCCTCGGCGTGGACGTGGAGCACGACTTCGCGCCGATCTACGTCGTCAACGCCGACAAGAAGGCCCAGGTCAGGAAGCTCAAGGAGCTGCTGGCCGAGTCCGACGAACTCTTCCTCGCCACCGATGAGGACCGCGAGGGCGAAGCCATCGCGTGGCACCTGCAGGAAGTCCTCAAGCCCAAGGTCCCCGTCCACCGGATGGTCTTCCACGAGATCACCAAGGACGCGATCCGCGACGCCGTCGCCAACCCGCGCGAGCTCAACCAGCGCATGGTCGACGCCCAGGAGACCCGCCGCATCCTCGACCGCCTCTACGGCTACGAGGTCTCGCCGGTCCTGTGGAAGAAGGTCATGCCGAAGCTGTCGGCGGGCCGCGTCCAGTCGGTGGCCACGCGCATGGTCGTCGAGAAGGAACGCGAGCGCATCGCCTTCCGCACCGCCGAGTACTGGGACCTGACCGGCACCTTCTCCACCGGCCGGGCCGGCGACGCGTCCGACCCGTCGACGCTGGTGGCCCGCCTGAACACGGTGAACGGCAAGCGTGTCGCCCAGGGCCGCGACTTCGGCTCCACCGGAACGCTCAAGAGCGAGGTGCTGCACCTCGACGAGGCGGGCGCCCGGGCGCTGGCCGCCGCGCTGGAGGGTGCCTCGTTCGCCGTCCGGTCGGTCGAGTCCAAGCCGTACCGCCGCTCCCCGTACGCCCCGTTCCGAACGACGACGCTCCAGCAGGAGGCCTCGCGCAAGCTGGGCTTCGGTGCGAAGGCGACCATGCAGGTGGCCCAGAAGCTGTACGAGAACGGCTTCATCACCTATATGCGTACGGACTCCACGACGCTCTCCGAGACGGCCGTCACGGCGGCCCGCGCCCAGGTCACGCAGCTCTACGGGGCCGACTACCTGCCGGAGAAGCCGCGCGTCTACGCGGGCAAGGTCAAGAACGCGCAGGAGGCGCACGAGGCGATCCGTCCTTCGGGTGATCGTTTCCGCACCCCGGCCGAGACGGGTCTGACCGGCGACCAGTTCCGCCTGTACGAGCTCATCTGGAAGCGGACCGTCGCCTCCCAGATGAAGGACGCGGTCGGCAACTCGGTGACCGTGAAGATCGGCGGGCGCGCCGCGGACGGCCGCGACGCCGAGTTCTCGGCCTCCGGTAAGACGATCACCTTCCACGGCTTCATGAAGGCCTACGTCGAGGGCGCCGACGACCCGAACGCCGAGCTCGACGACCGGGAGAAGCGGCTGCCGCAGGTCGCCGAGGGCGACGCGCTCGCCGCCGAGGAGATCACGGCGGACGGGCACTCGACCAAGCCGCCGGCCCGCTACACCGAGGCCTCGCTGGTCAAGGAGCTCGAAGAGCGCGAGATCGGGCGTCCGTCGACCTACGCGTCGATCATCGGCACCATCCTCGACCGCGGCTACGTCTTCAAGAAGGGCACGGCGCTCGTGCCGTCCTTCCTGTCGTTCGCCGTGGTGAACCTCCTGGAGACGCACTTCGGGCGCCTGGTCGACTACGACTTCACCGCGAAGATGGAGGACGACCTCGACCGCATCGCGCGGGGCGAGGCCCAGTCCGTGCCGTGGCTGAAGCGGTTCTACTTCGGCGCGGAGGACGCCTCCGAGGTCGTGCCGGCCGAGGGCGACCACCTCGGCGGCCTGAAGGAGCTGGTCACGGACCTGGGCGCGATCGACGCCCGGGAGATCTCCTCCTTCCCCGTCGGCGACGGGGTCGTGCTGCGGGTCGGCCGCTACGGGCCGTACGTGGAGCGCGGCGAGAAGGACGCGGAGGGCCACCAGCGGGCGGACGTACCGGAGGACATGGCTCCGGACGAGCTGACCGTGGCGTACGCGGAGGAGCTGTTCGCGAAGCCGAGCGGTGAGTTCGAGCTCGGCAAGGACCCGGTCAGCGGGAACGAGATCGTCGCCAAGGACGGCCGTTACGGCCCGTACGTGACGGAGATCCTGCCCGAGGGCACGCCGAGGACGGGCAAGAACGCGGTCAAGCCGCGGACGGCCTCGCTCTTCCAGTCGATGTCCCTGGACACGGTCACGCTCGACGACGCGCTCAAGCTGATGTCGCTGCCGCGGGTAGTCGGCGTGGACGCGGAGGGCGTGGAGATCACGGCCCAGAACGGCCGCTACGGCCCGTACCTGAAGAAGGGCACGGACTCGCGGTCGCTGGAGACCGAGGACCAGCTGTTCTCGATCACGCTGGACGAGGCCCTGGCCATCTACGCGCAGCCGAAGCAGCGGGGCCGCGCGGCGGCCAAGCCGCCGTTGAAGGAGCTGGGCACCGACCCGGTGAGCGAGAAGCCGGTGGTGGTCAAGGACGGCCGCTTCGGGCCGTACGTGACGGACGGCGAGACGAACGCGACGCTGCGGCGGGACGACGACGTCGAGACGATCACGCCGGAGCGGGGCTACGAGCTGCTCGCGGAGAAGCGGGCGAAGGGCCCGGCCAAGAAGGTCGCGAAGAAGGCCCCCGCGAAGAAGGCCCCGGCCGCCAAGAAGGCGCCGGCCAAGAAGGCGGCGGCGAAGAAGACGGTCGCGGCGACCAAGACCGCCGCCGCGAAGAAGACCACGGCGAAGAAGACGGTGGCGAAGAAGACGGCGACCGCCACGGCGGACGAGTAGCCGCTCTGCCCGGTCGCGGGCGGTTCCTGCTGGTCGCGGGCGGTCCGGCTTGGTCGGGGGCTGTCGAGGCCCCGGGCGTCCGGTGTGCGTACGAGGGGCCCCGCGCGGAAGCGTGCGGGGCCCCTCGCCGTGTCCGGGCGGGGCGGCGGCGGGGCGCGGGGCGGTGGCGGAGGGGGTGCCGCGAGGGCTGCCGGGCCTCCGCGCGGGGTCGCGGCGGGGGTTGTCCACAGGCCTTCCGCACCCCGCAGGCGCAGCGGATAGGCTGGGCGAATGACGCGAGCCGAGCAGCCAACGGTCGTGACCGCCCCGGCGAAGCCGACCTACGACGAAGCCCTAGCAGTGGACTCCCGCGAGCGGGCGGTGCGCGCACTCCTGCGCACCCCCAGGCTGCGCCGACTGTGGAGCGCCCAGCTGGTGAGCGGCATCGGCGACGCCCTCGCCCTCCTGGTGCTGGTGCTGCTGGCCCTTCAGGCGGCCGTCTCCGAAGAAGCCTTCGGCGGCGGCTACCGCGGAGCGGCCCTCGCCGTCGCCGCGGTCTTCGGCGTCCGGATCCTCGCGACCCTCCTCTTCGGCGCGGTCCTCCTCGGTCCGCTGGCCGGACTCGTCGGCTCCGGGGGCAGGCTCGACCGCCGCTGGACGATGATCGGCGCCGACGGGGTCCGCCTCGCGCTCTTCGTCGTCGCCCCCCTGTGGCTCGACTGGATCCCGGCCCACGCGCTCACCGCGCTGCTGGCCACCGTCTTCGTCTCCGGCGCCGCCGAGCGGCTGTGGACGCTGGCCAAGGAGAGCGCCGCGCCCGCGCTGCTGCCGGCGCCGCCGCCCGAGGGGGCGACCGTACGGCCGCTCCCGGACCACCTGGACGCCCTGCGCCGGCTGACGCTGCGCACGGCCTTCGCGGCGCTTCCCGTCGCCGCCGCCGCGCTGCTGGCCGCGACCCTGGTCGGCAAGGCCCTCGGCCTCGGCATCGACTGGTTCGCCGGAAACCAGGCCGCCCTCGGTTCGTACGTGGCCGCCGGCCTCTTCGCGGCGTCGGTCTCGCTGCTGCTCCCGCTGGTGCTGCCGGACGGCAAGACCCCGCGCCCCCGTTCACCACTGGAGGGCCTGCGGGCCCCCAAGGCCGGCGACCGGCCCGATACCGGCCGCACGGGGGCAGTCCCCCTGCTGGTGCTGGCCTGCGCCGCGGTCGCCGGTGCGGTGTCCTGCGCGGCCGCCGTGGCCGTACTGCACGCCTTCGACCTCGGCGGCGGCCCCGCCGCCTTCGCGCTGTTCGTCCTCGCGCTGGTGGGCGGCACCGCCGCCGGGATCCGCGCCAACCAGGCCGGCAAGGTGCTCCCCGCCCTGTCCCGCCGCCGTCTGCTGGCGCTGGCCATAGCGGTGGCCGGTGTCGCGCTGCTGCTGGCAGGCCTGGTGCCGGACACGGCGACCGTCCTGTTCCTGTCGCTGCTCGCCGGCACCGCCGCGGGCGTCGCGGCCAACACCGGGCACACCCTGATCGACCAGGAGACCGAGGAGTTCCGCCGGTCCCGGGTCACCGAGCACCTCCAGGCCGTCGTACGGGTGGCCGTGGCCGTCGGGGCGGTGACCGGCCCCGTGCTGGCCGCCCTGATCGGCCCCCACCGGCTCACCGGCGGGGAGGTCGTCTTCGCCCACGGCGGCGCCGCCTTCACGCTGATGCTGGTCGGCGCCCTGCTGCTGCCGGTCGCCGCGGTGGTGCTGGCCAAGGCCGACGACCGCAGCGGCGTACCGCTGCGGCGCGACCTGCGCGAGGCGCTGCGCGGTGGCGAGCCGGTGCAGTCGGCATCCGATGCCGGGTTCTTCATCGCCTTGGAGGGCGGCGACGGCGCCGGCAAGTCCACCCAGGTGGAAGCGCTGGCCGACTGGATACGGAGCAAGGGCCACGAGGTCGTCGTGACCCGCGAGCCGGGGGCCACCCCCGTCGGCAAGCGGCTCCGCTCGATCCTGCTGGACGTGTCCTCCGCCGGGCTGTCGAACCGCGCCGAGGCCCTGCTGTACGCCGCCGACCGCGCGGAACACGTGGACACCGTGGTGCGCCCGGCGCTGGAGCGCGGGGCGGTCGTCATCTCGGACCGCTACATCGACTCCTCGGTGGCCTACCAGGGCGCCGGCCGCGACCTGTCGCCGACCGAGATCGCCCGGATCTCGCGCTGGGCCACCGACGGGCTCGTACCGAATTTGACCGTGCTCCTCGACGTGTCGCCGGAGGCGGCGCGCGAGCGCTTCACGGAGGCACCGGACCGGCTGGAGTCGGAGCCGGCGGAATTCCACCAGCGGGTGCGGTCCGGGTTCCTGACGCTGGCGGCGTCCGACCCCGGGCGCTACCTGGTGGTCGACGCGGGCCAGGACCCGGACTCGGTGACCACAGTCGTACGCCACCGGCTGGACAGGATGCTGCCGCTCTCCGAGGCCGAGGTCGCCGCCCGCGCCGAGGCCCGGCGCCTCGCTGAGGAGGAGGCCCGGCGCAAGGCCGAGGAAGAGGCCGCGCGCAAGGCCGAGGAAGCGCGGCTGAAGGCCGAGGAGGAGGCCCGCCTGGCCCGCGAGGCCGAAGAGGCCCGCATCAAGGCCGAGGCGGAGGCCGCCCGCAGGGCCGTGGAGGAGCGGCAGCGCGCCGAGGAGGAGGCCCGGGCCCGGGCCGAGGCCGAGCGGCTGCGTGCGGAGGCCGAGGAGAAGGCCCGCGCCGCCGAGGCGGAGCGGCTGCGCCGGCAGCACGAGGAGGAGGCCCGGCTGCGGGCCGAGGCCGAGGAGCGGCGGCTGGAGAAGCAGCGGCGGGCGGAGGAGTCCCTGCTGAAGGCGGAGGAGGCGCGCCGCCTGGCGGCGGCCGCCGCGGCCGAGGCGGCGGCGAGCGCGGCCGCCGCGGCGGCGGCATCGGAGGCGGCTTCGGCGAAGGCCAAGGCCGCGGCCGCGCCCGCACCGGCTCCGGCCGCTCCCTCCGCGCCTCCCGCGTCTCCTGCTCCCTCCGGGGCCGGGGCCGCGCCCCGGCACGCGGACGACGCGGTGACCGTGGAGACGCCCCTGATCAAGCGGGTCGTCCGGCCCGACGACGTCACCCAGACGGTCCCGGTGCCGAAGGTGGACCCGGCCGCGGCGCCCCCCGCGGACGCGGCGGAGACGGCGGTGCTGCCGCCGGTGCGCGCCACGGACGACACGGCGGTGCTGCCGCCGGTGCGGCCGACCGACGAGACGGCCGTGCTGCCGCCCGTACGGCCGGACGGCGGCCGGGAGGGCCGGGCGCGGTCGGACCGCGGCTCCCGCGCCGACGGCCCGCAGGCGGCGGCCGGACCGGCACGGTCCGCGTCGCGGCCGACGGCCCAGCGCCCGCCGGAGAACCCGGCCGACCGCGTGCCGCCGGGCATCTTCCGGGACTCCGACAACGACCGGACGCGCGAGCTCCCGGTGGTCGGGGAGGACGGCCCCCCGCGCCGCGGGCGCTCGGACTGGGCCGAGGAGACCCCGCTGGACGACCTGCCGACGCTGGCCGACGAGCTGCTGGGCCGCCACCACGAGCCCGGCGAGGACGAGGACAACGGCAGGGGCCCGCGTCGCCGCCGCTGAGCGGCCGCGGGACGGGAATTGTCGGTGGCGCCCGCCACAATGGGTGCACGGAGAGTGAAAGGTGGTGGGCGGGATGCCCGTATGGGACGACTTGGTGGGACAGGAGCGTGTCCAGACGCAGCTGGCCGCCGCCGCCCGTGACGCGGACGCCCTGGTCACGGCCATCTCGGACGGGACCGAGCCGCCCGCCGCGAACAAGATGACCCACGCCTGGCTGTTCACCGGCCCGCCCGGTTCAGGGCGGTCCACCGCCGCCCGCGCCTTCGCGGCCGCCCTGCAGTGCACCAGCCCCGACCGCGCCCTCGGCGGCGAACCGGGCTGCGGGTTCTGCGACGGCTGCCACACCACCGTGGTCGGCAGCCACTCCGACGTGCAGATCATCCGTACCGACCTGTTGTCCATCGGCGTGAAGGAGACCCGCGACCTGGTACGCAAGGCGCAGCTCTCCCCGGCCGTCGGCCGCTGGCAGGTCATCGTCATGGAGGACGCCGACCGGCTCACGGAGGGCGCGGGCAACGTGCTCCTGAAGGCCGTCGAGGAGCCCGCTCCGCGCACGGTGTGGCTGCTCTGCGCACCCTCGCTGGAAGACGTACTGCCCACGATCCGCTCCCGCTGCCGGCACCTGACCCTGCGCACCCCCTCCGTCGAGGCGGTCGCCGAGGTCCTGGTCCGGCGCGACGGCATCGAGCCCGCCGCCGCCGCGGCGGCCGCCCGCGTGACCCAGGGGCACATCGGACGGGCTCGCCGGCTGGCCACCGACGCGGCTGCGCGCGCCCGCCGGGCCGCCGTGCTGAAGCTCCCGCTGCGGGTCGAGGACGTGGGCGGCTGCCTCAAGGCCGCGCAGGAGCTGGTCGACGCCGCCGCCGAGGACGCCAAGCAGGTCGCGGAGGAGGTCGACGGCAAGGAGACCGAGGACCTGCGGGCCGCGCTCGGCGCCGGAGCGGGAGCCGGGAGCCGGATGCCGCGCGGCACCGCGGGCGTAATGAAGGAGCTGGAGGACCGGCAGAAGCGCCGGCGCACGCGTACCCAGCGCGACAGCCTCGACCTGGCCCTCACCGAGCTGACCGGCTTCTACCGGGACGTGCTGGCCCTGCAGCTCGGCTCCACCGTGGCCATCGCCAACGAGGAGATACGGCCGGACCTCGACCGCATCGCCCGTGCCTCGGGGCCGGAGCGGACCCTGCGGCGGATCGAGTCGATCATCGCCTGCCGGGACGCCCTCGACCGCAACGTGGCCCCGCTGCTGGCGGTCGAGGCGATGACGATGTCGCTGCGCGCGGGCTGACAGCCCTCCGGAGCGGTACGCGTCGGGGCGCGCGGTTGACGGGCTCACCCGTACGGGCGGTCCGCCGCCGGGGCCGGGACGGTCCCGTTACGCGCCCGGTCCGGCGCGGACCACGGAAGGCGCGCGGCCGTCCGGGGCAGGAGCGCCCATGGGCCCCGGCCGTCAGGACGTAGGCTCCGGGAATGGACACCAGCCGCCTGCTGCGTACGACCGGGACCGTGATCGCAGCTGCCGGGCTGCTGCTCTCCGGGTGCACTTCCGGCGGGTCGGGGGATCTCCGGGCCTCCGCGACGCCCGGGTCGTCCTCGGCGGGCGGTTCCGCAACGGCCCCCGCCGGTTCGGCGTCCTCCCCGGCGCGGCCGTCGCCCGACCCGGTCGCGCTGCGCCGGTACTACGAGCAGAAGCTGACCTGGCGCGACTGCGGTGTCCCCGGGTTCCAGTGCTCCACGATGAAGGCCCCGCTGGACTACGCGTCCCCCGGCTCCGGGCAGGACGTCGACATCGCGGTGGCCCGCCGCAAGGCCACCGGGCCCCGCAAGCGGCTCGGCTCGCTGGTGGTCAACCCCGGCGGGCCCGGCGGCTCCGGAATCGGGTACCTCCAGGCGTACGCGGGCATCGGCTATCCGGCACCGGTCCGCGCCCAGTACGACATGGTCTCCTTCGACCCGCGGGGCGTGGACCGCAGCACCCCCGTCGAGTGTCTGAGCGGCCCCGCCATGGACAAGTTCACGCAGGTGGACCAGACGCCGGACGACGCGGCCGAGCGGGCCCGGCTGGTGGCCGCGTTCAAGGAGTTCGCGGCGGCCTGCAAGGAGCGATCGCAGCGGATCCTGCCGCACGTGTCCACCGTGGACGCCGCCCGCGACATGGACCTGCTGCGCGCGGTGCTGGGCGACGAGAAGCTCACGTACGTCGGGGCCTCGTACGGGACGTTCCTCGGGGCGACGTACGCGGACCTCTTCCCGGGCCGCGTCGGCCGCCTCGTCCTGGACGGGGCGATGGACCCCTCGCGCCCGGCGCTCGACCTGAACCGGGACCAGACGGCCGGTTTCGAGACCGCCTTCAACGCCTTCGGCGAG
Organism: Streptomyces sp. NPDC058619; assembly: GCF_042717785.1. Classification (NCBI taxonomy): domain Bacteria; kingdom Bacillati; phylum Actinomycetota; class Actinomycetes; order Kitasatosporales; family Streptomycetaceae; genus Streptomyces; species Streptomyces sp. NPDC058619. The sequence goes on from NZ_JBHXQN010000022.1 coordinate 25,905, forward strand.
GACTGCGCGCAGCAGACCGACTGCCCGCTGGGCACGGGCGACCCGAAGGCGGTGGCGGCGCGCCTCAAGGAGTTCTTCGCGAAGGTCGACGCCCAGCCCGTGCCGACCGGCGACGCGGACCGCCCGCTCGGCGAGTCCCTCGCGACGACCGGGGTGATCGCAGCGCTGTACGACGAGAGCGCCTGGCCGCAGCTGCGCGAGGCGCTCGGCGCGGCCATGAACGGTGACGGGGCCTCCCTGCTGGCCCTCGCCGACAGCTACTACGAGCGGGCGCCGGACGGTACGTACGCGAACCTGATGTTCGCCAACGCCGCCGTCAACTGCATCGACCAGCCCGCGGCGTTCAGCGGCCCGGAGGCGGTGGACGCGGCCCTCCCGTCGTTCCGGAAGGCGTCTCCGGTCTTCGGCGAGGGGCTGGCGTGGGCTTCGCTGAACTGCGGGTACTGGCCGGTGAAGGCGACGGGCACGGCGCAGAAGCTGACGGCGAAGGGCGCCCCGCCGATCGTGGTGGTGGGCACGACCCGGGACCCCGCGACCCCGTACAAGTGGGCCCAGGCCCTGGCCGGGCAGCTCGAATCGGGCACCTTGCTGACGTACGAGGGCGACGGCCACACGGCGTACGGGCGCGGCAGCGACTGCATCGACACCTCGATCAACCGGTACCTGCTGGAGGGCAAGGCGCCGCAGGACGGCAAGCGGTGCGAGCCTTCCGACGCGACCCAGTGAGCCGGGTGACCCGGGTGTCGCGGGCTGAGTGGCCGGACCCGGTGGCCTTGAAGGAGCCGGGCACCATCCACACCGCGAGCACCAGCACGGCGGCCGCGATGCCGATGGAAACGTACGCGGTCGTGATCAGGGCGCCTTCGGCGTCGGGCAGGGTCTCTGCGTGCTCCCCGGCGCCGTGGATGGATCCGAGGAGCGCGACGCCGAGGCCGACCCCGAGCTCGTACGAGGTCTCGGACACGGCACCGGCCTGCCCGGCGATGGCGGCGAGCACGGAGGCCACGCCGAACAGGACGAAGCCGGCCAGGAGGAGCGTCTTGCGGCCGAGCCGGTCGCCGAGGGTGGCGGTGGTGACGAGATTCCGCTGAGCACCAGGTCGTAGATGTCGATGATCCACAGTTGCTGGATCGCACGGGGCCAGAGGTCGTCGATGAGGGAGGGGAGGGCGACGTTCGCGATGGTGGCGTCCACGGCCACCAGCAGCAGGCTGGCGCAGAGCACGGCAAGCATCGCCCACCGCCCACCGCCCACCGCCCACCGCCCACCGCCCGGCGCCCGCCCCCGGACGCCGTCGAACGGCTTGCCGCGCCGGGGCCGGTGGGGTGTGCACGGCTCGAGCCACGGGGCCTCTCATCCCTCAACGGTGACGGCGAATGGACCCGCCGAATGTGCCGCATCTGCACCAATATGTGACCTACGTCCTCCTCCCGCAGAACCCGGTTCGGGGCACCCGTCGACACCCTGTAGACTTGGCGCCGCTGCTGATGAGAGCACCTCTTCGAGGGAATACTTGTCTGACCAGCGGTGCCGCCTTAGCTCAGTTGGCCAGAGCAACGCACTCGTAATGCGTAGGTCTCGGGTTCGAATCCCGAAGGCGGCTCTGTAGAACCCCCAGGACTCACTCGCCGTGACCTGGGGGTTTTGCTATTTCCGGGGTCGGGTCGGCGCGTGGCGGCCGAGGGGATCGCCGAGGGGATCGAGGCGATGTCGGCGTTGTAGACGAAGCCGCGGGTGGCTTCGCTGGCCCGGTGCCCCTGTGAGGCGGCTTAGGACCGCATGGGGCCGGGTGACCGGGTCCATCCAGACGGGGAACTGCACGGTCGTCTCGACGGGACCGCCGGGGCGCTTCGACACCTTCTTCGTAGGACTTTCCAGGCGGGCCTGGTTGTTGGCGATTTCGCCCAGCGGTACGAGGTCACGTCCGGCGAGCGTGCCGGTGGAGGCGGAGCCGACCCGCGTGTGGCCGTGCCCGGGGATCGGGGGGGTCCGGTCACGTGGGGGCCAGGTGGGTCGAGACCTCGCGGACCACTACGTCGTGCTGCTCGACCAGGTAGAAGTGGCCGCCCGGCAGGACCCGGAGCCGGAACCCGCGGGGGGCGATGTCGGCCCAGGCCTCCATCTCGTCGACCGCGGTGGACGGGTCCGCGTCGCCGATCCAGGCGTGGACGGGGCAGCCGACCGGGATTGCGCTGCGCGGGCCGTAGGTGCCCACGATGGTGAAGTCGGCCCGGAGCGCCGGCAGCAGGAGCTCCTGGAGGTCGGGATCGTCCAGGAGGGCGGTGTCGGTGCCGCCGAGCCGGTGCAGTTCGGCGATCAGCGCGGCGTCACCCTGCTCGTGGAGGTTGCGCGGGGTCAGGCGGTGCGGGGCCTTGCGGCTGGACACGTGCAGCGCGGCGGGCCGGACGGAGTGCCGGGCCTCCAGCCGCAGGGCCACCTCGTAGGCCAGCGAGGCCCCCATGCTGTGGCCGAAGAGCGTCACGGGAACGTCGGTGAAGGGGAGCAGTGCCGCGGTGACCTCGTCGGCGAGGACGCCCATGCTGTCGATGCACGGGTCGAGCAGCCGCTCGTGCCGGCCCGGGTACTTCGCCACCAGGACTTCCGTGTCCCCGTCGAAGGCCTGGCCCCAGCCGTGGAAGAAGCTCGCGGAGCCGCCCGCGTGGGGCAGGACCACCAGGCGATGCCGGGGGGCGGATGTCGCGGGGTACCTGCGGAACCAGGTGGTTCCGCTCGTGCCGGTCGTCATGCTCGTGCGCACCTCGTCGTCGGGGGTCTGCGGGTCGCCGTCCGTGTTCATGCAGTCTGCTCCAAGGGCCAGCCCCGGGTCGCGTCGATCCGGGAAGCCGCGTCGTCCAGGGTCTCCTGCACGATGGGACGGCCCACGCTCAGGGCGAGCAGGACCTCGTTCCCGGGCGGGGAGGCGTGGGCGAGCTGCAGGGCGGTGACGGGGACGCCGGCCAGCGCTCCGGTGACGGCGCCGATCAGCCCCGGACTGTCGGGGGCACGGAGGAAGACGGTGTTCCCGGTGAGGGGCAGGTCCACCGCGAAGCCGCACACCTCCACCAGCCGGAACCGGAGTTCAGCCCGGTCAGCGTGCCCGCGACGGTGATGTGGCCGACCGTGGAGAGCACCCCCGACAGCGTGACCAGGCTGCGGTGCACCGGACTGTCGGCTCCGGGGACCAGTTCGGTGCACATGCCGCGCTCCTGGGTGATCAGCGGAGCGTTGACGTACGAGACGCCTCCCTCGACCACCCCGCCGAGCGCGCCCTTGATTGCCGCCAGCTCCAGCGCCGCGGTGTCGTGGCCGGCGATCTCCCCGTCGACGCGTACCCGCAGCCGGCGCGGCAGGCCGCCGGCGGTCGAGGTGAACAGTCGGCCCAGCTGCTCGGTCAGGGTCAGCCACGGGTCCAGCGCGCCGTCGACGGCACCCGTCCGTACGTTGACGGCCTCGGGCACGAACCGGCCCGACAGTGCCTGCCGTACGGAGGCGGCGACGGCCGTTCCGGCGCGCTCCTGGGCCTCGGCGGTGCCGGCGCCCAGGTGGGGGGTGACCACCACGTTGTCCAGCTCGAAGAGCGGGGAGTCCGTGCACGGTTCGGTGGCGAAGACATCGACGACCGCGGCCGCGATAGCGTGCCGTTCCCGGAGCTGGACGTCCTGTTCATCGTGGCCGGCACCACGGGCACCCGCCAGAGGCTGGCGGTCCCGCAGCATGATCAAGATGAGACGATCTCGCCGCGGCTGGTGTGATCACGGCGTCAAAGCCGTCCTGGACAGCCCCGTTCAGCGGGCTGAGCCCGAGGCAGTGCGGGAAGCTGGTGACGGTTCTGCGGCGCGGGGGTGCGGACGCGGCCCGTAAGGGCCGGCCGTGGAACCTGCCGCTGGAGGACCGGGCCCTGCTGGTCGCGGCGTACTGGCGCGAGCACGTCCTCGCGCGTGTGAAGACGCGCAAGATCCTCCGTGACTGCCGCCTCAAAGGCGACGGAGTCCACCACGCCATGCTCGGCATCGCCCGCAGGCACGACTCATCCTCGCCGGACGGGTCGAGGGGCCGAGGTGTACGCCAGCGACGCCCAGCGGGCCAGGCCGCCGACGGCGAGCGAGATGAGGACCGCAACCCAGTCGATGACGTGGGGGAGGCCGGGAAGAAGGCGAAGAAGGCGAGGGCCACGGCGGCGCCGACGACGAAGGCGGGATCCCGGTGCGGCGTTGCTTCGTCTCCCGGGCGGGGCCTTGGGGGTGGGCGTGGTCATGTGCGGCTCGCTTCGTGATGTGGTGGCACTGGCTGACCCGGCGAAAGCCGTTGATGTGCAGATGGGCGCAAGGCCCGGCCGTAGCGGGGACGTTTCTGGGGGACGTTGCCGCGCATGGGGTCGATCTTGCACTCGGGATGCGTCGCGCCGCGGGACGTGCGGTACGTCTTGTTGTCGGTGACGCCTCCGACTTGGTAGTCGAAGGTTCACACCGGCGTAGAGCCGATCGTGCCTGTGTCGGCGGGGGATAAGACGGTCATCGTCGTCATCGTGGCGAGAGTGGCGATGATCCGGGCCGTGGTGCGCCTGGCCGTGAGTTGTCTCCTTCCTGTGGAGTCCGTCGGTACGGCGGAACTCCGAACGGGCCGCTCGAGGTTCTGGCACGCGCGGTAGTGCACTACGAAGAGTGATCCGATTGAAATGCTGACTGGCCGTAATCGCTCGCTGTGGGGCGTGGTGCTGTCCCGGCGATCAGGACAGACACGGGAAGACCGACCCGGCGCCCGCCCCCGTCCCGGTCGCTGCCGGGCAGGGGCGCGGTTACGTTGGAGGGACCGGTCCTTGTTCGGCACCGTGGGAGGCCCGTCATGGCGACACGATGGCGCAGTGCGGCGATGGCGGCGGTCGCGGTCGGGCTCGTGATGGCGCCCCTCGGCGGGGGCGCCGCGCAGGCCCCCGCCGCGCAGGCCCGGACCGCGGCGGCCACCGCCGCGGCGGTCGCGGCCACCGATCCCGCGGCGGACGCCTTCCTTCGGCTGACCCCGGCCGTGGCCGCGCAGCTCGACGCCGCGATCCGCGGGGTCATGGCCGAGGCGAAGGTGCCGGGGGTGCTGGTGTCGCTGTCGGCGCCGGGCAAGGGGGAGTACGTACGGGCCTTCGGCGTCGCGGACAAGGCGACGGGCGCGCCGATGGCCACCGACCTCTTCATGCGGATGGGCAGTGAGACCAAGACCTTCACCGTGACCGCCCTGCTCCAGCTGGTGGACGACGGCCGGGTCGGCCTGGACGATCCGATCGGCACGTACGTCTCCGGTGTGCCGAACGGCGACCGGATCACCCTGCGCGAGCTGGCCGGGATGCGCAGCGGGCTGTTCAACTACTCCGACGACGAAGCCTTCTTCAAGGCGCTGACCAGCGACCCCCGGGGGAACTTCAGCCCGCGGGAACTGCTCGCGTTCTCCTTCTCGCACCCGGTGCAGTTCGAGCCCGGCGCGCAGTTCCAGTACTGCAACACGAATCTGATCCTGCTCGGCCTGGTGGTGGAGAAGGTCACCGGCACCCCGCTCGCCGAGTACGTCAACAAGGAGGTCGTCGGGCCCGCCGGGCTGAAGCACACGCTCTTCCCCCGGGGCGCGGAGTTCCCCTCGCCGCACGCCCACGGCTACACGAACCAGACGGCCTCCGGGAAGACCGAGGACACCACCGACTGGAACCCCTCGTGGGCGTGGGCCGCCGGCGCCATGATTTCCGACCTCGCCGACCTGAGGGTCTGGGCGGAGAGCCTGGCCACCGGCCGGCTGCTGACCCCGGCCACCCAGGCGCAGCGGCTGAAGACGACCCCGGCCGGGAACCTGCCCGACACCGGGTACGGACTCGGCATCTTCGAGGCGGAGGGCTGGATCGGGCACAACGGCTCGCTGCCCGGCTACCAGTCGCTGACCGTGTACCTGCCCGAGGCGCAGGCCACGATGGTGGTGCTGCTCAACACCGACATCGCCTACGAAGGGGCCGAGCCCAGCTCCCTGTTCGGCGAGGCGATCACCCGGGTGGTGACCCCGGACCACGTGTTCAAGCTGCCCGCCCAGCCGGTCGCCGGCAAGGAGTAGGCGGCTGGGCGCGCCCCACCGCGCCGCACCACCCCCCCCCGCACGCCCCCGGAGGCCCCTCCCCATCCCGTCCCCTCCCGTCCCGCGCACAATGGGTTTCCGCGAGGGACGCCGACAGAGGGAAAGACGACGTACATGAACGCTCAGGCATCGCAGGGGCAGCAGCCGGGCACCGGGGTCGTGCTCCGCACCGCCGGGGAGGCGGACCTCGACGACGCGGCCGCGCTGTTCCGGGGCTACCTCGACTTCTACGAGGTGGAGGTCGAGGACCCGGACCGCCCGCGGGCGTTCCTCGCCGAACGGATCGCCAAGGACGAGTCACTGGTGCTGCTCGCCGAGGTGCCGGGGGCGGGGACGGTCGGGTTCGCGCAGGTCTACCGCACGTTCTCCTCCCTCGCCCTGCGGCCGGCCTGGATCCTCAGCGACCTGTACGTGGCCCCGGCCGGGCGCCGTACCGGCGCGGCGACGGCGCTGCTGCGCGAGGTGCTGCGCCGCGCCGCCGCGGCGGGGGCGGCCGCGGTGCAGCTGGAGACGGCGTACGACAACCACGTCGCGCAGGGGCTGTACGAGGCGGAGGGTTTCGTCCGCGACGAGTTCCACATCTACCTCCACGGGCTGGAAGGCCTGGCCTGAACCCCGTCCCGGTCCCGGTCCGGAGTCACTTGGCGTCGGCGTAGCACTCCACGACCGCCGTCGTGAACGGGAACCGGACCGGGGTGTCGCCGAAGGCGATCCGCCCGGCCCGGTCCCCGGCGGCGCGGATCGCCTCGGCGACCGCCGCGGCCTCCTCGGCCGGGCAGTGCACGATCACCTCGTCGTGCTGGAAGAACACCAGCTCGGCCCGCATCCCGGCGGTCGCCTGCCGCAGGGCCGCGAGGAGCAGCAGGGCCCAGTCGGCGGCGCTGCCCTGCACCACGAAGTTGCGCGTGAAGCGGCCGCGGGCCCGGGTGTTGGCCGAGGCGTAGCTCGGGGTCCAGGCGTCGTCGCGCTCCTGCGGGAGTCCGGCTTCGCCGCCCTCGCTGCCGATGCTGCCGCTGCCGCCGGTTCCGGTTCCGGTTCCGGTCCCGTCCGCGTCGACGTCCGCGTCCGCGGAGGTGGCGGGGGGCGGGCTGGTGCGGCCCAGCCAGGTCCGTACGAGCCGTCCCTCCTCGCCCGCGCGGGCCGCGTCGTCCACGTACGCCACGGCGCGGGGGAAGCGGCGGCGCAGTGCGGCGAGGTTCTTCAGGCCGTCCCCGGAGGTCTGCCCGTAGACGGCGCCGAGGACGGCGAGCTTCGCCTTGTCCCGGTCGCCGGAGAAGCCCTGGCGGGACACGGCGGTGTAGAGGTCCTCGGGCCGGCCGGCCACCTCCATGAACGCGGGGTCGCGGGAGATCGCGGCCAGGACGCGCGGCTCCAGCTGGTCGGCGTCGGCGACGACGAGCCGCCAGCCGGGGTCGGCGACGACCGCCCGGCGGATCACCTTCGGGATCTGCAGGGCCCCGCCGCCGTTGGTGACCCAGCGGCCGGTCAGGGTCCCGCCGGGGATGAACTCCGGGCGGAAGCGGCCGTCGTGGACCCAGTCGGCGAGCCAGCTCCAGCCGTGGGCGGTGTAGATCCGGTACAGCTTCTTGTACGCGATCAGCGGCTCGACGGCGGGGTGGTCCAGCTCCTGGATCTCCCAGCGGCGGGTGGACTTGAGCTTGATCCCGGCTTCGGCGAAGGCCCTGATCACGTCGGCGGGCAGGTCGGGGCGCACGCGGCGGCCGAACGCGGCGGACACCTCGTCGGCGAGTTCGGCGAGCCGGCGGGGTTCGCCGCCGCCGGCGTACCGCTCGCCGAGCAGGTCGGTGAGCAGGGCGCGGTGCACGTCGGGCCGCCAGGGCAGGCCCGCGCGGTTCATCTCGGCGGCGACGAGGAAGGCCGCGGACTCGGCGGCGACGAGCAGCCGCATCCGGTCGGGTTGGGCGGTGGCGCCGAGGCGGTGCACCTGGTCGGCGTGGACGGCTAGCAGTGCGTCGAGGGGTACGGGGGCGGGCTGGGGGTCGAAGAGGGAGTCCTGCGTACCGGGCACGGCGGCCCGCTGCGGCGGATCGGGCGGTACGGGCTCGTTCCTGAGCCGGGCCCAGGCGGCCGCCGCCGACCGGGGTTCCCCGAACCGGCCCTCGTGGCCGAGCAGCAGCAGCTCGGCGTCCTCGACGTCGTGGCACCGCTCGACGCGGGCGCCGGCGGCGAGCAGGCGGGGGTACACCGCGGCGGTGGACCGCCACACCCACCGCGTCCCGGCGGGGGCGGCCCGGACCGCCTCGGCGGGGTCGCGGACGCGGAGCCGGGGCCCGGCGGGGCTCGGCGGGGCCCCGGCCCCGGCCCCGGTCGGGGTCCCGGGGGTGACGGGCGCGGCGTGCCACCACCCGTCGGCGTCCTCGGCGAGGGCCCACCGGCCGGCGTTTTCGCTCACGGGTGCGAGTGTCCCACCGGGGTCTGACAGGGGGGTGGCGCCGTGCCGGTCCCCTGCCGGGGGCTTGGGGGGCCGGTCCCGTGCCGGGGGTCGTCGGGCCGGGTGCCGCGCCGTTGCCGGGGCTCCGCCCCGGGCCCCGCGCCTCAAACGCCGGCGGGGCTGGAATGGGGGCCGTTGCCACGGGAGTGGAGGGGTGTGCGCCCGCGTGGGGGTGGTCGTGCCGCGCCGTTGCCCGGGCTGGAAGGGGCTCCGCCCCGGGCCCCGCGCCTCAAACGCCGGCGGGGCTGGGATGGGGGCCGTGGCAGGGTCCCGCGCCTCAAGCCCCCGCGGGGCTGGAATGGGGGCTTGGGTGGGGGACATGCCAAGCTGAAGGGTGTGAGAGACCTTGCCGAGACCGTCGACCGAGCCTTCGCCGCCGCCCTCTACGCCCAGGACGACACCGGGCTGGACACCGGCGCGTCGGTGCTCGTCGCCGAGCCCGCGCTGTGGCCCGGGGTGGGCCAGGAGCTGCTCGCGCGCGGGGAGGCGTACGTACGGCAGGGCTGGGAGCGCGGCTGGCAGCCGGCCGACGTGCTGCGGCTCGTGCGCCGGGACCTCGACGAGCGGCACCTCAGGATCACCGGGGACCTGATCGCCGCCGAGGCGCGCCGCTACGCCCGGCTCCCCGCCCGGTGGACGGACGCCGAGGCGTGGTGGGGGAGCGACGGGGAGTACGCCGACCGGCTGGCGCAGCGGGAGCGGACGGACCGGTTCACGCTGGCCGGTGCCTTCCTGGAAGTGCTGCGGCTGCTGATCCGGCTGCCCTCGATCGAGCCCGTGGGCCCGCTGCCGGGCGACCCGGCGGACCTCGGGGAGCACGCGCACATCGAGCCGCGGATGCTCGGCCGCATCCGGGCCCTGCTCGCCAAGGCCGAGGCGACCACCTTCCCGGAGGAGGCGGAGGCGCTCAGCGCCAAGGCCCAGGAGCTGATGGCCCGGCACACCGTGGACGAGGCGCTGCTGGCGGCGCGCGGCGGCGGGCCCGCGCGGGTGCCCGGGGCGTGCCGGCTCGGTGTCGAGCCGCCGTACGAGGAGGCCAAGGCGGTCCTGCTCGACGCGGTGGCCACCGCCAACCGCTGCCGGGCGGTGTGGAACAGCGGCTTCGAGTTCTCCACGGTGGTCGGCTTCGAGAGCGACCTGGAGGCGGTGGAGCTGCTGTACACCTCGCTGCTCGTGCAGGGGACGGCGGCGATGACCCGCGCGGAGGCCGCGCAGCGCTCCGGCGGGCGCAAGCGGACGAAGACCTTCCGGCAATCTTTCCTGCTCGCGTACGCCAGCAGGCTCGGCCAGCGGCTCGCCGAGACGGCCGAGCACACGGCCGCCGAGGCCCCGGACAACCTGCCCGCCCTGGTGGCCCGCGACGTGGCGGTGACCTCCCGGGCGGACGAGATGTTCCCCCGGACCACGACGACCCGGCTGCGCGGGGCCACCGACCACGCGGGCTGGGAGGACGGCACGGCGGCCGCCGACCGCGCGCACATGGGCGGCAGGCGCACCCCGCTGCCCCGTTAGAGCACCGGACCGCCGCCCCGCCGGCCCGTCCCTCTACCCCCGCCCGGCTACCGCCCGGGCCATGTCGGGCAGCTTCTTCGAGCCGAACACCAGCAGGCAGACGACCAGCACCACGACCAGGTGCCACGGTTGCACGGCGTTGCGGAACACGGAGGGCCCCCTCGGACGGCTGTCGAACAGCGATCGGGACGATGACCGATCGGGACGATGACCTTCGGGATGATGACCGATCGGATGATGATCGGACCCATGGAACAGCCGCGGAGCGGGTCGGGACAAATCTGAAGAAGTCCTGAAAGCTGAAGCGGCCACCGCACGGTTACGCTCGACGCCATGAGCTGGCTCCGGGCGCTGAAGGACACCGCCCGGTCGGGCGTGACGGTCGAGCGGACGCGCCTGGAACCCCTGGTCGCCCTGCGCGCGGCCGCCGGTCTCGCGATCGTCATCGGCGCAGGTCTCGCGTTCCTCGGTCCCGGGGCCGCCGCCAGTTCCGCGTTCGGCGCCTTCATGGCCGCCATCGCCACCTTCCAGCAGAGCTGGCGTCCGCGGCCCGTCCTCGCCCTCGCCTCCGGCCTGACCCTGGCCGTCTCCACCTTCGTCGGCTACCTCGTCGGCTCCTCGAACACCGCGCTCTTCCTCGCGCTCCTTGCCGTCTGGACCTTCGCCGCGAGCCTGATGTGGGCGGTCGGCCCCACCGCCGGGATCATCGCCTCGGGCAACGTCGCGATCATGCTGGTCACCGTCACCCTGCCGACCTCCGTCCCGCAGGCCGCCGGACACGCCGCGATGATCGCCGCCGGCGGGATGGTCCAGGCGCTGCTGATCGTCCTCTTCCCCATCCGCCGCTGGGGCGCCCAGCGCGACGCCCTGGCCGACGCGCTCGCCGCCGAGGCGGACTACGCCCGGCGGCTGCGCCACGACCCCCACGCGCCCTTCGACCCGCAGCCGCTGATGCGGGCGCGGGCCGCCGCCACCGTCACGGCCCGGCAGGCCCGGCGGCGCCCCGCCGAACTGCACGGGGCGCGGGGGCTCGCCGAGCGGATCCGGTCCGTGCTGGCCTCGCTCGCCGACCCGGCCGTGGGGGCGCCCGCCGAGGGGCCGGCGCGGGACCGGGTGCGGGAGCTGCTCGCCGCCGCCGCGTCGGTGCTCGACGCCGCCGCGCGGGCGATCCGGCACGGGGAGCCGGTCCGGCCGCCCGCTCCGGCCCTCGCCGTCCTGAGGTCCCCCGACACGGCGGACCTCCTCACCGGCGCGCCACTGCGGGCCGCGCGCCGGCTCGCCGCCCTGCTGGCCGACGTACGGGAGACGGCCGAGCCGGGCTCGGGGCGCACCGCCGACCCGGGGGAGTCGATGCTGCGGCCCACCCTGTGGCGGATGGCGCCGCTGGTCCTGAAGGCCGTACGGGCGGAGCTGCGGCCCGGGTCGCCGGTGCTGCGGCACGCCTTGCGCGTCACCGCCGTAGCCTGCGCGGGACTCGTGATCGGGCTCGCGCTGCCGCTCGGGCACGCCTACTGGGCGCCGATGGCCTCCGTGATGGTGATGCGGCCCGACTTCACCCAGACGTACTCCCGCGCCGTCGCCCGCTTCGCGGGGACCCTGGTCGGGGTCGCCGTCGCCACCGGCATCGTGCAGCTCGCCCATCCGGACATGTACCTGTCGGGCCTGCTCGCGGTGGTCAGCGCGGGCCTCATGTACGTCCTGATGCGCACCGGGTACGCCGTCGCGCAGCTCTTCGTCTCCGCGTACGTCGTCTTCCTGCTCGGCATGGGCGGGGTCCGCTGGGACCAGACGGTGCCCGACCGGGTGGCGCTCACCCTGGTCGGCGGGCTGCTCGCGATGGCCGCGTACGCCCTCTACCCGGCCTGGGAGACCCCGCGGCTGCGCACCCGCCTCGCCGACTGGCTGGCCGCGGACGGACGGTACGCGGCCGCCGTGCTGCGCCAGTACGCCGACCCGGCCGGGGCCCGCCGCGCCGACGTCCGCGCGGCCCTGCTGGACACCCGCGACGCCCGCATCGCCTGGCAGGACGCGGTCGCGCGGGCGGCGGGTGAGCCGGTGCGCCACCGCGGGCTGTCCCGGGCGGCGGCCGAGGGTGCAGGCGACGCCCTGGCGGCGCTGGGCCGCCACGCCATGCTCCTGGAGGCCCACCCCCCGGACCGGGACGGGGCCCCGGTGCCGGGGGCGGCGGAGTTCGCCGAGGCGCTGCGCGCCGCGACGGAGGCGGGGGCCAAGGCCGTACGGGAGCGCCGCGTCCCGCAATGGGACGGCGTACGGGACCTGCTGACGGCCTGGGACACCCCCGCGTCGGGAGTGCTGCGGGGGGCCGCCGAGCAGCTCGTGGACTCCCTCGACGGAGTGTCCGAAGCCCTGCGGCCCTGAAGGGCCCCCCTTTTTGTGATCAGTGGGCCACCCTCCGTGCACGTGCATCTGCCCATGCAGGCGCTTATGAACACAGCTATGATCCGGTGCAGTTGACATCTGCACTATCGGGGGCTTCCTGTGGACCACGCGTACAACGGGATGGCAGCTGCAGAACTCGCTTCCTTGTTTGAGCTGACGTGGCAGAAGAGCAGACACAGCAACTCTCAGGGCTCTTGTGTGGAGTTCGCGAGACTGCCCGGCGGCGACGTCGCCATGCGCAACTCGCGCTTTCCCGACGGACCGGCCCTCGTGTACACGCCGGCCGAGATAGAGGCGCTGCTCCTGGGGGTCAAGGACGGCGAGTTCGATCACTTGATCGGCTGACGGAACAGCGCACTCATACAAGCCATGCACGTGCAGCGGCCGGGATTGATCGCAGTGATCAATCCCGGCCGGTTGGCGTGTAAGGGGTGAGCCGTCCGCCGTCTCCGGCGACGGCGCCGCGGCTCAGTCGTGGAGCAGGAACAGCGCCCAGACCACCTTGCCGGTGAGGCGTCCCGCGAGCGGGTGCCAGCCCCAGCTGTCGCTGTAGGAGTCGACCAGGAACAGCCCGCGGCCGGACTCCAGGTCGAAGTTCTCCTCCGTGCGCTCCGGTGAGAAGGCCCCGCCGGGCCGGTCCTCGCTGGGGTCGCGCACCGCGCACACGAGCCGCGTGCTCCACCGCATCAGGTGCAGCCGCACCGGAGGCTCCGCCTCGGCGCACGTACCCCGCGCGTCCTCGGGCAGGGCATGGCGCAGCGCGTTGGTGACGAGCTCGGAGACGACCAGCGACACGTCGTCGAAGCGGTCGTCGAGATCCCACTGCGACAGGGTCGAGCGGGTGAAGGTGCGGGCGCCCCGCACCGCCTCGAAGCGGGCGGGCAGAGCACAGGAGGCGGACCCGGAGACAGCCGTGGGGTCGACCGGGGGAAGCCCCTGCCGTAACGGCTCGAGCATGGTCGATCCATTCGTCCCCATGCGAGGCACTCCCGGGATTCGCGGGCGAAGCGGCGGCCTCGTCCAAAGAGAACTGCGGGGTGGGTCCGTGCTCCGGCGCGAACAGCACGCAGGTGCGCGGGGACCATCGTTCCGAATGGCGGAGCCGGATGCAAGGGCAGATGCACGTGCACGCGCCGGACCTGTCCACTCCCGTGACGGTTCTTGCTCATTTCTTCCTACGCATACGGACGGACTTCTTTCCCCGCAGGCGGGATTCCGTTACAGAACGAGTACGGGCCGATGCGTTTTGGTGGCAGACTGCGGCCCCTGGGGTACGGGGGCCCCGCTGGCTGTCCCGCCCGCACGCGAGTGCGGAAGGGGCGCACATCCATCGCGATGGGGAGGGCAGGACTAGTGACCGCAGAAGCCAGCGGTTCTGTGGTGCGCCGAATCCTCCTGGGCTCGCAGCTCAGGCGACTCCGTGAATCCCGCGGCATCACCCGCGAGGCGGCCGGCTACTCGATCCGCGCATCCGAATCGAAGATCAGCCGCTTGGAGTTGGGAAGGGTGAGCTTCAAGGCACGGGACGTCGAGGACCTCCTGACGCTCTACGGGGTCACGGACGACGCGGAGCGCGAATCCCTCCTGGGGCTGGTCCGCGAGGCCAACGCCACCGGCTGGTGGCACAGTTACGGAGACGTGCTGCCCGGGTGGTTCCAGACGTACATCGGTCTGGAGGGCGCCGCCTCGCACATCCGCATCTACGAGGTGCAGTTCGTCCACGGCCTGCTCCAGACCGAGGCGTACGCCCAGGCGGTAGTCCGCCGCGGCATGCCCGGCGCCACCGCGGCCGAGATCGACCGGCGCGTCGCGCTGCGCCTGGAGCGCCAGAAGGTCCTCGTCTCCGAGAGCGCCCCGGTCTTCCACGCCGTGCTCGACGAGGCCGCCCTGCGCCGCCCGTACGGCGACCGCGACGTCATGCGCGGCCAGCTGGAGCACCTCATCGAGATCTCCCAGCGGCCCAACGTGCAGCTCCAGGTGATGCCGTTCTCCTTCGGCGGCCACGCGGGCGAGAGCGGGGCCTTCACCCTGCTCCGCTTCCCCGAGTCCGACCTGCAGGACATCGTCTATCTGGAACAGCTCACCAGTGCCCTCTACCTGGACAAGGACGAGGAAGTGGGGCAGTACGGCAGGGCCATGGAGCGACTTCAGGCCGACTGCCCGGACCCGGGCCAGACCAGGGATCTTCTTCGCGGCCTGCTCCAACTGTCTTGATTCGCACGTACTATGACGTCTGATCAGTGCATGATGACCGATCGGTCTCCGGTGCAGCGCACGGGTGCGCGCTCGCAGTAAGGGATGGCATGTCCATATTCAGCGACCTGGCTCACCAGTACATCGACGGCGAATGGCTGGCCGGTACCGGTTCGTGGGACATCATCGACGTCAACCCGTACAACGGGGAGAAGCTCGCCGCCATCACCGTGGCCACGGTCGAGCAGGTGGACCAGGCCTACCGCGGCGCCGAGCGCGCCCAGCGCGCGTGGGCGGCCACCAGCCCCTACACCAGACGCGCGGTCCTGGAGCGCGCCCTGCGGATCACCGAGGAGCGCGAGAAGGAGATCGTCGAGGCGATGATCGACGAGCTCGGCGGGACGCGTCCCAAGGCCGAGTACGAGGTCCACATCGCCATGGAGTTCATCCGCGAGGCGATCCAGCTGGCCGTCCGCCCCGAGGGCCGCATCCTGGCCTCGCCGGTCGAGGGCAAGGAGAACCGCGTCCAGCGACTCCCCGTCGGCGTGATCACCGTGATCAGCCCGTTCAACTTCCCGTTCCTGGTCACCCTGAAGTCCGTCGCCCCGGCCCTGGCCCTGGGCAACGCCGTGGTGATCAAGCCGAACCAGAACGCGCCGGTGGTCGGCGGCGGGGTCATCGCCAAGATCTTCGAGGACGCCGGGCTCCCCGCGGGCCTGCTGAACGTCCTCGTCACCGACATAGCGGAGATCGGCGACGCCCTCCTGACGCACCCCGTGCCCAAGGTGATCTCCTTCGCCGGCTCGGACCGCGTCGGCCGGCACGTCGGCGCCGTCGCCGCCCGGCACTTCAAGCGGACCGTCCTGGAGCTCAGCGGGAACAGCGCGCTCGTCGTCCTCGACGACGCCGACCTCGACTACGCGGTGGACGCGGCCGTCTTCAGCCGGTTCGTCTACCAGGGCCAGGTCTGCATGGCCGCCAACCGCATCCTGGTCGACGCCTCCGTCGCGGAGGAGTTCACCGAGAAGTTCACCGCCCGGGTCCGCGCCCTGAAGACGGGCGATCCGCACGACGCGGACACCCACATCGGTCCACTGATCAACTCCTTCCAGGCCGACGCCCTCACCGCGCTCGTGGACCGGGCCGTCGCCGAGGGCGCGCAGGCGCTCGTACGCGGATCTACGCGCGGCAATCTGGTGGAACCGACCGTCCTGGCCGGCCTCCCCGAGGACTCCCCGCTGCTGGGCCAGGAGATCTTCGGCCCCGTGGCCCTGCTGGTGGTCTTCGACGGCGAGGACGAGGCCGTACGGCTGACCAACCTCACCCCGTACGGGCTGAGCGGCGCGGTGCACACCCGGGACGTGGAGCGGGGCGTGCGCTTCGCGCAGCGCATCGAGACGGGGATGATCCACGTCAACGACTCCACGATCGGGGACGAGCCGCTGGCCGCCTTCGGCGGGGAGAAGGCCTCGGGGCTGGGCCGGCTGAACGGCGAGGCGACCGTCGAGGCGTTCACGACCCAGAAGTGGATCTCGGTGCAGCACGGGCGGACGCGCTTCCCCTTCTGAGGGGCGCCCGATCTACACTCGACCGGGCGTACGCGGAGCAGCCGCCCGGGGGAGAACAGAGTTGAGCAACATACCCGAGACCGGCCGGACCCCTCGGGTCCAGAACCGGCTCGTCGTCATCCAGATCGTCGTCTTCTCGCTCCTGCTCACCCTGGGCGGAAGACTCTGGTACCTCCAGATACGCAACGGCCAGGAGTACACGGACGAGGCCAGGAACAACCACGTCCAGCGCGTGGTCCAGCCCGCGGTCCGCGGCTCGATCCTGGACTCCCGCGGGGTCCCGCTCGCCGACAGCCAGACCCACCTCGTGGTCTCCGCCAGCCGGACCGAGCTGCTCAAGATGAAGGACCGCGGTACGGGGGTGCTGACCCGCCTCGCCGGGGTCCTGGGCATGAACCCCCAGGACGTCGTCGACAAGGTCCGGCTGTGCGACGCCAAGACGCCGCAGCCCTGCTGGAACGGTTCTCCCTACCAGCCCATCCCGGTCAGCGACGAGGCCACCACCGAGCAGGCGCTCCAGATCCACGAGCACGCCGAGGACTTCCCCGGGATCACCGCCGAGCCCACCGCCATGCGCCGCTACGCCGGACCGGACGGGGCCAACACCTCCCAGGTGCTCGGCTACCTCTCCCCGGTGACCGACGAGGAGATCGCCAAGGCGAAGAACTCCGACTCGCCGTACCTGCGCTCCGACCAGGTGGGCCGCTCGGGCCTGGAGCGGACGTACGACAAGGACCTGCGGGGCAAGGCCGGCATCACCCGCTACGAGGTCGACAACCTGGGGCGGGTCACCGGCCAGGGCCAGACCGACAAGTCGCAGCCCGGCTCGAACGTGGTGACCTCGATCGACTCCCGGGTGCAGGCGGTCGCCGAGCGCGAGCTGAACAACGCCATGGTCGAGGCCCGCAAGACCTTCGACAAGAACAACACCCGCAAGAACTACGTGGCGGACTCGGGCGCCGTCGTCGTCATGGAGGCCAAGACCGGCCGCGTCGTGGCGATGGCCTCGAACCCGACCTACGACCCGAACGCCTGGGTGGGCGGCATCTCGGGCAAGGACTACGCCAAGCTCACCGACAAGAAGTCGAACTATCCGCTGCTGAACCGGGCGATCCAGGGCCAGGCGGCTCCGGGCTCCGTCTTCAAGGTGGTCTCCTCGACGGCGGCGGTCAACGCCGGCTACCCCTTCAACCGGCGCTACCCCTGCCCGAGCTCGTACTCGGTCGGCAGCCAGACCTTCACCAACTTCGAGTCCCAGGGCTACGGCGACATCACCATCGGCCGCGCCCTGGAGGTCTCCTGCGACACGGTGTACTACGCCATCGCGGACCAGGAGTGGAAGAAGGACGGCGGCATCAACCCCAAGAAGAACCCCAACGACTGGTTCTTCAAGACCGCGCACGCGTTCGGCCTCGGCAAGCCCACCGGCATCGACCTGCCGAACGAGGTGCCCGGCCGGGTCCCCGACCGCAAGTGGAAGCAGGACTTCTTCGAAGCGAGCAAGGCCGCCTGGTGCCGCGACGGCAAGAAGAACGGCACCTTCGCCGAGAAGATCGCCTACGAGAACTGCCGCGAGGGCAACCAGATGCGCGAGGGCGACGCCATCAACTACTCGATCGGCCAGGGCGACACCCTCGTCACCCCGGTCCAGATGGCCTCCGTCTACGCGGCCATCGCCAACGGCGGCACCCTCCACCAGCCCAGCGTCGGCAAGGCCGTCGTCAGCGCCGACGGCACCTCGGTGCAGGAGATCGCCCCGAAGGTCCAGGGCAAGCTGCCGATGGACGCGAAGCTGCGCGACGACATCGACGGGGCCCTCGCCGACGTCGCCACCACCGGCAGCGCCGCCTGGCGCTTCGGCGGGTGGCCGCAGAAGCAGATCCCGATGCACGCCAAGACCGGCACCGCCGAGGTCCAGGGCAAGCAGACGACCTCGTGGTTCGCCTCGTACACCGAGGACTACGCGATCGTCATGACGATCTCCCAGGGCGGCACCGGCTCCGGCGCCTCGGGCCCGGCGGTCCGCAATATCTACGAGGCCATGTACGGGCTGGACGAGAAGGGCAACCAGGACCTCGCCAAGGCCCTGCTGCCGAAGCCGGCCGCCGGGCTCCCGGCCCTGCGCCCGGACGAGACCGCTGACACGGCGCGCTGAACCGGCGATTGAGGACGGGAACTGACCGCAAGGCTCCGTAGCGTGGTTCTCGTGAGCGGGGGGACGACAACCCCTCGCCCACGAGCACAGACCACGAGAACGACGAGAACCCCACGGAAAGAAGGCGTCCGCCATGGCTCAGGTTTCCACAGAGGTCCCCGGTGACGAGCGCGGCACCCTCCTGTCCTTCGTCGAGGCCCAGCGCGCCGCCCTGCGCGAGGCGGCGGAAGGGCTGAACGAGGAGCAGGCGGCCAGCCGCCCGAGCGTCAGCGAGCTCTCGCTGTCCGGGCTGCTCAAGCACGCGGCGGAGTGCGAGCTGGGCTGGCTGCGGATGGCGCAGGGCAGGCCCGACGAGACCGTGCGTTCCGAAGCGGACTGGAACGAGGCCTTCCGGCTCGTCGAGGGGGAGAGCATCGCGTCCGTCCTGGCCTACTGGGACGGGGTCGCGCGGGAGACGGAGGCCTTCATCCGCGCCGTCCCCAGCCTCGACGACAGCTTCCCGCTGCCGCCGGCGCCCTGGTTCCCGCAGGACGCGAAGGTCTCCATGCGCTGGCTGCTCCTGCACCTGATGGAGGAGTTCGCCCGGCACGCGGGCCACGCGGACATCATCCGCGAATCCCTCGACGGGACCCGCGCGATGGGGTGAGTAGCCTGGCCCCATGTCAGCGATCCGGCTTCTCGTCCTCGGTGCCGTCCGCCAGCACGGGCGGGCGCACGGGTACCAGGTGCGGGCCGACCTCGAGTACTGGGGCGCGCACGAGTGGTCCAACACCAAGCCCGGGTCGATCTACCACGCGCTCAAGCAGATGGCCAAGCAGGGCGTCCTGCTCGCGCACGAGGTGGCTCCGAGCGTCGCCGGCGGTCCGCCGCGCACCGAGTACGAGGTGACGGCCGCCGGCCGCGAGGAGTACTTCAAGCTGCTGCGGGAGGCCCTGGCCGCCTACGACCAGAAGGCGGACCTCCTCTCCTCGGCGCTCGGCTTCATGGTCGACCTCCCCCGGGCCGAGGTGCTGGATCTGCTCCGGGAGCGGCTGGGGAAGCTGGCGCAGTGGCGCTCGTCGGTGACGGACTACTACACGCCGGAGGGCGGCCCGCAGCAGCTCGGGCACATCGGCGAGATCATGCACCGCTGGGTGCACTCCGCCGATGCCGAGGCGGACTGGACCCGGGGCCTGATCGCCCGGATCGAGGGGGGCGCGTACTCCTTCGCGGGCGAGGGCGGCGAACCGTTCGTGGGGGTTCTGGCCGAGGGCCAGGAGAATCCGTACGCGTAATCCGCGAGTCCGCGTAATCAAGTTTGACTAGGCCCTTCGCGGGCAGTACCTTGGCGCAGCTCGCTATTCAAGTTTGACTAGCAAAGGAGTCGCTTTGACGGTCTTCGTCGAAGGCGTTCACAAGCGGTACGGGGACAAGCCCGCCCTCACCGGGCTCGACCTGGAGGTCCCCGCCGGCACCGTCCAGGCGGTGCTCGGCCCCAACGGAGCCGGCAAGACCACGGCCGTACGGATCATGAGCACCCTGCTGCGCCCCGACGCGGGAACCGTCCGCGTCGCGGGCCACGACGCCCGGACCGACCCGGCCGCCGTCCGCGCGCGGATCGGGCTCCTCGGCCAGCACGCGGCGCTCGACGAGGAACTGGACGGGCGCCAGAACCTGGAGATGTTCGGCCGCCTCTACCACTTGGGCGCCCGGCGGGCCGGGCTGCGGGCGGACGAGCTGCTGGACCGCTTCGGCCTCGCGGACACCGGCCGCAAGCCGGTGAAGCAGTACAGCGGCGGCATGCGGCGCCGCCTCGACCTCGCCGCCTCGCTCATCACCGACCCGGAGGTGCTGTTCCTCGACGAGCCGACCACCGGGCTCGACCCGCGCGGCCGCGCCGAGGTGTGGGGCGCGGTCCGCTCCCTGGTGGGCGGCGGTACGACCGTCCTGCTCACGACCCAGTACCTGGAGGAGGCCGACCAGCTGGCCGACCGGATCGCCCTGGTCGACGGCGGCCGGGTCGCGGCCGAGGGGACGGCGGACGAGCTGAAGTCCCTGGTCGGCGCGGACCGGATCGTCGTCGTACTGCGGGACGCGGACCGGCTGGCGGAGGCGGCCGCGCTGCTCCCGGACCCGGTGGTGACCACGGACCCGCCGACGCTCGGCTTCCCGGTCGAGGACCGGATGGCGGGGCTGGCCCTGACCCTGCGGGCGCTGGAGGGGGCCGGTATCGAGGCGGCGGACCTCGCGGTCCGCCGGCCCACGCTCGACGAGGTGTTCCTCCACCTGACGGACGGGTCCGGCGGGTCCGGGTCCGACGGGTCCGGGGGGTCCGCCCGGCCCGGCCGCGCCGACCGTACGGAGGTGTCCGCATGAGCGCCGCGGCATGGATGGTCTCGGACTCCTGGACGATGACCCGGCGCGAACTCGCGCACTGGGCGCGGCAGCCGGTGCAGGTGGTCGTCGGGCTGGCCTTCCCGGTCATGATGCTGCTGATGTTCGGCTTCCTCGTGGGCGGCGGACGCGGCGTCGACGGCGAGTACGTCGAGTTCCTGGTCCCCGGCATGCTGGTGCTGACCATGGCCTTCGGCCTGGAGGGCACCATGACGGCCGTCACCCAGGACCTCGGCAAGGGGGTCATCGACCGGTTCCGCGCCATGCCGATGTCCTCCTCGGCCGTCCTGGTCGGCCGCAGCGCGGCCGACATGCTCCAGTCGGCGGTGGGCCTCGCCGTCCTGGCGGGGGTCGGGATGCTGCTCGGCTGGCGCTGGCACGGTTCGGCGGGCGCCGCGCTGACGGCCTTCGCGCTGCTCCTGCTGCTGCGCTTCGCGATGCTGTGGATCGGGATCCACCTGGGCATGGTCGCGGGCCGGCCGGAGCTGGTGCAGGCCGTGCAAATCCTGGTGTGGCCGGTGGGCTTCCTGTCCAACGCCTTCGCCAGCCCGGCGTCGATGCCCGGGTGGCTGGGGGCGGTGGTCGAGTGGAACCCGATGTCGGCGACGGCGACCGCGGTCCGCGACCTGTTCGGCAACCCGGCGGCGGCCTCCTCCTCGTGGGCCTCCGACCACGCCGGCCTGCTGGCCGTCGGCTGGCCGCTCCTGCTGCTGGCGGTCTTCTTCCCCCTGGCCGTGGGCCGCTTCCGGGGCCTCAGCCGCTGACCGGTCCCCGGACCCGCGGCGGGGCGGACTTGCACCTCACGCCGCGTGAGGAGCCACAGTGAAGGGCGTACCCAACCGAGAGGAGCGGAAGAGATG
The DNA here is from genome assembly GCF_042717785.1 of Streptomyces sp. NPDC058619. Classification (NCBI taxonomy): domain Bacteria; kingdom Bacillati; phylum Actinomycetota; class Actinomycetes; order Kitasatosporales; family Streptomycetaceae; genus Streptomyces; species Streptomyces sp. NPDC058619. The sequence goes on from NZ_JBHXQN010000022.1 coordinate 47,520, forward strand.
GGCTACTCCGTGGGCCAGGTCGCCGGATTCGCCGGAGTGACGGTGCGCACGCTGCACCACTACGACGAGATCGGGCTGCTCTCCCCGAGCGGCCGCAGCCACGCGGGGCACCGGCGGTACGACGACGCCGACCTCGACCGGCTGCAGCGCGTCCTGTTCTACCGGGAGCTCGGCTTCCCCCTCGACGAGGTCGCGGTCCTGCTGGACGACCCGGAATCGGATCCGCGGGAGCACCTGCGCCGGCAGCACGCCCTGCTGTCCGGCCGGATCGCCCGGCTCCAGCAGATGGCCGCGGCCGTGGAGAACGCCATGGAGGCACAGAAGATGGGCATCAACCTCACGCCCGAGGAGAAGTTCGAGGTCTTCGGGGACTTCGATCCCGACGATCACGCGGAGGAGGTGGAGCGGCGCTGGGGCGGCACCGACGCCTACGCCGAGTCGCAGCGCCGGTCGGCCGGCTACACGAAGGACGACTGGCAGCGGATCCAGGACCAGGCGGACGACCTCAACCGGCGGCTCGTCGCGCTGATGGACTCGGGCGCGCCCGCCGAGTCGGAGCCGGCCATGGACCTGGCCGAGGAACACCGCGGCTGGATCAGCGGCAACCACTACGCCTGCTCGTACGAGATGCACACCTGCCTCGGCGAGATGTACGTCGCGGACGAGCGCTTCACGGCCTACTACGACGCCCTGCGGCCCGGCCTGGCGGTGTTCGTGCGGGACGCGATCACGGCCAACGCGGTCCGCAACGTGTAGACGGAAGGTCACGGATTCGACCCCCGCCGGTCCCTGGAACCGGGCGGGGGTCGTGTGCGTTGATAATTGAGACGCCCGCCCCGCCTGCCTGCCTGCGCCGGCAACCCCCCGATCCAGGAGAGTCCGGAACCCGTGTACACGATTGCGCTCGGCCCTACGTGGCTGTCCCCGGACTATCTGATCTCGCACTTCGGTCTGATCGGCATCCTGGTCATCGTCTTCGCGGAGTCGGGACTCTTCGCGTTCCTGCCCGGCGACTCGCTGCTCTTCACGGCGGGCCTGCTCGTCGCGGACGGCCAGTACATCAAGCAGCCGCTGTGGCTGGTCTGCACGCTGATCGTGGCCGCCGCCATCATCGGCGACCAGGTCGGCTACATGATCGGCAAGTTCTTCGGGCCGAAGCTGTTCAACCGGCCCAACTCCAAGCTCTTCAAGCGCGAGAACCTCGACAAGGCCCACGAGTTCATGGACCGGCACGGTCCGAAGGCCATCGTGCTCGCCCGCTTCGTGCCGATCATCCGCACCTTCGCCCCGATGGTCGCCGGCGCCGGCTCGATGAAGTACCGCACCTTCCTGACGTACAACATCATCGGCGGCATCGGCTGGGGCGCGGGCGTCACGGTCGCCGGATACTGGCTCGGCCAGATCGAGTTCATCAAGACCAACGTCGAGCCGATCCTCGTGGGCATCGTCCTCGTCTCGGTGATCCCGGTGGTCTTCGAGGTGCTGAAGGCCCGCAAGGAGGGCAAGGCGAAGGCCGCCCAGGCGCCGGCCGTCGAGAACGAGGGCCCGCAGGCGCCGGGCCAGCGCGGCCGCCACGCCAAGCGCTAACCCCGCCCGCGGCCCCGCCCGCCCGCGGTACGCCCGTCACGCCCCGGAGGCCCGTAGAGGGCCCCGGGGCGTACGCGTGCGCCGAGCGCGCCGTACGCCGGCACGGGCGCCGTACGCCGGCACGAGGGCAGCGGCGGGCGCGGAAGCGGGGTGCGGGACGCGGCCCTCGGGCTAGAAGCCGCGGGTGCGCTTCGCCGCGCGGCGCTTGGCGGCGCTCGCGGCCCCCGGGATCCGCATGAACATCCGCGAAACCTCCGAACCCAGGTTGACCCCGATCGCGATGGCCAGCGCGATGGCCGCGGCGTTGGTCAGCGAGCCGAGCCCCTGGCTCAGGTGGTTCTCGGCGATCAGCAGCAGTCCGTAGTACGTCGCCGAGCCGGGCAGCAGCGGGCCGATGGCCGCGGTCACGTACGGCAGGGCGGACGCGAAGCGGTAGCGGGAGAAGAGCTGCCCGAACAGGCCGACCAGACCGGCCGCGATGGCCGTGGACGGCACCGGCTCCAGGCCCCCCGCGTAGTGCAGCGCCCCGAACGTCGACCAGGCGATTCCGCCGTTCAGCGTCACGATCCACACGGTGGAGCGCTCCTGCTGGAGCAGGATCGCGAAGGTGAACACCAGCACCATCGAGGCGGCGATCTGGATCAGCGGCCGCTGCTGGATCTGGAGGACCTCCTCCGGCCGGGGCGAGGCGTCGTTGAACTGCAGCCCCACGTAGAGCACGACCAGCACGCCCAGGATGATGCCGATGAAGAGGTACATGACCTCCAGCAGCCGGGCGGAGGCGGTGATGTAGTAGCCGGTCAGGCCGTCCTGCACGGCCGCGACCAGGGCCCGCCCGGGCAGCAGCGCGAACAGCCCGCCGGTGATCACGGCGGAGGCCTTGACGTCGATGCCGGTCATGTTCAGTGCCACGCCGATGGCGGCGGGCGGCATCGCGGCGACGACGAACTGGTAGAACTCGGGCAGTCCCCGACCGGCGCAGAGCCACGCCAGCCGGTCGCCGAGGACCGCGCCGATCGCGGCCGCGAAGAACACCAGGACCCCGCCGCCGACGAGGGTGGAGGCCGCGCCGGCGAGGAGCCCGGCGGCCGTCGTGAGCATCCAGCCGGGGTACGGGTGCCGGTTGCGGCGGATCTCGGCGAGGCGCCGGTAGGCCTCCTCCAGCGAGACGTCGTCGTGGGTGCTGATGTCGTCGACCAGCCGGAAGACGGCCGCGAGGCGGTTGTAGTCGGTGCCGCGGCGGCGCACGGTGCGGCTCGCCGACACCGGGTCGTCCACCAGCGAGGGCTGGTGGGTGATCGACAGCATGGTGAAGGTGACGGTGGGCTCGCAGCGGTCCAGCCCGTACGAGCGGGCCACCGCGAACATGGCCGCCTCCACGTCCTCGGCGGCCTCGCCGCCCGCGAGGAGCAGCTCGCCGATGCGCAGGGTCAGGTCGAGGACGCGCCCCACGGCCGGGCCGGTGTCCTCGGGCTGCTTGTACACGCGGTCGGGCACGGGGCGGACGTCGACCGGCATGCGCAGCATGGTGCGCATCCGGTCCTGCCAGGGGGACTCCTTCAACCGGGTCACGGGGAACCCCTGGCCGGGGGTGTGGGCGGGCGGGGAGTGGTGGGCGCTGTACGTCGCGGGGTGGGCGAACGCGGAGCCCTCCGGCTCCACCGGGAGGGTCGCGAAGCCGTCGGGCACCGCGAACTCGGAGGTCGGCTGGTCCTCCTCCGCCGCCTCGGGCGCCATCCCGGACGGCGTGGTGAAGGCGCTGTGCGCCTCGTCGGACTGGGGCTTCCTGTCCTCTGCCCCGTCGGCCTCCGCCACGCGTCCTCCTGTTCGTGATCACCCCCGTGACCATCCCCGTGATCATCCGCGCCTTCAGTATGCGGAATCGTTTCGTCCCCGGCGAAGGGGGGCGGGCCCGCACCGGAAACGCACAGCGGGCGGCACCCCCGACGGGGGGTGCCGCCCGCTGACGCGTGCGCAGGCCGGGGGCGAAGCGCCCCTCGGACCCGCTCACCGGCGGAACCTAGTGGTGGCCGCCCTGCGCCTCGAGGCGCTTGTAGGAGTTCTCGATCTCGGCCTCGGCCTCGGTGCGGCCGACCCAGTTCGCGCCCTCGACCGACTTGCCCGGCTCCAGGTCCTTGTAGACCTCGAAGAAGTGCTGGATCTCCAGGCGGTCGAACTCGGACACGTGGTGGATGTCGCGCAGGTGCTCGACGCGCGGGTCGGAGGCCGGCACGCACAGCAGCTTGTCGTCGCCGCCCGCCTCGTCCGTCATGCGGAACATGCCGATCGCGCGGCACTTGATCAGGCAGCCGGGGAAGGTCGGCTCGTCCAGGATGACCAGCGCGTCCAGCGGGTCGCCGTCCTCGCCGAGGGTGTTCTCGACGAAGCCGTAGTCGGCCGGGTAGCTGGTCGAGGTGAAGAGGCGTCGGTCCAGACGGATCCGGCCGGTCTCGTGGTCCACCTCGTACTTGTTCCGCGAACCCTTGGGGATCTCGATGGTGACGTCGAACTCCACGTCCTGCTCCTCCATGATCAGCTTCATTGCTCCGGGACTGCGTTGGTTCCAGCGCGCGCGGTGCCCCGCCCCGCGGGGGTGGGGTGCCATGCTCGCGGCAAGACGCAGTGGTTAAGTGTCCCTCACGCATATGTGTGATCGCGAAAGGGGCTGGTCCGAGGTGCCCTCGCTCAAGACGTGGCAGCTCATCGCAGGGTCGGCCGCCCTCGGCCTGGCCCTGTCGGTGGCGACGGTGTCCGCCGCCGGTCCTTGGGACTCCGGCCAGCGTAAGGCCGAGCGGGACAGGGTCGCCTCCTGGGGCCGTACGGGTGGCGCAGATCACGGTGCCGGGCCGCAGCCGCAGGCCGCGCCCAGCGCCCCCGGGGTGCTCGGGGCCGTCGGCCCGGGCGTCCCGCGCGGGCAGGCCGCGGCCGCCTCCGGAGGTCTCGCCGCCGCGCTCGGCCCGCTGCTCGCCGACCGGGCCCTCGGCACCGTCCGCGCCGCCTCCGTCGTCGACACCGCCACCGGGCAGGTGCTGTACGAGGCCGGGGCGCGGGACGCGATGACCCCCGCCTCCACCGTCAAGATCGCCACCGGGGCGGCGGCGCTGGCCGCCCTCGGGCCCGAGCACCGGATCCGTACGACCGTCGCCCAGGGCGCCGCCCCCGGGCAGATCGTCCTGGTCGGCGGCGGAGACCCCTCGCTCACCGCCCGCAAGAAGGCGCCCGCCGGCTCCGGCGGCAGCCTCGTAGCCCTCGCCGCCGACACGGCCCAGGCCCTCAAGGCCGCCGGCACCGCCTCCGTGGGCCTCGGGTACGACGACTCCCTCTACACCGGCCCCGCCCGCCACCCGATCGGCGTCAACCCCAACCTCGCGCTCGTGACCGCCCTTACGGCCGACGAGGGCCGTCCCGACGAGTCCGTCTCCGGCCCCGTCGACCGGTCCGAGGACCCGTCGAAGGACGCCGCCCGCGCCTTCGCCGCCCTGCTGGCCGAGCGCGGCATCACGGTCACCGGCGAACCCGCCCGCGCCAAGGCCCCCCAGGGCGCCCAGCCGCTGGCCTCCACCCCCTCCACCCCGCTGGCCGGGCTCGTCGAGCGGATGCTGACCAACAGCGACAACGACATCGCCGAGGCACTCGCCCGGCAGACCGCCCTCGCCTCCGGGCAGCCCGCCAGCTTCGAGGGCGCCGAGAAGGCCGTCGCCGCCCGCCTCGCCTCCCTCGGCGTCGACACCGCCGCTTCCCGCTTCGCCGACGGCAGCGGTCTGAACCGCGCCGACAAGGTCAGCGCCGGCCTGCTGACCGGGCTGCTGGCCGAGGCCGCCGACCCGCAGCGGCCGGAGCTGCGGCCCGTCCTGACCGGGCTCCCCGTCGCCGGGTTCACCGGCACGCTGCGCGCCCGCAACGCCGGCGCCTCCCCGGCCGCGGGCCTGCTCCGGGCCAAGACCGGCACCCTGACCGGGGTGAACTCCCTCGCCGGAACCGTCGTCGACTCCTCCGGCCGGCTCCTCGCCTTCGCCTTCCTCACCTCGAACAGCCCGGGCCCCGAAGGCGCGGAGAAGGCCCTGGACAAGCTGGCCGCGGCGGTCGCGGCCACGTCGTAGGGGGTCCGCCGGGGGGCCGGTCCACGTACGGTTGACGCATGACGAGCATCAGTGGTGCGGAGATGGTCGACTGGAACCTCGCGGTGGCGACCGCGACCCGGCTGGTGCGACCCGGCCCGGAGGTCGGCCGGGACGAGGCGCGGGCCGTCGTCGCGGAGCTGCGCGGGCACGCCAGGACCTCGGAACGGCACGTGCGCGAGTTCACCCGGATGATGCCCGAGGGCATCGTCCTCCCCGACACGCCCGTGCTGGTCGTCGACCGCGCCGGATGGGTCAAGGCCAACGTGGCGGGCTTCCGGGCCCTCCTCCAGCCCCTGCTGGGCACGATGCAGGAGCGCCGCGCCGCCACTCCCGGCGGCGCCGTCCTCGGTGCGGTCGGCGGCAAGGTCACCGGCGTCGAACTCGGCATGCTGCTGAGCTTCCTGGCCTCCCGCGTCCTCGGCCAGTACGAGACCTTCGCCCCGCCCTCCCGCGACCTGCCGGGCGCCGCCGCGGGCGGCGGGCGGCTGCTGCTCGTCGCGCCGAACATCGTGCACGTGGAGCGCGAGCTGGAGGTGAACCCGCACGACTTCCGGCTGTGGGTCTGCCTGCACGAGGAGACCCACCGTACGCAGTTCACGGCCGTCCCGTGGCTCCGGGACCACCTGGAGGGCGAAATCCAGACGTTCCTCGGAGCCACCGACATGGACCCCTCGACGGTCCTGGAGCGAATCCGTGAAGCCGCCCAGTCCTTCGCCGGGGCCCGCCCGGACGCCGAACGGGGCGACGAGGGCCGCTCCTTCGTCGAGCTCGTGCAGACCCCCGAGCAGCGCGAGGTGCTGGGCCGGCTCACCGCCGTCATGTCCCTCCTGGAGGGCCACGCCGACTTCGTCATGGACGGGGTCGGCCCCCAGGTGGTGCCCTCCGTCGCCGAGATCCGGGAGAAGTTCCAGCAGCGCAGGGCCACCGGGGCCGGCCGACTCGACGCCGCGCTGCGCAAGCTCCTCGGCCTCGACGCGAAGCTGCGCCAGTACCGCGACGGCGAACGCTTCGTGCGCGCCGTCGTCAACCAGGTCGGCATGGACGGCTTCAACCGCGTGTGGACCTCTCCGAACACACTGCCGACCAAGGCCGAGATCGCCAGGCCCGCGGACTGGGTGGCCCGGGTGCACCGCAAGGGGAGCGAAGAGAGCGAACGGGGGTGACGCAGGGGGCGTAAACATGTCTCACTGGGGGAAGCAGCGTCACCCGTCCGAGGGACCGTGGGCCGGGAAAGGGCGTGCGATGCTCGGGGAACGGCTCGGCTCTGTCACCATCGACGCACTCTGAGTGACATCCCCGCTCCGCGGGGAAATCCGGGCACCACTCCAGAGCACCCCATACCAGGGGCCCTCCCGACACCTGCCGGGGGAGCCTCCGAGGCATCCGAACTCCACCGAAGGGCACCGGACATGGGTCCCCATCCTGCGGTCGCGGCGATACGCCTGGCGGTCCGCCGCGTACTCCACGACATCCTCACCGATCTCACCGAACTTCCCCAGACCCGGTCCGGGGCCGCGCCCTGTGCCGACCCGCGCACCCCGGCCGGCGGCCCGCCGCTCGTCCTCGTCGCCTGCTCCGGCGGCGCCGACTCGATGGCCCTCGCCTCCGCCCTGGCCTTCGAGGCGCCCAAGCTCGGCATCCGGGCCGGCGGCATCACCGTCGACCACGGCCTCCAGGCCGGCTCCGACCTGCGCGCCGCCGAGGTCGTCACCCGCATGACCGCGCTCCGCCTCGACCCGGTGGAGTCCGTCGCCGTGCGCGTCGGCCGTGACGGCGGCCCCGAGGCCGCCGCCCGCGACGCCCGCTACGGAGCCCTGGACGAGGCCGCCGACCGGCTGGGCGCCGCCGCCGTACTGCTGGGCCACACCCGCGACGACCAAGCCGAAACCGTTTTGCTGGGCCTCGCCCGCGGCTCCGGCATCCGGTCCCTCTCCGGCATGGCCGAGAAGTCGGGCGGCCCCGGCCGCACCAACCGCTACCGCCGCCCCTTCCTCCAGGTCGACCGGCAGACCGCCCGCAAGGCCTGCATGGTCCAGTCCCTCCCCGTCTGGGACGACCCGCACAACGCCGACCCCGCCTACACCCGCTCCCGCCTGCGCCACGAGGGACTGCCCGCCCTGGAGAAGGCGCTGGGCAAGGGGGTCGTCGAGGCTCTCGCCCGGACCGCCCAGCTGTCCCGCGACGACGCCGACGCCCTGGACTCCTGGGCCGCCTCCGCGGAGACCGGCGTACGGGACGACGACGGCCGCCTGGAGTGCGCCAAGCTGTACGCCCTGCCCCCGGCCGTCCGCCGCCGGGTGCTGCGCAGGGCCGTGGTCGCCGCCGGTTCCCCCGCGGGGTCCCTCTTCGCCCGTCACATCGAGGAAGTCGACCGCCTCATCACCGGATGGCGCGGTCAGGGCGCCATCAACCTGCCCGGCCGGGTCGAGGCCCAGCGGCAGGGTGGCAGACTTGTCATTCGGCAGGGCTGATTGGCGCTCGAAACACGGCTGAGTCCTCCGGGGTCGCCCCCGGAGCCCCGGCCGACAACGAAAGTGATGCGGGTGGACGAGAAGGACATGGGCAGCGACCTCCAGTCGGTGCTCATCACCAAGGAAGAGATCGACGCGAAGCTGGCCGAGCTGGCCGCGAAGATCGATGCGGAGTACGCGGGCAAGGACCTGCTCATCGTCGGTGTGCTCAAGGGCGCCGTGATGGTGATGGCGGACCTGGCGCGCGCCTTGTCCACCCCGCTCACCATGGACTGGATGGCGGTGTCCTCGTACGGCGCCGGGACCCAGTCCTCGGGCGTGGTCCGGATCCTCAAGGACCTGGACACCGACATCAAGGGCAAGCACGTCGTGATCGTCGAGGACATCATCGACTCGGGTCTGACGCTGTCCTGGCTGCTGTCGAACCTGGGCTCCCGCGAGCCGGCCTCCCTGGAGGTCGTCACGCTGCTGCGCAAGCCCGACGCCGCGAAGGTCGCCATCGACGTGAAGTGGGTCGGCTTCGACATCCCCAACGAGTTCGTCGTGGGCTACGGCCTCGACTACGCGGAGAAGTACCGCAACCTGCCGTTCGTCGGCACGCTCGCCCCGCACGTGTACGGCGGCTGAGCACCCTCCCGGCCCCCGGGACCGCCCCCTCGCAGAGCGAGGGGAACCTGGGGGCGCTCTCCGGCGTTGGAGCAGGGGAAGCGGGTCTGTCAGCCGTCCCACGAGGCCGCGGGTGACAATACAGGGGTACATTCCGAAGAACAGTCTTTACTCACAGCAGCATTTACCTACGGGCAGGAGGGACGGGGTGCCTGGCGCCCCGTATGGATGGACGTGAAGCGATACTTCCGTGGGCCGGTCATGTGGATCGTGCTGGCCGTCCTCGCCGTGGTCGTGTTGATGAATGTCGTCGGCTCCGGCGGCGGCTACAAGTCGGTGGACACCAGCGAGGTCATCAAGGCGATCAACAGTGGCCAGGTGGAGCAGGCACGCCTGACCACCGGCGACAGCCAGATGATCAAGATCGATCTGAAGAGCGATCAGAAGCTCGACAAGCGCGACGGCACCAAGTTCCAGGCCAACTACATCGGGGATCAGGGCGTCCAGCTCGCCCAGAACCTCCAGAGCAAGTACGAAGCCGGTCAGATTCCCAAGGGCTACTCCGTCTCTCCGGACAAGACCAGCCCGTTCCTGAGCGTGCTGCTCTCGCTCCTGCCCTTCGTCCTCATCGTCGTTGTCTTCCTGTTCCTGATGAACCAGATGCAGGGCGGCGGCTCCCGGGTCATGAACTTCGGGAAGTCCAAGGCCAAGCTCATCACCAAGGACACCCCGAAGACGACGTTTGCCGATGTCGCGGGTTCGGACGAGGCCGTCGAGGAACTCCACGAGATCAAGGAGTTCCTCCAGGAGCCGGCGAAGTTCCAGGCCGTCGGCGCCAAGATCCCCAAGGGCGTGCTGCTGTACGGCCCGCCCGGCACCGGAAAGACCCTGCTCGCGCGCGCCGTCGCGGGCGAGGCCGGTGTCCCCTTCTACTCGATCTCCGGGTCCGACTTCGTCGAGATGTTCGTCGGTGTCGGTGCCTCGCGTGTCCGTGACCTGTTCGAGCAGGCCAAGGCCAACGCCCCGGCGATCGTCTTCGTCGACGAGATCGACGCCGTCGGCCGGCACCGCGGTGCGGGTCTCGGCGGCGGCCACGACGAGCGCGAGCAGACCCTCAACCAGCTGCTGGTCGAGATGGACGGCTTCGACGTGAAGGGCGGCGTCATCCTGATCGCCGCCACGAACCGTCCGGACATCCTCGACCCGGCGCTGCTGCGTCCGGGCCGTTTCGACCGGCAGATCGCGGTCGACCGTCCCGACATGCAGGGCCGTCTGGAGATCCTCAAGGTCCACCAGAAGGGCAAGCCGGTCGCCCCGGACGTCGACCTGGGCGCGGTTGCCCGGCGCACGCCCGGCTTCACCGGTGCCGATCTCGCCAACGTCCTGAACGAAGCGGCCCTGCTGACCGCCCGCTCGGACAAGAAGCTGGTCGACAACCACTCGCTGGACGAGGCGATCGACCGCGTCGTGGCGGGCCCGCAGAAGCGGACCCGGATCATGTCGGACCGGGAGAAGAAGATCACCGCGTACCACGAGGGCGGACACGCCCTGGTCGCTGCGGCCTCCCCGAACTCCGACCCGGTCCACAAGATCACGATCCTGTCCCGCGGACGGGCCCTGGGATACACCATGGTCCTGCCCGACGAGGACAAGTACTCGACCACGCGCAACGAGATGCTCGACCAGCTGGCGTACATGCTGGGTGGGCGCGCGGCCGAGGAGCTGGTCTTCCACGACCCGACGACGGGCGCGGCGAACGACATCGAGAAGGCCACCGCCACGGCGCGGGCCATGGTCACGCAGTACGGCATGACCGAGCGTCTCGGTGCGATCAAGTTCGGCGGCGACAACACCGAGCCGTTCCTGGGGCGCGAAATGGCGCACCCGAGGGACTACTCGGAAGAGGTCGCGGCGCTGGTCGACGAAGAGGTCAAGAAGCTCATCGAGACCGCGCACAACGAGGCGTGGGAGATCCTCGTCGAGAACCGTGACGTCCTCGACAACCTGGTTCTCGCGCTGCTGGAGAAGGAGACGCTGAACAAGGAGCAGATCGCCGAGGTCTTCTCGACGATCGTGAAGCGTCCGGCCCGCCCCGCGTGGACCGGCTCCTCCCGCCGCACCCCCTCCACCCGTCCGCCGGTGCTCTCTCCCAAAGAGCTCCAGCTGACGAACTCGGCGAACGGCACGTCGGCGTCCGCCGCCGCGCCGGTCTCGACGGAGAAGGGCATCGAGGTGGCCCCCGAGGACACCCCCGAGGCCTGATCCGACCGGAATGGAAGCCGCGCCCCCCAGGTTCTAGCCTGGGGGGCGCGGCACTTTCACGTGCCCGTTTGCGTGGCACACAGGAACGAGGATGAGATGACCGACCCAGTGACCCTGACCGGCGGCGAGGGCACGATCGGCGAGTTCGACGAGAAGCGTGCCGAGGCCGCCGTGCGCGAGCTCCTGATCGCGGTCGGGGAGGACCCGGACCGCGAGGGCCTGCGGGAGACCCCCGCACGCGTGGCGCGGGCGTACCGGGAGATCCTGGCCGGTCTGCGGCAGAACCCCGAGGACGTGCTGACCACGGTCTTCGACCTGGGGCACGACGAGTTGGTCCTGGTGAAGGACATCGAGATCGTCAGCCTGTGCGAGCACCACCTGCTGCCGTTCCACGGCGTGGCCCACGTCGGCTACATACCGGCGGAGAACGGCAAGATCACCGGTTTGTCGAAGCTGGCCCGCCTGGTGGACGTCTTCGCCCGCCGCCCGCAGGTGCAGGAACGTCTCACCACCCAGATAGCCGACTCCCTGATGGAGATCCTGGACGCCCGCGGCGCCATCGTCGTCATCGAGGCCGAGCACATGTGCATGTCGGTCCGCGGCATCCGCAAGCCGGGCGCCAAGACGATCACGTCCGCGGTCCGCGGCCAGCTCCGCGCCCCGGCGACGCGCAGCGAGGCCATGAGCCTGATCATCGCCCACTGAGCCCCGCCGGCCGGCGCCCGGCCGCCGGCGCCGTACATGCGCCACAGTCCCCCTCCGCGCGTTCGCGGAGGGGGACCGTGGCGTTGTGGGCGCGGCGTGTGGCGTTGTGGCGGGTGGCCGTCAGGCGGGGGCCGGGGCCTCCGGGGACTCGTCGTCGTCCTCGGGGAGCTTGAGGACGCGTTCCAGGAAGAGGGCCGCGGCGATGACCGCCGCGCCCGCCAGGACCGAGAAAGCGGCGTACCAGGCCTGGTCGCGGCGGGCGGGGACGTCCATGGCCTCGGTGAGCAGGAAGACGCCCACACCGCCGTACATCCCCGCCACGAGGGCCGCGACCAGCGCGCTGGCCTGGCCGAAGACCACCGCGCGGGCCGCCATCAGCGGATCCACGCCCTTGGCGCCGGGCCGCCGGTCGCGCTGCGCCTTCAGCCGGGCGCGCAGCGACAGCGCGGTGGCCAGCAGCACCACGGCGATGACCGCCAGGACGATCGGAGCGGCCAGCGGGACGCCGGGGAGGGTGCCGTACGCGTTCCACAGGCGGGCGCCCGCCCAGGACAGGACGGCGGCGACCGCGAAGATGCCCGCCAGTACCGCCGGCCTCAGTTGCTTCACTTGCCCGTTCCCCGCTTCCCGCGCCGATCCGTCAGCAGTCCACAGGGTAACGACTACTCGGGGAGGCGGAGTTCCAGGTCCGCGCGCGGCGTGACGCCGTTCAGGCCGATTCCGGCCAGGAGCGCGGAGACGGCTCCCCGGCCAGGGATCCGGGCCTCCGGGTCGATGTCGTGCCAGGGGGCCAGCACGAAGGCGCGCTCGTGGGCGCGCGGGTGCGGGAGGGTGAGGAGCGGGTCCTCGGAGACCACCTCGGCGTACGCGACGATGTCGACGTCGATGGTGCGCGGGCCCCAGCGCTCCTCGCGGACGCGGTCGAAGGCCTCCTCGATGGCCTGTCCGCGCTCCAGGAGGGAGGACGGGGGCAGGGTCGTCTTCACCGAGACGACCGCGTTGAAGTACGCGGGCTGGGAGCCGGGCTCCACGCCCCACGGCTCGCTCTCGTACACCGGGGAGACCGCCTTGACCCGCAGGCCCGGCGTGTCGCCGAGGGCGTCGATGGCGCCCTGGAGGGTCTCCAGCCGGTTCCCGAGGTTCGCGCCGAGCGCGATCACGGCCCATTTGGGGTTGGACAGCGTGACGTCCGCCGCGTCGACCGCCTCGACGACGGAGGCCGGTACCGGCTGGACCGTGGGGTCGCTCTGTGCGTTCAGTCCGTTGTTCATGCGCGGCTCCGGGTGATCGTGATGGTCACGTCGTCGAAGGGGACGGTGATGGGCGCGTCCGGCTTGTGGACGACGACCTCCACCTGTGCCACCGCCTCGTGCTTCAGGCACTGCTGGGCGATCCGCTCGGCGAGCGTCTCGATCAGGTCGACCGGCTCCCCCCGGACCACGTCGACAACCTCCTCCGCGACTACCCCGTAGTGCACGGTCTTGGCCAGGTCGTCGTCGGCCGCCGCGGGGCGGGTGTCGATGTGGAGCACGAGATCGACGATGAAGGTCTGGCCCTCCTCGCGTTCCCGGGGGAAGACGCCGTGGTGCCCGCGAGCCTTGAGGCCGCGCAGCGAGACACGATCCACGCGAATCACTCCTGCTTTCGTAGGTGCTGCCGGTCCCGGGACTCCCCGGGGCCATGGGCCTACGCCGAGTGCGGTCGGCGTCGTCCGGCTTCGAATTTACCTGCGAAACACCCCGGCTCCCGCCGGACGGGTCAGGAGGGGTCGTCCTCGTCGTCCTCGTCGGACTCCGTGAGGACGGGGGAACCGTGGTGGGACCAGAGCCGCCAGCCCCCGGGTGTGCGTCGGAACACATTCGTCGCGACGACCAGCTGACCGACCAGCGGGCCGAGCTCCCCGCCGTCCTCGGCGGGCCCGCCGCTGAGGATGTTCTCCGTACAGGTCACCAGTGCGGTGTCGCCGATGACGGCCACCTTGGTGTCGGTGAGGAAGAACTGGATGTAGTCCGTGTGGGACATGATCAGCGCATATGAGCGCAGCACCTCGCCGCGGCCGGAGAGGACCGGCCAGCCCGGGTGCACGCAGGAGATCTCGTCCTCCAGCCAGAGCGCCGACAGTGCGTCGAAGTCCCCCACCTCCAAGGCCTCGTAGAAGGCCGTGTTGACCTCTTCGACCGCTTCGATGTCGGTTCTGCTCACTGGGCTCCTCTTCGGTCGGTGGTCACAGTGCCCCTTCCACGGCGCGGGCCACCCGAACCGCGTCCGCGGTCGCCCGTACCTCGTGGACCCGTACGGCCCATGCGCCCTGGTGGGCGGCGATGGCGGAGACGGCGGCGGTGGCCGCGTCGCGCTCGCGGGCGGGCGGCGGGGCGGCGTCCGCGCCGGCCAGCACCCGGCCGAGGAAACGCTTCCGCGAGGCGGCGATCAGGAGCGGGAAGCCGAGCGCGCGCAGGGCGGGCAGGTGGGCGACCAGGGCCAGGTCGTGGTCGGCGTTCTTCGCGAAGCCGAGGCCGGGGTCGACGACGAGCCGTTCGGGGGAGATGCCGCCGGCGACGACCGCGTCGAGGCGGTCGCGGAGCTCGGAACTGACCTCGCCGACCACGTCGTCGTAGACGGCGAGGCTGTTCATGCCGGCGCTGAAGCCGCGCCAGTGCATCACCACGAAGGGGACCTCGGCGGCCGCGACCGCCCCGATCATCCCGGGGTCGGCGAGCCCGCCGCTGACGTCGTTGACCAGCACCGCGCCGGCGGCGACGGCGCGGGCGGCGACGCTCGCGCGCATGGTGTCGACGGAGACGGCCACGCCTTCGGAGGCCAGGCCGCGCACGACGGGGACGACCCGGCGCAGCTCCTCCTCCTCGTCGACGCGGGGGGCTCCGGGCCGGGTGGACTCGCCGCCGACGTCGACGAGGTCGGCGCCCTGGACGACGAGGTCGAGCCCGCGCTTGACGGCCGCGGTGGTGTCGAACCAGCGGCCGCCGTCGGAGAACGAGTCGGGGGTGACGTTGACGACGCCCATGACCCCGCAGCGGTCCCACTCCGGAAGACCTGCGACCCGGCCCCTGCCGGTGGCTCCGCGCTTCGTGTTCATAGGTCCAAGGGTAGGGCTGACCTGGATACGGCAGGGCCCCGGAGGCGCGGACCCGGCAGGGTCGCAGCTCCGGGGCCCTGCCGGTCCCGGTTCAGGCGAAGGTCTAGGCGGCCTGGGCCGAGCGCTCCGTCTGCTTCGGGACCGACGCCATGGGGTGGTGGGCGCAGGTGCGGACCGGCTTGGGCCGCCGGCGGCTGGCGAACAGCCGCGGCAGGGCCAGCGTCACGAAGCCCTCGGCCTGCATCGCGGCGAAGCCGATGCGGGGCAGGTCGCGGGTGGTGCGGAAGACCACGAAGCGGGGCTCCCAGCGGGGGCGGAACTTCGCGTTGAACTTGTACAGGGACTCGATCTGGAACCAGCGGGACAGGAAGACCAGCAGCCCGCGCCACATCCGCAGCACCGGGCCGGCGCCGATCTTCTCGCCGCGGGCGAGGGCCGAGCGGAACATCGCGAAGTTCAGCGAGACCTTCTCGATCTTCAGACCCGGAGCGGCCTCCAGGGAGGCCACGATGAGCAGCTCGTTCATGCCGGGGTCGGCGGCGCGGTCGCGGCGCATCAGCTCCAGCGACATGCCGTCGGAGCCCCACGGGACGAAGTGCAGGACGGCCTTCAGGTCGCCGAACGGGCTCGTGTCGCCGTCCTCGACCCGGTGGGCGGTGGCGATGAAGCAGTCCCCGTCGCCCGGGTCGCCGACGCGGCCCAGCGCCATGGAGAAGCCGCGCTCGGTGTCGGTGCCCCGCCAGGCCTCGGCGGCGCCGCGCACCTGCTCCAGCTCGGTCTCGGTGAGCTCGCTGACCCGGCGGACCTGGGTGGTGTAGCCGTTGCGCTCGATGCGCTTCACCATCTGGCGGACATTGCGCATGGCGCGGCCCGCGAGGGAGAAGTCTTTGACATCGACAATCGCCTCGTCACCCAGCTCCAGGGCGTCGAGGCCGGTCTCGCGGGTCCAGACCTCGCCGCCGGTCTCGCTGCAGCCCATGACGGCCGGGGTCCAGGAGTGGGCCTTGGCCTCCTCCATGAAGCGCTCGATGGCGCCGGGCCAGGCCTCGACGTCGCCGATGGGGTCGCCGGAGGCGAGCATCACACCGGAGACGACGCGGTAGGTGACGGCGGCCTTGCCGCTGGGGGAGAAGACCACGGCCTTGTCGCGGCGGAGCGCGAAGTGGCCGAGGGAGTCGCGGCCGCCGTGCTTGGCGAGCAGCCCGCGGAGCTGGGCCTCGTCGTCGGCGGTGAGCCGGGCGGCCGGGTGCTCGGGGCGGAAGGCCAGGTAGATGGTGGTGAGCGCGGTGAGCATGCCGAGCGCACCGAGGGAGTAGCCGACCGTCCAGGACACCCGTCCGGCGTAGTCGACGGGACCCTCGTAGCCGAAGAGGCCGTAGACGACGTGGGTGATCTGCTCGTACAGGCTCGGGTTGCCGACGACCTTGCCCGGGTGCACGTTGACGATGACCAGGCCCAGGCCGATGGAACCGGCGCTCATCAGAACGAAGTTGGCGAGCGCCTTCCAGCGGCTGCGCGGGTCGGGCAGCGCCTTGAATTCACTCTGGTGGCGCAGCAGGAGCGCGAGGAGCACCGCCGAGATGATCACACTGATCAGCGAGTGGCGGTACGTGAACTGCGCCGCCGCGCCGGCGGGCAGCAGGACGACGGCGGCCCGCCAGGCGCGCCGCTTGTGCCGCTTGAGGCCGTGCGCGAGCAGCAGGAGCAGGACGCCCGCGCTGATCGACAGGGCCGCCGCGAAGGGGCCGAGGGAACCGGGCAGCACTTCGGTCACCGCGTGGATCCGGCTGTGCCGGAAGCGCGGGAAGACCCCCGCCGCGATGTCCAGAAGGCCGACGATCATGACGGCCGTACCTACCAGGCCGGGAACCGACTCCGGCCGTGGTCCGCGGAGGATCCGGCGGACCCCGCTCGGAACCTGTCCCGACTTATCGCCATCTATCCTGCTAGACATCGCTTCCCGTTGCTCCGCGAGAGATCAAGTGGCCGAAGGCCGCGACAGCCTCCGGTGTGTGGTGCGTCCATTAGGACGACATCGACGAGGAGCGGGTTCACTCTTCCGTCGGAAATTTCCAGTCCTGCCATCAGAAAGTCGACTGACTGCTCATGGGTCTCACCAGTTATACGGTCCTGGCGCTGGCCATCCTCGCCGGTGTGCTGCTCTTCGCGGCCACCGTCGTGTTCTGGCCGAGGCTCTCGGGCCGCACCTGGCGCGCGTACACCGGCCGGATCGGACTGCTGCTGGCGACCCAGCTGGCGCTGTTCTCGGCGGTGGGTCTCGCGGCCAACAAGTCGTTCCTGTTCTACGGCACCTGGGCCGACCTGTTCGGCCAGGAGACATCGATCGGTAAGGTCGTCGACCACTCGATGAGCAGCAAGGACATCAAGGTCGTCGACAAGCAGGAGCTGGACGTACCCGGCGGGGGCAAGCCCCAGGTGGGTGGTCAGATCCTGAAGGTTGCCATATCCGGGCAGAAGTCGAAGATAACGAGCCCCGGCTACGTGTGGCTGCCGCCGGAGTACTTCCAACCGCAGCACAAGGACCAGAACTTCCCGGCGTCCATCGTCCTGACGGGGTACCCGGGCACGGCCGAGAACCTCATCAAAGGGCTCGACTACCCGATGAAGGCCTTCAGCCTGTCCAAGGCGGGCAAGATGAAGCCGATGATCCTGGTCATGCTGCGCCCGACGATCGCGCCGCCGCGTGACACCGAGTGCGTCGACATACCCGGCGGGCCGCAGACCGAGACCTTCTTCGGCGAGGACCTCCCGCAGGCCATCACCGACACGTTCCGAGTCGGCAAGAAGCCCGAGAACATGGGCTTCATCGGCAATTCCACGGGCGGCTACTGCGCTCTGAAGATCGCCGCGCACTACCCGCAGACGTTCGGTGCCGCCGCCGGGCTGTCCGCCTACTACGAGGCCCCCGACGACCCGACGACCGGCGACCTGTTCCACGGCGACGCCCAGCTGAAGAAGCGCGCGGACGTCCTGGCCAGCATCGACGCCAAGGAGCCGAGCGGTACCTCGTTCCTCGTCACCAGCAGCGAGAAGGGCGAGCCGAACCTGGGCGACACCCGGAAGTTCATCAAGAAGGTGAAGTCCCCGGACCGCGTCTCCTCGATCATCCTCGACAGCGGTGGTCACAACTTCAACACGTGGCGCCGCGAGATCCCGCCGATGCTGGCGTGGATGAGCGGCCGCATCCAGGCCTGAGCCGGAGCGTGCGGGCGGGAGGCGCGGGAGGGCCCGACCGTCGGGCCCTCCCGCCGTTTCCGGGCCGGAGCCGGAGCCCCGAGCCCTTGGCCGGCTCCGAGCCCGGAGCCCCGAGCCCTTGGCCGGCTCCCCGCCCCGCCCCGGGCTCAGGCCTCCTGGAGCTGGGCCCGGCGCAGCGCCCGGTGGACGCCCTCCGGGGTCAGTACGCCGATCAGCGCGCCGGAGGCCGGGTCGGTGACCCCGATCCGGCCCGAGTCCCCCTGGAGCAGGACCGCCAGGGCCTCGCGCAGGGTCGCGCCCAGCTCGACGGCGGCCACCGGGGTCGGGGCAGTCGCGTCCGCCTCCGCCAGGTCGGCCTCCGCGACGGCGGTGACGGCGAGCCGCTTGAGCCCCCGGTCGGCGCCGACGAAGGAGGCCACGTAGTCGGTGGCGGGCGCCCCGAGCACGGCCGCCGGCCGGGCGAACTGCTCGATGGTGCCCGCGCCGTAGACGGCGATCCGGTCGCCGAGCCGGATGGCCTCCTCCAGGTCGTGCGTGACCAGCAGGATCGTCTTGCGCACCGTCTTCTGGAGCGTCAGGAACTCGTTCTGCAGCCGCTCGCGCACCACCGGGTCCACCGCGCCGAACGGCTCGTCCATCAGCAGCACCGGCGGATCGGCCGCCAGCGCGCGGGCCACGCCGACCCGCTGGCGCTGCCCGCCCGACAGCTGCTCCGGGTACCGGCTGCCGTACACGGACGGGTCCAGGCCGACCAGGTCGAGCAGCTCGGCGGCCCGCGCGCGGGCCTTGGCCTTCGGGGTGCCGATCAGCTGCGGCACGGTCGCCGTGTTCTCCAGCACCGTCTTGTGCGGGAACAGCCCGACCTGCTGGATGACGTACCCGATCCGGCGGCGCAGCTCCACCGGGTCGGCCGCGGCGATGTCCTCGCCGCCGAGGAGGATGCGGCCGGAGGTCGGCTCGATCAGCCGGTTGACCATCTTCATGGTGGTCGTCTTGCCGCAGCCGGACGGGCCCACGAGCGTGACCAGCTCCCCCTCCGCCACCTCGAAGGACAGGTCCTCGACGGCTGTCGTCCCGTCGGGGTAGCGCTTGGTCACATGCTCGAATCGGATCACCCTGCCATCCTTCCCCAAGCAGGCGGTCGTATGGGCTTCGGGTTTGTTAGGGGAGTGTTGCGCGCCTGCGAAGGTTTCCGGCCGATGTGGGTACCTGGGGTTAGGGTCGCTCCTGGCTGTGGCATTCGGTGGGACGTGCGTTCGATGAGCGTCGGTGAAGGGGGAGGTGAGGAGCGTGGCGGGGCAGAACTGCCTGGTGGCGAACGACTGGATCTGCTGGGACTACGTGACCTCCCGCTCCCAGGAGCTCACCGACGCGACCCTCGAACACGTCTGGATCACCGGCGCCTCGGTCCTCATCGGGATCGCCGTGTCGGTGCCCCTGGCGCTGCTGGCCCGCCGCGGCCGCCGCTGGGCGGCGCCCGTGCTGGGCCTGACCACGCTGCTCTACACGGTGCCCTCCCTCGCCATGTTCTCCCTGCTGCTGCCCGTCTTCGGCCTCTCGGCGACGCTGGTGGTGACCGGCCTGGTGCTGTACTCGCTGACCATCCTGGTCCGCAACGTACTGGCGGGCCTGGAAGCCGTCCCCGAGGAGGTGCGGGAGGCCGCGCGCGGCATGGGCTACGGCCCCTCGCGGCTGCTGTGGCAGGTGGAACTGCCGCTGGCGCTGCCCGCACTGCTGGCCGGTGTCCGGATCGCGACGGTCTCGACCGTGGCGCTGACCACCGTCGGCTCCATCGTCGGCAAGGGCGGTCTCGGCAACCTCATCGCCCCCGCCGTGAACACCTCCTTCAAGGCACAGGTGCTCACCGCCTCCGTCCTGTGCGTGCTGCTCGCGCTGGTCGCGGACCTGCTGCTGCTCGGCGTACAGCGGCTGCTCACCCCGTGGACCCGGGCCACCGGGCGCCCGGCCGCCTCCGGCAAGGGGGCCTGAGGCCGTGGGCGTACTGGGAGGGGCCTGGGACTGGCTGGCCGACGGCGCCAACTGGTCCGGGGAGAGCGGCGTCTGGCACCGGCTCGGCGAGCACGTCTACGTCAGCGGGATCGCCCTCGCGATCGCCTGCGCGGTGGCGCTCCCGGTCGGCCTGTACCTCGGCCATCTCGGCAAGGGCGGCGCGCTCGCGGTCAACATCTCCAACATCGGCCGGGCCGTTCCCGTCTTCGCGGTGCTGGCCCTGTTCATGGTCTCCCCGCTTCGCAACTCCGGCTACCTGCCGACCATCGCCGCCCTGGTGCTGTTCGCCATCCCGCCGCTGCTGACCAACGCGTACGTCGGCATGCGCGAGGTCGACCGTTCCGTGGTCGAGGCCGCCCGCGGCATGGGCATGTCCGGCGGCCAGCTCTTCCTGAGGGTGGAACTCCCGCTCGCCCGGCCCCTGGTGATGACGGGCCTGCGGTCCGGCGCCGTGCAGGTCATCGCCACCGCCACCATCGCCGCGATGGTCGGCCAGGGCGGACTCGGCCGGATCATCACCGCCGGCTTCAACACGTACGACACCGCGCAGGTCGTCGCGGGCGCCCTGCTCGTTGCGGCGCTCGCCCTGCTGGTGGAGGGCGCTCTGATCGCGGCGGACCGGCTGCTGCCGCGGGCCGCGACGTCCCGCTGATTCCTGTCCATCGCCTCGAACGGAGTACCCCCATGAGCAAGACCACACGCGTCCTCGGCGCGTCCCTGGGCGCCCTGGCGCTGACGGTGTCGCTGGCCGCGTGCGGCGGCGACAGCCTGGAGAAGAGCAAGGACGGCGGCTCGGCCTCCTCCGAGCCCCCCGCGGGAGGCGGCAAGGGCAGCCTGGTGATCGGCTCGGCCGGCTTCACCGAGGCCAACGTGCTCGCGGAGCTGTACGCGCAGGTCCTCAAGGACGCGGGCTACAGCACCTCCGTCAAGACGGTCAACAACCGCGAGCTGTACGAACCGTCGCTGGAGAAGGGCGAGATCGACGTCGTCCCGGAGTACGCGGCCACCCTCGCGGAGTTCCTCAACGCCAAGGTGAACGGCGCGAAGGCGCCGGAGGAGAAGCCGGTCGCCTCCAGCGATGTCGCGGCGACCGTGGCGGCGCTGGAGAAGCTCGCCGGCCCGCTGGGCCTCAAGGCCCTCCCGGCCGGCGGCGCCGTCGACCAGAACGCCTTCGCGGTGACGAAGGAGTTCGCCCGGAAGAACAACCTGAAGACGCTGTCCGACCTCGGCACGTCCGGTCTGAAGGTGAAGATCGCTGCGGGTGACGAGTGCGCCGTCCGTCCCTTCTGCGCCCCCGGGCTCACGAAAACGTACGGGATCCAGGTGGCCGGAATCGACCCGAAGGGCGTCGGCACCCCGCAGTCCAAGCAGGCGGTCAAGGACGGCGCGGACCAGCTCGTGCTGACCACGACCACGGACGCCACCCTCGACAGCTACGGCCTGGTCCTGCTGGAGGACGACAAGAAGCTCCAGAACGCCGACAACGTCCTGCCCGTGGTGAACGCCAAGGACGCGGGCGCCCCGGAGGTCGCGGCCGCGCTGGACAAGCTGACCAAGGCGCTCACGACGGCCGACCTCGTCGACCTCAACCGCAAGGTGGACGCGGAGCGCGCCAAGCCGGCCGACGTGGCGAAGGCCTACCTGGAGTCCAAGGGCCTCGTGAAGAACTAGCAGTTACGCGGTTGATGCAGAGATGTGGGGTAACCGCCCGGCAAGGATTTGCCGTGCGGGTACCCCACTCGGCCTCAACGCCCTGTAAATTTCTGGCCATGCCCCGTGGACGCCACCGCAATCCCGAACCCCTGCACCGGCTGCTCACGCCGACGACCGTCGCCGGTGTCTGTGCCGTCAGCGCCGGCGCGGCCTGGCTGCTCGCCGAACCGCTGGCGCTACGGCTGCTCGTGGCCGTCACGGCCACCGCGGGGATCGCCGGAGCCGTCGTCATGCGCGCCTGGGACCAGTCGGCGGGACGGCGGGTCGCGGAGCTGGCGCGCGAACGGGTCAAGGACGAGTGGAAGACGGACGAGCGGATAGCCGAGCTCGAATCCGACCTCGAGGAGGCCCGCGTGCTGCGGGCCAAGCTCGACACCAAGCTGCGGGCCAAGCGTGTGGAACTGGCCGGGCTGCGCGGCGAGCACGCGGCGCTGCTGCGCCGGTACGCCACCGCCGAGACCGAGCGGGCGGGCGCCCTGGAGCGCCGCCGGCTGCTGGCCATCGAGGCGGCCGCGGCCCCGGCCGCGGGGGCGCCGAAGGAACTCCCGGCCGTCTCCGAGGAGCGCACCGCCGCCGGCGCGCCCACCCCGGTCGGCTACGCCCGGGCCAACGCGGCCCTCGGGGCGCTGGCCCGCAAGGCGAAGACCCCGGTCCTGCCGGGCCCGCCCCGGCCACCGTCCGCGCGTGTCCCGGCGCCCGTCCCCGCTCCGACTGCCGGTGCTCCCGCCCCGGTGCCCGCTCAGGCTCCGACCCCTGCTCCCGCCGCGGCCGCCGAACCCGCGCCCGGCGCGGCCGGGGCCCACGCCCGTCCGGCGCTCACCGGTGCGGCCGCGGTGCCCGCGCGCCGTCTCGCCGCCGCAGTCGCCCCGTACGCGGCCCAGCGGCGTACGGCGTCCCGTGTCGAGGGCGGCTTCGACTTCTTCGGCACCAAGAACGCGGCGCAGGCCCGCGCGGTGATCGAGGCCGTGCAGAACGAGGACCTGGCCGACGTCGTCGGCGCCGAGGCCCTCGCGGCGCACAAGGCCGAGGCCGCGCAGACCAGCGCCGAGCCCCGGTTCAAGCCGGTGACCGCCGAGACCCGCGCGGTGGGCCAGGTCATCGACCTGACCGCCCACGACGAGACCGAGCCGATCGACGTGGCCCGGCTGCGCACCGCGATCTCCTAGGGCACCCCGGAGCAGCGACGGACCGAAGGCCCTAGAGGTCGTCCCGTACGGGCGGCGTCGCGGGGAACCGGACCGTGACGAGGAGTCCGCCGGCGGGGCCGGGGGCGAGGTCCAGGGTCCCGTCGTGGGCGCGGACGATGCTGTGCACGATGGCCAGCCCGAGGCCGGCGCCGGCGTGCTCGTCGGTGCGTACGCGCTCCGTACCGCGCTGGAAGGGCTCGGTGAGGGTTGGGACCAGCGCGGCGGGGATCCGGTGGCCGTGTTCCCGACCCGCAGCACGCTCGTTCCGCCGTACGCCCCGGTGTGGACCGTCACGGTGCCGCCGGCGGGGAGGTTGTGGACGACGGCGTTCTGGACGAGGTTCGTCACCATCCGCAGCAGGAGCTCCGCGGAGCCGCCCGTCGGGGCCGCCCCTCCGGTGACGTCGAGCGCGATCCGGCGCTGCTCGGCGAGGGGGAGCAGCGTCTCGGCGGCCTCTTCGGCGAGGAGGGACAGGTCGACGTCCTCGCGGACGAGACCCCCGCGGTCGCCGCGGCTGAGCAGCAGCAGGGCCTCGGTGAGTTCGATCGCCCGGGTGTTGACGGCGTGCAGGCGCTCGACGAGTTCGTCCCGGTCCCGCGCGGGGTCCTTGCGGGCGACGTCGAGGAGCGTCCGCGAGATCGCCAGCGGGGTGCGCAGCTCGTGGGAGGCGTTCGCGGCGAACCGCTGCTGTTCGGCGACGTGGGACTCCAGTTGGTCGAGCATCGAGTCGAACGCGTCGGAGAGTTCGCGGAACTCGTCCGTGCGCCCCGTCATGCGGATCCGGTGCGACAGCGACCCCTTCCCCGCCGTCCGAGCCGCGTCCGTGATCCGGATGAGGGGGGCGAGCATCCGGCCGGCGAGGATCCAGCCCCCCACGAGGCCGAACACGAGCAGGCAGGCCAGTGCCACGGCCGCGGCGGGGGCGAAGGTGTGCACGAGGAGGTAGCGGTTGGGTGAGACCCCGAGCAGGCCCTGGGAGTTGTCCGGCACGTAGCGCAGCAGGAACATCCACACCACGGCCAGCAGGAGGGCGCTGGCGAGGAGGAGGAACCCGGCGTAGCTGAGGGTGAGTTTCAGGCGGGCGCTGAGCGCCGGGCGTCTACGCATGCGTACGGCCGGGGGCGGCGGT
This sequence comes from Streptomyces sp. NPDC058619, assembly GCF_042717785.1. Taxonomy (NCBI): domain Bacteria; kingdom Bacillati; phylum Actinomycetota; class Actinomycetes; order Kitasatosporales; family Streptomycetaceae; genus Streptomyces; species Streptomyces sp. NPDC058619. The sequence goes on from NZ_JBHXQN010000022.1 coordinate 71,621, forward strand.
GTCCCCGCCGCTGCCCCCGCCGGTCTGCCCGCCGGCGTCGATCCGGTAGCCGACCCCGGGCACCGTGGCGATGATCCACGGTCCGCCGAGCCGTTTGCGCAGGGCGCAGACGGTGATGCGCACGGCGTTGGTGAAGGGGTCGGCGTTCTCGTCCCAGGCCCGTTCCAGGAGCTCTTCGGCGGAGACGACCCCGCCCTCGGCGGTGACGAGGACTTCCAGCACGGCGAACTGTTTGCGGGTGAGCGCGACGTGGTGCCCGTCGCGCAAGACCTCCCGGCGGAAGGGGTCGAGCCGCAGGCCCGCGATCTCGCGGACCGGGGGCCGGGCGTACGCGCGCCGGCGGTCGAGCGCCCTCAGCCGCAGGACGAGTTCCCGCAGCTCGAACGGTTTGGTGAGGTAGTCGTCGGCGCCGAGCCCGAACCCGGAGGCCTTGTCGTCGATCCGGTCGGCGGCGGTCAGCATGAGGATCGGCAGGCAGCGGCCGGAGGCGACGATGTGCCGGGCGACCTCGTCGCCGGAGGGGCCGGGGATGTCGCGGTCGAGGATCGCGAGGTCGTAGGAGTGGACGCCGAGCAGTTCCAGGGCGGAGTCGCCGTCACCGGCGATGTCGGCGGCGATCGCCTCCAGCCGCAGACCGTCCCGGACGGCCTCGGCCAGGTACGGCTCGTCCTCCACGATCAGTACGCGCATGGCCGAAGCCTAGGCGGCGGGCCGTATCGCCGACGTATGCCGGCGGGGGCCGACGCGTACCGGCGGGGGTGGGGCCGGTGGCCGCCGGTGGCGCGGGTCGACCCGTCGGCGCGGGCGCGGGGCGGGGCCGTTCCGACCGGGCCCGTGGCGGGGTGCGCCACCAGCGGCGCGAGGCCAGCCCGGCGAGCGCGGCGCCGGCGGCGTTGACCAGGACGTCGTCCACCGAGGACACCCGGTCCAGCCGCAGGACGTACTGGGCGCTCTCCACGAGGACCGAGCAGCCTGCGCCGAGGGCGAGGATCCGCGGCACGGACGCCACCGCCGCCCACCGCACGGGAGCGAAGAACCCGAGGGCCGCGAAGACCAGCAGGTTGCCCGCGATCCCGAGCGGCCCCATCGTGAGCAGGTCCCGCAGCGGTACGAGGCTCAGCCGGCCGGGGACGACGCCGGCCCCGGAACCCGGCGTCATCGTCATCCACACGAACGGCACCGTTCCGTGGACCATGCCCACCTCGGCCAGCGACATCCGCCAGGCGGGGGCGGCGGCGCCGGCGGACTGCCAGCGCCCACGCCACCAGTACGGCCAAGGGCAGCGTGACCAGTGTCATGAGCACCACGCCGTTGAACGTGTCGAAGCAGTCGTGCCACCGCCCGGCCACGCACACCGGGGCGGACATCATGAGCGGCCGCCGCACGGCGAACACGGCTCCCGCCAGGCCGAGGACCGCCAGGCCGAGGACCGTCAGGCCGAGGAGGACGGCCCCGCGCGTGCGGCGGGGCGGCGCGGACGGGGACGCGTCGGGGTTCATGGCTCCATGGGACGTCGGGCCGTTGCGCGGGCGTATCGGATTTTCGATACGCCCGCGATACAGGGGTCGCCCGGCGGCCCCGGCCCCGGGCCCGGCCGCTCAGCTCCGCTCGGCGGCGTAGGACCTGATCAGCCGGGCCAGGTGGGTGCCCGCCACCAGCAGCGGGGTACGGCTCTGCTCGACCTGGGCGGCGACCTCGGCGCCGCCCAGGGTGTTGAGGACGGTCGCGGCCAGGTCGCGGGCCTCGTCCTCCGGGTGGCCCGACGCCAGGAGCTTCGCCGCCGCCAGCTCCTCCCAGTGGGCGAAGGCCCGGGCGCAGGCCGCCTGGATCTCCGGGAGGCGGCCGATCGACTCCAGGGCGGTCGTCGTCACCGGGCAGCCGTCCCGCCAGTGCGAGTCCGCCAGCGCGTCCGCGAGCAGGACGGCGACGGCCTCGACGGCCTCCGCCGGGTCCGCGTGCGCGGCCAGCCCGGTGCGGAGCATCCCGGCGAACTCCTCGTCGCCGTAGCGGATCGCGGCCACCGCGAGCTCCTGCTTGCCGCCGGGGAAGAAGTGGTACAGCGAGCCGAGGGTGGCCTCCGCCTCGCGGACGAGCTGCTTGACCGGCGTGTTCTCGTAGCCGCCGTGCTGCATGAGGCGGGAGGCGGTCCGGACCAGCCGGTCGCGCGTGCCGGTTTCGGTCTTCGGCACGGTCTTCTCCGTCTTCGCCGCTGCTGCTGCCATGGGCGGGATCCTACCGCCGATTCTGGATAGAGCGTTCGTTCTATCGGGTGTACGGTCGTGATGAGCGCTGGATAGAGCGTTCGTTCTAGACCGTTCGTCGTGGGGAGAACTCCGTCATGAGCCAGGTTTCCACCGCCACCGCCACCGCCACCGCCACCACCCGCGTCACCGTCATCGGCCTCGGGCCCATGGGCCGGGCCATGGCCGCCGCCTACCTCGACGCGGGCCGCCAGGTCACCGTCTGGAACCGCAGCCCCGGCAAGGACGCCGAGCTCGTGGCGCGCGGGGCGCACCGCGCCCCGACCGCCGCCGAGGCCGTCGCCGCGAGCCCGCTGACCGTGCTCAGCCTGATCGACGTGGACGCCCTGTACTCCGCCCTCGGGGACGCGGACCTCGGCGGCCGGGTCCTGGCCAACCTGTCCTCGGACGTCCCGGACAAGGCCCGCGCGGCCGCCCGGTGGGCGGGGGAGCGCGGGGCGGCGTACCTCACCGGCGGGATCAACGTGCCGCCCACGGGCATCGGCCGGGAGGGCGCGTCCGTCTTCGTCAGCGGTCCCCGCGAGGTGTACGAGGCGCACCGCGCCGCGCTCGACGTGCTCGCCGCCACCGACTACCGGGGCGCCGACCCCGGCCACGCCCAGCTCTACTACCAGCTCAACATGATGATGTTCTGGACCGCCTTCACCGGCTGGTACCAGGCCCTCGCCGTGGCCCGCGCGAACGGCCTGACGGCCGCGGACGTCGTCCCGTACGCCGCGTACACCGCCGACACCCTGCGCGGCTTCTACGAGGGTTCCGCTCCGCTGATCGACGCGGACGACCACGCGGGCACGCACGAGCGCCTCGCCATGTGCGCGGCCAGCGTCGAGCACGTCCTGCACACCGCCGCCGGCTCCGGCGTGGACACCGGGATCCTGGCCGCCCACGCCGACCTCTACCGGCGCGGCGTCGCCGCCGGCTTCGGAGCGGACAGCAGCTCGCGGCTGATCGGCGTGCTCGGCGCCCGCTGAGGCGTCAGAACAGCGGGAGCTGCCCCGGGTGTTCGGACAGGACGAAGCCGTCCAGGGTCGGTGTGGAGGCGCCGAGCACCACCCGGGCCCGGGAGCCGGGGCAGGACACCAGGTCGCCGCGCCCGCTCCCGCCGGGAGGGTCGTGGCGGGCGATCCGGCCGGCGGTGACGGCGCAGTCGCGGCCGCAGGCCGGGCAGGCCCGGCGAGGGGAGTGGGACATGGCCCCAAGTCTGCCCTGCCGCACGGACATCGCCGGCCCGGTCCACCCGCCGGCCCCGCCCCGGGACCCCCGCGCGAGCTGGATGCCGACGTTGTCGTACGCGACGCGCTCCAGGTGGGCCCGCTGGAGGGCGAACAGCCCCTCGGCGGAGGGAGCGCCCGGATCGGTGACGCCGAGCCGCCGCAGGTAGTCGGCGCGTATGCCAGGACTCATCCGGCCACCCTAGATCGCGGCGGCCGGTGAACGGGCGGGGAGCGGCCGCTACTTGTCGATGTCGCCGACGACGAAGAAGAGCGAGCCGAGGATCGACACCATGTCCGCGACGAGCTGCCCGGGCAGCAGCACGGCGAGGGCCTGGATGTTGTTGAAGGAGGCGCTGCGCAGCTTCAGCCGGTACGGGGTCTTCTCGCCCTTGGAGACGAGGTAGTAGCCGTTGACGCCGAGCGGGTTCTCGGTCCAGGCGTACGTGTGCCCCTCGGGCGCCTTGAGGACCTTGGGCAGCCGCTGGTTGACCGGCCCCGGCGGCAGCTCCGCCATCCGGTCCAGGCAGGCGACGGCCAGGTCCAGCGCGTTGTGGGTCTGGTCCAGCAGGACCTCGAAGCGGGCCAGGCAGTCGCCCTCGGTGCGGGTGACCACCTTCAGGACGTCCTGGAGCTCGCCGTAGGCCAGGTACGGCTCGTCGCGGCGCAGGTCGAAGTCGACGCCCGAGGCGCGGGCGATCGGGCCGGAGACCCCGTACGCGTGGACCGCCTCGACGGGCAGCACGCCGACGCCGCGCGTGCGGCCGCGGAAGATCTCGTTCCCGTGGACCAGCCGGTCGTAGACGTCCATCCGGGTGCGGACGTCGGCGATCGCGGCGCGGGCCCGGCCGAGCCAGCCCGCCGGGAGGTCCTCCTTGAGGCCGCCGACGCGGTTGAACATGTAGTGCATGCGGCCGCCGGAGATCTCCTCCATGACGGCCTGGAGCTCCTCGCGCTCGCGGAACGCGTGGAAGATCGGGGTGATCCCGCCCAGTTCGAGCGGGTACGAGCCGAGGAACATCAGGTGGTTCAGCACCCGGTTCAGCTCGGCCAGCAGGGTCCGCATCCACACGGCCCGCTCGGGGACCTCCATGCCGAGCATCCGCTCGACCGCCATGACGACGCCCAGTTCGTTCGAGAACGCGGACAGCCAGTCGTGGCGGTTCGCGAGCATCACGATCTGCCGGTAGTCGCGGGCCTCGAAGAGCTTCTCGGCGCCGCGGTGCATGTAGCCGACCACCGGCTCGGCGCTGACGATCCGCTCCCCGTCCAGGACGAGGCGCAGCCGCAGGACGCCGTGCGTGGAAGGGTGCTGGGGGCCGATGTTGAGCACCATGTCGGTGCTCTCCGCCGCGCCGCCGATGCCGACCGTGGTCTCCGTCATGCGGGCATTGTCTCAGCACGGGGCGGGGGATCGTCGATCCGTCCGGACCGGCGGCCCGCCCGCCTAGGGTGGACGCATGGAAACGGGGACATCGGGTGGGACGGGCGGGCCCGAGTGGGTGGGGCTGCCGGGCGGGCTCCTCACGCTGAGGCGGCTGCTGCTGGTGATCTGGATGACGCTGTTCGCGGCGGTGACGGCGGTCGTCCTCGGCCTGGCGGTCGGCCCGGCGTGGGCGGCGGTCGGGGCGTTCTGGCTCGCGGTACTGGCCTGGGGCTGGGTGATGCTGGGCCGGAACTGGCGCTCGTGGCGGTACGCGGAACGCTCCGACGACCTGCTGATCAGCCGGGGCGTGCTCTGGCGGGAGCAGACGGTGGTCCCGTACGGGCGGATGCAGCTGGTCGAGGTGACCTCGGGCCCGCTGGAGCGGCGCTTCGGGCTGGCCTCCGTACAGCTGCACACGGCGGCCGCGGCGACGGACGCCAAGATCCCGGGGCTGGTCCCGGCCGAGGCGGAACGGCTCCGCGACCGGCTCACCGCGCTCGGCGAGGCAAGGTCGGCGGGCCTGTGACCCCGGCCCGGTCGGGAGACGAGCCGGTGACCTCCGGTCCCGCGGCAGGCGAACCCCCGGCCGCCCGGGCCGCGGCGGCCGCCCGGGCCGCCCCGGAGCCGGCGGGAGGCGCGGCGGACGCTTCCGCACCCTCCGCGGAACCGGCGCCGGCCGAAGCGGCCCCCGCCGGGCAGGCCTCCGCCGCGTCAGCCTCCGCCGCGTCGGACTCCGAGCGGCGGCTGCACCCCTTCACCCCGCTGCGCCGTGCCTGGGTGCCCATCGCCGCCACCGTCGGCGTGATCGTCCAGCAGGGCGACCGGGCGGGTGAGTGGGTGGCGGACCTGTCCGCCCTGCTGCGCGTCCTCACCGTGCTCGCGCTGGTCCTCGTCTTCGGCGTGTACGGCTTCCTGAGCTGGTGGTTCACGCACTTCGCGGTGACCGACACCGAACTGCGCATCCGGACCGGCCTGTTCTTCCGCCGCACCGCACACATCCGCCTCGACCGGCTCCAGACGGTGGACGTCACCCGGCCGCTGCTGGCCCGGCTCACCGGGGTCGCCTCCCTGCGGCTCGACGTCATCGGGACCGACGACAAGGACGAGCTCGCCTTCCTCGCGGAGAAGGAGGCCGTCGCCCTGCGCGCCGAACTCCTCGCCCGGGCCGCGGGCTTCACCCCCGAGGAGGCCGTGACGCTGGGCCAGGCCCCGGAGCGGGAGCTGCTGCGCGTCAGCCCCCGCGACATCGCCGTCTCGCTCGCACTGAGCCTGAGCGTGCTCGCGGCGCTCGCGGGCGGGATCGCCGCGCCGGTGTTCGTCTGGTGGATCAGCTCCAGCCCGTGGGCGGCCGTCGTCACTCTGCTCCCGATGCTCGGCGCGGTGTGGGCGGGCAGCGCCGGCCGGTTCCTCACCGAGTACGACTGGACGGTCGCGGAGTCCCCCGACGGCCTGCGCCTGGACCACGGGCTGCTGGACCGGGCGCACGAGACCGTGCCGCCGGGGCGCGTGCAGACCGTACGGATCGTGGAACCGCTGCTGTGGCGGCGGCGGAACTGGGTCCGCGTGGAGCTGGCCGTGGCGGGCTCCAGAAACGACGTCCTGGTCCCGGTGGCCTCGCGGGACGCGGCGTACGCCGTGATCTCCCGGGTCCTGCCGGGGGTGGACCTCGCGGCGCTCGCCTTCGAGGGCTCCCCGCGTTCCGGGTCGCGCTGGGTGGTGCCGGTGTGGTGGAAGGGCTACGCCCTGGCCGTCTCCCCGGACGTGTTCGCCGCCCGGCACGGCCGCCTGTGCCGCCGTACGGAGCTCGTCCCGCACGCCAAGGTGCAGAGCGTCCGCCTCTCCCAGGGCCCCTGGACGAGGGCCCGCGGCCTGGCCGACGTCCACGTCGACACCGGCGCGAACGGCACGGTGACGGCCCGGCTGCGCGCCTCGGCCGAGGCCGGTGAGCTGCTGCACGCGCAGGCCGCCCGCTCGCGGACCTCCCGGGCCTCGGCCCGCCCGGACCGCTGGATGACCGGGGGCCCGGCCGGGACCGACGGGGGTCCCGGCCCGGGAGGGACGGGCGCGGACACCGCCTAGCCGGCCGCCGGGCCGCCGCCCGCGCGGACCAGGCCCGTCTCGTACGCCAGGACGACGACCTGGACGCGGTCGCGCAGCCCGAGCTTGGTCAGGATGCGGCCCACGTGCGTCTTGACGGTCGCCTCGGACAGGACCAGCCGGGCCGCGATCTCGCCGTTCGACAGGCCCTGGGCGACCAGCAGCATGACCTCGCGCTCGCGCTCCGTCAGCCGGTCGACCTCCTTGTTCCGCGGCTCCTCCGTGGTCGTCGGGAGCATCGGCGCGAACCGGTCCAGCAGCCGCCGCGTCGTGGACGGGGCGACGACCGCGTCGCCGCTGTGCACCGAGCGGATCGCCGCCAGCAGCTCGGCGGGCGGCACGTCCTTCAGCATGAAGCCGCTCGCGCCCGCCTTCAGGCCCGAGAAGGCGTACTCGTCCAGGTCGAAGGTGGTCAGGATGATCACCTTGGGGTGTTCGGGCGGCTCGCAGATCCGCCGGGTCGCCTCGACCCCGTCGAGCTTGGGCATGCGGACGTCCATCAGCACCACGTCCACCTTGGAGGCCCGCAGCACCTCCAGCGCCTCCAGGCCGTTGCCCGCTTCGGCGACGACCTCCATGTCCGGCTGGGCGGCGAGCACCATGCGGAAGCCGGTGCGCAGCAGCACCTGGTCGTCGACGAGCATCACGCGGATGGACATCAGTTACCTCGTCCTCTTCAACTTCAAGAACTCCAAGAACTTCACGGTCAAGTCTTCTTCAGGGGGAGCAGCGCGCTGATCCGGAAGCCGCCGCCCGGCCGGGGCCCGGTGTCCAGGGTTCCGCCGACCATACCGATCCGCTCGCGCATGCCGATCAGCCCGTGCCCGGCGCCGTCGGCGCCGCCGTCCTCGTACAGGTCGTGGGCGGCGCCCCGGCCGTCGTCCTCGACGAGCAGGCCCAGGCCGTCGTCGAAGTAGACCAGCCGGACGCTGGCCCGCGCCTCCGGGCCGCCGTGCTTGCGCGTGTTCGTCAGTGCCTCCTGGACGATCCGGTACGCCGTCAGCTCGACCCCGGTGGGCAGTTTGCGCGGCGCGCCCTCGACCTCGAAGTCCACCGCGAGCCCGGCCGCCCGGACCTGCTCGACCAGCACCTCGATCTGCTCTACGTCCGGCTGCGGCACGTAGTCCTCGGACTCCTGGGGCTCGCCGGTCCGCAGTACGCCCAGCAGCCGGCGCATCTCGGCGAGGGCCTGGCGGCCGGTGCCGGAGATGGTCTGGAGGGCCTCCTTGGCCTGCTCGGGGGCCACGTCCATGACGTACGCGGCGCCGTCGGCCTGGACCACCATCACCGAGACGTTGTGCGCGACGACGTCGTGCAGCTCGCGGGCGATCCGGGCGCGCTCGGCGGCGACGGCGACCTTGGCCTGTGCCTCGCGCTGGTTCTCCAGCCGCTCGTTGCGCTCTATCAGCTGGGCGTAGTAGGCCCGGCGGGTGCGCAGCGAGTCGCCGGCCACCCAGGCGAGGGCGAAGGGGACGATGACGAACAGGGCGAAGAGGACGCTCTCCGGGTCGCTGAGGCCCTTGTCCACGCCGAAGCGCAGGAAGTACAGCGGTGAGGCCAGCAGGCCGATGCCCAGCGCGGTGCGCGAGACCCAGCGCGGGAGGTCGCCGGCGGCCACGGTGTAGAGGATCACGAGCATGGCGACGTCGGTGAACTGCGCCTCGATGCCGAGGGCCAGCTGGTAGAGGCCGGCGCCGAGGGCCAGCCAGAACATCGCTTGCGTCCACTTGCGGCGCAGCGCCACGACGGCGGTCATCGCCAGGGTCACGGGGACCGCCGCGAGCCGGAGGCCGGTGCTCGCGCTCATCGACGCCACGTTCAGCATCGAGAACCCGAAGAAGAAGACGGCCCAGAAGCTGTCGACGCCCGTCGGGTGTCTGCGGAGAAATTCGTAGAGGCGCTGCACGTAACCCAGCGTAGGGAAAGGAGATAGGTGCTGGAGTCAACCACAGGTGCGACCTTGCACCGGGGGCGTACTCCCGAAGGTGGACCCTGAGCTTAGCCTTTGCGTGATGAGCACCCAGGGTGAACGCATGATTCCGGTCCGGTGGCGGGCGGCGATGGAGGCCGCGCTGTACGGGCCCGGCGGCTTCTACGTGCGGCCGGGCGGCCCGGGGCCCGCGGGGCACTTCCGCACCTCGGTGCACGCCTCGGGGCTGTACGCGGGCGCGGTGGCCCGGCTCCTGCTCCGGGTGGACGCCGCACTCGGGCACCCGCCGGCGCTGGACCTGGTCGACGTGGGCGCCGGGCGGGGGGAGCTGCTGGCCGGGGTGCTCGCCGCGCTGCCGGCAAAGGCGGCGGCGCGGGTGCGCCCGTACGCCGTGGAGCGGGCGGAGCGGCCGCCGGGGCTCGATCCGCGCATCGGCTGGGGCGCCGCCCCGCCCGAACGGACGACCGGGCTGCTCTTCGCCAACGAGTGGCTGGACAACGTGCCGCTGGACGTGGCGGAGGACGGGCGCTACGTCCTGGTCGCGCCGGACGGTACGGAGACCCCCGGCGGCCCCCTCGACGCCGCGGACCGGGCCTGGCTGGAGCGGTGGTGGCCGGGCGGCGGCCGCGCGGAGGTGGGCCGCACCCGGGACGAGGCCTGGGCGGCGGCCGTGGCCACCGTGGAGCGGGGCCTGGCGGTGGCGGTGGACTACGCCCACGTACGGGAGGCGCGGCCCCCGTACGGGACGCTGACGGGCTTCCGCGCGGGCCGGGAGGTGGCGCCGGTCCCGGACGGCGGCTGCGATGTCACGGCCCACGTGGCCCTGGACGCGTGCGCCGGGCCGGGCGCGGTGCTGCTGTCCCAGCGGGAGGCCCTGACCGCCCTCGGCGTCTCGGGGGCCCGGCCCCCGCTGGCGCTGGCCTCCACGGATCCGGCGGCGTACGTCCGCGCCCTGGCGGCGGCCGGCGAGGCGGCGGAGCTGACGTCCGCGGCCGGCCTGGGCGCGTTCGGCTGGCTGGTCCAGCCGGTGGGCATCGCGGCGTGGCCCGCGGACGGCGGCGCGGCCGGGACCTGACGGGCATCGCAGCCGGAGGGGACTGCGAAAGGGACTCCGGAGGGGCCGGGCACGCGGAAGGGGCCGGAACCCCCACGGGATTCCGGCCCCTCCCCACCGGCGGGGGGGGGGGGGGGGGGGCCCCCCCCCCCCCCGCCCCCCCCCCCGCCCCGCGGCGGGCGGGGGGGGGGTCGCGGGGGGGGGCCCCGCCCACCCCCCCGGCCGCGGGGGGGGCCCCCCCGGTGCGCCGGCCCCCCCCCCCCCCCGCCCGCCCCCCCCCCCCGGGGGGGGGGGGCGGCGGCCCCCCCCCCCCCCCCCCCCGGCTCCCGCCTCCTGCTACTGCTTGATCTCGTCGTGGCCCGGGTGCAGGCCACCGCCACCGCCGCTGCCGCCGGGGGTCGGCTGCGAGACGACCGGCTTCGTCAGCGGGGCCAGGTCGTGCGCGTAGTGGCCGACCGCGTCCGCGATGACGTCGACGTTGATGTCGAGCGCCTTCTGGTCGATGTTGGTGATGTCGTCACCCTTGCCGTGGTAGTTCACGTCGTAGGCGACACCCGCCTGACCACCGAACTTCGCGGCCTCCTCGGGCGTCTTGATGCCCTCGGCGCCGGTGAACGTGCCGCCGGACGGGATGCCGACCTCGATGAACGGGCCGTAGTCCGAGCGGCCGGAGAAGTCCGTGCCCGCGTGCGGGATCTTCTTCGAGTCGAGGAAGTCGGTGATCCCCTTCTCCAGCTGGGCGGAGCCGGCCGGGCCGGGGCCCGCGCCGGTCGCGTCCGAGTCGTCGCCGTCGTAGACGAAGTACGCGGCGTTCGGCGAGCCGATCATGTCGAAGTTCAGGTAGAGCTTGATCTGCTTCTTCTGCGCGTCGGTCAGGCCGGCGACGTACGCCTCGGAGCCGAGCAGGCCGAACTCCTCCGCCGACCACCAGGCGAACTTGACCTTGTTCTTGATCTTCGTCTGGCTGCTCGCCAGACGCTGGGCGACCTGGAGGATGCCGGCCGAGCCGGAGCCGTTGTCGTTGATGCCCGGGCCCACCGCGACCGAGTCGAGGTGCGCGCCGAGGAAGACGGTGTTGTCCGCGTCGCCGCCGCGGGTCTCGGCCACCACGTTGTACGTCTTGCGGTTCTCGCGCAGCTCGCGGATGTCGAGGGTGACCTCGACCGGGCCGGCCGCGGCGTCGGCGGCGAGCCGCTCGCCCTCGGCCTGGGTGACGCCGCCGGTCGGGACCTTGCCCGCGGCCGGGTCGCCGAGGGTGCCGTTCAGGGCACCCTCGGTGTTGTTGAAGATGATCGCGCCGACCGCGCCGGCCGCCGCCGCGTTCCCCTGCTTGACCGCGAAGGTGCAGCCGCCGCGCTTGACCAGGGCGATCTTGCCGGTGAAGGCGCCGGCGGCGAAGTCGCCGGGCTCGCAGCCGTTGGTGCCGTCCGCGTCGACCGGGGCGACCGCCAGCTGGGCGGTGACGCCGTCCTCCGGACCGCTCTTCGTGTACGTCATCAGGTGGATCGGGACGTCGCGCCCGTTGGAGCCGTTCACCGTGAGGGTCTCGGCGACGGTCTCGACGTACACGAAGTCGAACTCGTTCTTCGTGACCTCGTATCCGGAGGCGCGCATCACGGCCTCGACGTACTGGGCGGACTGCACGTGGCCCTTGGAGCCGGCGACGCGGGTGCCCTTGTTGTAGTCGGCGATCGCCTGGAAGACCTTCAGGTGGTTGTTGGCTCCCTTACCGGTCGCCTCCTTGACCAGCTTCTTCGCGAGCGCGTCACCCTTGGCGCGGTCGCTCTGCGGGCTGCCGGTGGCACCGGCCGGCCCGGCGAGCAGCAGGGGGGAGACAAGGGCCGCGGCCGCCAGGGCGGCGGTTGCTGCGGCTATACGGCGTGAGGGCATGTAGGTCCTTCCACGACAAAAGACGAGCAGAGCAGGTCAGGCGGAGCGGTGGGACGGAGTACCGTGCGCGAGTGTCTGCGGCAGCGGTGGTCGCACGTTAAACAGCAAGTGGCCACTCTGGCCAGAGTTTTCACTGATTCCGGTTTATGAATTCCGTATATCGGTGAATCTGCGCCGATCGAAACAGGCCAGAACCAGGCCCCGTTCGGCCAAGGTCGGTCCTGTTCCGGGCAGGTTCAGGCCATGCGCCGGCCACGGCAGGGCTGTCGGGCCGGGTCCTCAGCGCAGGATGCCCTCGATGAAGTCCGACCCGATGCGGGCGACGGCCGCCAGGTCCAACTGGTGCTGGACGTAACGGCCCTGGCGCCGCGTGTGCATCAGGCCGGCCTTCTTGAGGACGGCCAGGTGCCGTGACACCTCCGGCGCCGTGATCCCGTACACGGCCGCCAGCTCGCTCGTCGTGTACGGGGCCCGGGCCAGGCTCCGGCACAGCCGCATCCGCAGGGGATGCGCCAGCGCCTCCATCCGCAGCTGCAGCAGCTCCACCGAGCCCGGTGCGGAGGCCGGCGCGGGTGAGCCGAGCGGATAGCGGATCACCGGCCGCCAGCCGGGTGCGTGCAGCACGAGCAGGTGCGGCCAGCCGAAGTCGGTCGGCACGAGGACCAGGCCGTCGCCTATTCGGGGGTCGGTGGCGGTGGTCGAGCCGTTCACCATCTTGTCGGCTGTGACGGTGGTCAGCGCCTCGTCGACGCTCAGCGCGGAGGAGACCTCCTTCAGCGCCGCCGCCAGGCCCTTGCGGCGCAGCACCTCCGCCTTGTGGCGGGCGTCGGCGCTCTGCCCGGGCCCGATCCGCTTCCAGGTCTCCGCGAAGAACGCCGCGTCGCAGTCCTCCAGGAGCCGCCGCATCCACACCCGGACCCCGGCGGTGTCGTCCAGCAGCCGGACCGAGAAGGCCAGCCGGCGCGGTCCGCGGGCGGCGGCCGCCTCCAGGGCCCTGGCCCGGGCCCCCGGGTCGGTGAGCGGCGAGGGCCCGCCGCCGACGTCGTAGAGCGCCAGCCGGCAGTGCTCCAGGGCCGCCGTCACGAACTGCTCGTCGTCCATCCGGTCGAGCACGTCGAGCTCCCCGGCCAGGGTGGAGGCGGGCCGGCCGCTCCCGCCGGGGGTTCCGGCGAAGGCCATGAAGATGTCCGAGAAGGAGCTCCGCCACATGAAGTCCGCCTCCAGCAGCCGGTCCGCGAGGTCCGGGTCGAGCGCTGCGGCGGTGGCGGTCGTCCAGGAGGTCAGCCGGGGGTGGTGGGAGGGCTGTGCGAGCGCGTGCAGGGCCATGCAGAGCTCCGCCAGCGGAGAGGGCGCGAAGGTGATCCGCTCCGCGGGGAGCCCGGCGATGTCGATGGTGACGCTCATCGGCTCATTCTGCCGGTGGCCCCGCCTCCCGGGGCGCGGGGGCGGGGCCGGACGGCCTACCGGCGGTCCGCCGCGACCCTCCCCGCCGCGCCGGTCGACGGCCGTCGTCCATCGACGCGCGGCCCCGCCGCGGCGGGGTCAGGGTGGAGGCATGAGCGCCATCGAGCAGTACCTCATCGACACTTACCGGGCGTCCCGGCACGGTGACCCGATGCCCCCGCCCCCCGGACGGGACGACGTCGCCGTGCTGCGCGCGGTCCGGGCCCACGCCCAGGCCGAAGCCGTCCTGGAGGGCCGCCCGGCCGCTCACCCGTGGCAGGCCGCCCTGCTGCGGCTGCTGCGGCACCCTTCAGGGCCCGGCGGGGCCTGCGCCACCCCCCGGGGGTGACGCGGGCGACGCCCGGCTACGCGAAGTTGGGCGCGTTGCGCTCGTACACCAGCCGCAGACCGATCAGGGTCAGCCACGGCTCGTGGTCGTCGATCACCGCGGACTCCCCGAGGACGATCGGCGCCAGGCCGCCCGTCGCGATCACCCGGACGTCGTCCGGGTCGCCGTTCGGGCCCGCCAGCTCCTTCGCCATCCGGGCGACGATCCCGTCGACCTGGCCCGCGAAGCCGTAGACCACGCCCGACTGCATCGCCTCGACCGTGGACTTGCCGATCACGTTGCGCGGCCGGGCCAGCTCGATCTTCCGCAGCTGGGCGCCCCGTACGCCGAGGGCCTCCATGGAGATCTCGATGCCCGGGGAGATCACCCCGCCCACGTACTCGCCCTTGGTGGACACCGCGTCGAACGTGGTCGCCGTGCCGAAGTCCACCACGATCGCCGGGCCCCCGTAGAGCTCGACCGCCGCGACCGCGTTGATGATGCGGTCCGCGCCGACCTCCTTCGGGTTGTCCATCAGGATCGGCACGCCCGTCTTGATCCCGGGCTCCACCAGCACCGCCGGCACGTCCCCGTAGTAGCGCCGGGTGACCTCGCGCAGCTCGTGCAGGACCGACGGCACCGTCGAGCAGATCGCGATGCCGTGGATGCCGTCGCCCAGCTCGGTGCCGAGCATCGGGTGCGTGCCCATGAGGCCCTGCATCAGCACGGCCATCTCGTCGGCCGTGCGCCGCGGGTCGGTCGAGATCCGCCAGTGCTCGACGATCTCGTCACCGTCGAACAGGCCCAGGACCGTGTGGGTGTTGCCTACGTCGATGGTGAGGAGCACGGGTTACACCGCCTCGCGCAGATCGAGACCGATGTCCAGGATCGGGGAGGAGTGGGTCAGCGCGCCCACCGCCAGGTAGTCCACGCCGGTCAGGGCGTAGTCGCGGGCGGAGTCCAGCGTCAGGCGGCCGGAGGACTCCAGCGTCGCGCGGCCGGCCACCAGGGCGACGGCCTCGGCGGTCTGCGTGACCGTGAAGTTGTCCAGCAGGATCAGGTCCGCCCCGGCCTCCAGGACCTCGCCGACCTGCTCCAGGGTGTCGACCTCGACCTCCACGGGCACGTCCGGGAAGGCCTCCCGCACGGCCGCGAAGGCCTGCGCGACGCCGCCCGCCGCGATCACGTGGTTGTCCTTGACCAGCGCCGCGTCCGAGAGGGACATGCGGTGGTTGACGCCGCCGCCGCAGCGCACCGCGTACTTCTCCAGCGCGCGCAGGCCCGGGGTGGTCTTGCGGGTGTCGCGGACCTTCGCCGTGGTGCCGTCCAGCACGTCCGCCCAGTGGCGGGTGGCCGTCGCGATGCCCGACAGGCGGCACAGGATGTTCAGCGCGCTGCGCTCCGCCGTCAGCAGGTCGCGGGTGCGGGCGCGGACCGAGAGCAGCAGCTGCCCCGCCTTGACGGCGTCGCCGTCCTCCGCGTGCCGCTCCACCTCGAAGGCCTCGGTGCAGACCACGGAGAACACGGCCTCGGCGATGCGCAGGCCGGCCACGACGCCGTCCTCGCGCGCCACGAAGTCCGCGACCGCCTCGGCCTCCTCGGGCACGGTCGCCACGGTGGTGACGTCCACCCCGCCGTCCAGGTCCTCGGAGAGCGCCATGTGCGCGATGTCCTCGACCTCGATCGGGTCCAGGCCGGCGTCCGCCAGCAGCTGCGCCAGCGCCGGGTCGAGGCCGGTCTCCTCGCCGTCACCGCAGCCGCAGTCGTCGCCGCAGCCGCCTTCGGTGCGGTCGATCAGGGGGAGTTCGTCGGGGGTGCTCACGGTCACTGCTCCAGGCTCTGGGTGGTGAGGGGGTGTCGTACGGACGGGAAGTCCGCGGAGTCGGTGGGGGTGACGACCAGGGCCCGCTTCTCGGTCGCGGAGAGCCGGACGACGAGGTGGCGGCGCCAGTCGGCGTCGTCCCGGTCGGGGTGGTCCTCGCGCCAGTGGCAGCCGCGGGTCTCCACCCGCTGCCGTGCGGCGGCGACCAGTACGCGGGCCACGCACAGCAGGTTCGTGGCCTCCCAGGTGTCCACGCCCGGTTCGGCGGTCTTGCCGTGCGCCTCCAGCTCGTTCAGGGCGGTCGCGTACAGCCCTTCGAGGGCCTCGGCCGCCGTCCGCAGCGAGCCGGCCGAGCGGAGCACGCCCGCGCCGTCCGTCATGATCCGCTGGACCTCGTACCGCGCCCCGGAGGGCTGGAGCGGTCCGGTCGCGGGGACCGGGACGCCGGGGCCGCTGCCGGCCGGCGGGGCGGCGACGATGTCGTCGGCGATCCGCTCGGCGAAGACCAGGCCCTCCAGCAGGGAGTTGGAGGCCAGCCGGTTGGCTCCGTGCACGCCGGTGCAGGCGACCTCGCCGCACGCGTACAGGCCGGGGACCGTGGTCCGCCCCTGGAGGTCGGTGCGGACGCCGCCGGACGCGTAGTGCGCCGCGGGCGCGACCGGGACCGGCTCGGTCACCGGGTCGATGCCGTGCGCGCGGCAGGCGGCCAGGATCGTCGGGAAGCGCTGCTCCCACATCTCGGCGCCGAAGTGCCGGGCGTCCAGGTACATGTGCTGGACGCCCTGCTCCTGCATGCGGCGCATGATGCCCTTGGCGACGATGTCGCGCGGGGCCAGCTCGGCCAGCTCGTGCTGCCCGGTCATGAAGCGCACGCCGTCCGCGTCGACGAGGTACGCGCCCTCGCCCCGGACCGCCTCCGACACCAGCGGCTGCTGCCCCTCGGCGTCCGCGCCGAGGAAGAGCACCGTCGGGTGGAACTGGACGAACTCCAGGTCCGAGACCTCCGCGCCGGCCCGCAGCGCGAGCGCCACCCCGTCGCCGGTGGACACCGACGGGTTGGTGGTGGCGGAGAAGACCTGCCCCATGCCGCCGGTCGCCAGGATCACGGCGGGAGCGTGGACGGCGCCCACCCCGTCGTGCTGGCCCTCGCCCATGACGTGCAGGGTGACGCCGGCCGTACGCCCCTGCGCGTCCTGCAGCAGGTCCAGTACGAGCGCGTTCTCGACCGTCTCGATGCCCGCGGCCTGCACCGCCCCGACCAGCGCCCGGGAGATCTCGGCGCCGGTGGCGTCGCCGCCCGCGTGCGCGATCCGGCGCCGGTGGTGGCCGCCCTCCCGGGTCAGCTCGATCTCGCCGGTCTCGGCGGAGGTGTCGAAGACGGCGCCCGCGGCCATCAGCCGCCGCACCGCGCCCGGACCCTCCGTGACGAGCAGCCGTACGGCCTCCTCGTCGCACAGGCCCGCGCCCGCGACCAGCGTGTCGTCCAGGTGCTGCTCGGGGGTGTCGCCCTCGCCGAGGGCCGCGGCGATGCCGCCCTGGGCCCAGCGGGTGGAGCCGTCGTCGAGACGGGCCTTGGTGACCACGACGGTACGGCGGCCCCCGGCCGCGCAGCGCAGCGCGGCCGTCAGGCCCGCGACGCCGGAGCCGACGACCACGACGTCCGCGTCGAGGGACCAGCCGGGGGCCGGGGCGTGCAGCCGTATGCCGGTACCGGCGCCGGTGCCTGCGGTGCCTCTGCCTGGGGTGCTCACGAGTGTGCTCCGAACTCCAATGGGATGTTGTCGATCAGCCGGGTCGTGCCGACCTTCGCGGCGACGGCCAGGACGGCCCGCCCGGTGAACCCGGGGGCGGCCTCGGTGAAGTCCAGGGGGTCCACCAGCGCCAGGTAGTCCAGTACGAGCGGTGGCTCGTGGCGGCCCGCCTCCTCCAGCACGTGGCGCGCGGCGGCCCGTACGGCGTCCGGCAGCCCGGCGCCCGCCGCCGACACGGCGTGCGCGTCCGCGGAGGCGCGGATCTCGCCGAGCCGGGCCAGGGCGGTGGCCCGCTCGTCGCTGGCCGGGGAGGCCTCGGCGCGGGCCCGCAGCGCCGCCTGCGCGGCGAGCCGGTCCCGCCCCGCGAACAGGGCGCGGGACAGGGCCAGCGCGGTGCGCCGCTCGGCGGGGGAGAGGTAGCGGTTGCGGGAGGACAGCGCGAGCCCGTCCTCCTCGCGGACGGTCGGTACCCCGACCACCTCCACCGGGAAGTTCAGGTCGGTCGCCATCCGCCGGATCAGCGCCAGCTGCTGCGCGTCCTTCTGGCCGAAGAGGGCCAGGTCGGGGCGGGTGAGGTGGAGCAGCTTGGCGACGACGGTCAGCATCCCGTCGAAGTGCCCGGGACGGGTGGCCCCTTCGAGGCGCCCGCCCATCGGCCCGGCGCTGACCCGCACCTGCGGGTCGCCGCCCGGGTACACCTCGTCGACGGCCGGGGCGAACACCGCGTCGGCGCCCGCCTCCCCGGCGATTGCGAGATCGGAGTCCAGGGTGCGCGGGTAGCGGTCGAGGTCCTCGCCCGCCCCGAACTGCAACGGGTTGACGAAGACGGTGACGACGACCTGGCCGTCCGGCCCGGCCTGCTCCCGCGCGGTGCGGATCAGGGTGGCGTGGCCCTCGTGCAGGGCGCCCATCGTCATCACCACGGCCCGGCGGCCGGTGCGCGGCAGCGCGTGGAGCTCCGCCGCGGTGTGCAGCAGCAGCCGGCTCATCCGTTGCCGTCCTCGTCCGCGAGCACCCCGAGGAGGTCCTCGGCGAGCTCGGGCTTGAGCAGACCGTGCGCGAGGGCCCGGTCGGCGGTGGTCCGGGCCATCGCCAGGTACCCGGCGACCGCGCCGGGCGCGTGCCGGCGCAGCTCCGAGACGTGCGCGGCGACCGTACCGGCGTCACCGCGGGCCACGGGGCCGGTCAGGGCGGCGTCGCCCGAGCGCAGGGCGTTGTCGAGGGCGGCGCCGAGCAGCGGGCCGAGCATCCGGTCGGGGCGCTCGACCCCGGCCTTGCGGAGCAGCTCCAGCGACTGGGCGACGAGGGTGACGAGGTGGTTCGCGCCGAGGGCCAGGGCCGCGTGGTAGAGCGGGCGGTTCTCCTCCGCGATCCACTCGGGCTCGCCGCCCATCTCGATGACCAGCGCCTCGGCGGCGAGCCGCAGCTCGTCGGGGGCGGTGATCCCGAAGGAACAGCCGGCGAGTCGCTGCACGTCCACCTCGGTGCCGGTGAAGGTCATCGCCGGGTGCAGGGCCAGCGGCAGCGCGCCCGCCCGGCGCGCCGGGTCGAGCACGGCGGTCCCGTACCGGCCGGACGTGTGGACGAGGAGCTGGCCGGGCCGGACCGCACCGGTCTCGGCGAGGCCCTCGACCAGCGACGGCAGCGCGTCGTCGGGGACGGTGAGGAGCACCAGGTCGGCCCGCTCCAGCACCTGTGCGGGCGGGACCAGCGGCACGTCGGGCAGGAGCCGCGCGGCGCGGCGCACGGACGCGTCGGAGACTCCGGACACGGCGACGGGCACGTGTCCGGCCTGCTGGAGCGCACGGGCCAGCGCGGGGCCGACCCGCCCGGCTCCGACGACGCCGACGGCCAGCCGGGCAGGGCGGGGCTGCTGTGATGGGTTCACGCGGGGAGGGCCTTCCGTTCCAGTCCGCGGGGGGTACCGGACGATACGCCGCCATGCTAGCCCCTGGCCCTTCTGGCCGGTCGGCGATGATCGGGAGCTATGAACGAGGACAGCGGCGAGCACGACGAGGACACCGCACGCACGAAGCGGCTGGTGGCGGCCTGGAAGGAGGCGGACCGGACCCTGTCCCGGAGCCTCCTGGAGCCGACGGTGGGGGAGCTGCTGGACCAGCTCCGGGAGGCCCCGTACGCCATGGACGAACCGGCCGACGTGTACGGCGACGGGGTGGTCGCCGCACTGGAGCGCAGGGTCGCGGAGCTGCTGGGCACCGAGGACGCGGCGTTCTTCCCGACCGGGACGATGGCGCAGCAGGTCGCCCTGCGCTGCTGGGCGGCGCGCACCGGCAACCCGGTGGTGGCCCTGCACCCGATGTCCCACCCGGAGCGGTGGGAGGGCGGCGCGCTGTCGGCGGTCTCCGGCCTGCGGGTGGCGCACCCGACGGTCGAGCCGCGCCAGCCGACGCCCGCCGAGGTCCGGGACCTCGCGGAGCCCTTCGGCACGCTGATGCTGGAGCTGCCGCTGCGGGACGCGGGCTTCCTGCTCCCCTCGTGGGAGGAACTGGAGGCGCTGGTCGACGCGGCCCGGGACCGGGACGCGGTCGTCCACTTCGACGGGGCCCGGCTCTGGGAGTCGACGGTGCACTTCGGCCGCCCGCTCGCGGAGATCGCGGCGCTGGCGGACTCGGTGTACGTGTCCTTCTACAAGTCGCTCGGCGGCCTCAGCGGCGCCTGCCTGGCGGGCCCGCGGTCCTTCGTGGAGGAGACCAGGGTCTGGCGCCACCGCTACGGCGGCCAGGTCTTCCGGCAGTTCCCGCAGGCGCTGTCGGCCCTGGCCGGCCTGGAGCGGGAGCTGCCGCTCCTTCCGGCGTACGTCGCGCAGGCGCGGATGGTGGCGCGGGCCCTGCGGGACGGCTTCGAGGCGGCCGGGACCCCCTGGTTCCGCGTCCACCCGGAGGCGCCGCACACCCACCAGTTCCAGGTGTGGCTCCCGTACGGGCCGGACCGGCTGACCGAGGCGGGCCTGCGGCTGGCGGAGGACACCGGCCGGGTCCTGTTCCGCCGCTGGTCCGCAGACGTGCCCCCGGGCCTGTCGGTGACGGAGCTGGAGGTGACGGAGCCGGGCCTGTCGTGGACGCCGCAGGAGGTCACGGAAGCGGTCGCCGACTTCACAGCACGCCTGTAGGCGCTGCCGGCCCCCGCACCCGCCCGCGGCCCGGCCCCCGCGCCTCGCCCGGGGTGCGGGGGTGCCATGTGGACGCCCCCGGAGCCACCCCCGCGACCGCCCCGCGCCCCGCCGTCGTGCACCCGGCGCGCGGGGTCCGACGCACCGAATTCCGCCAATGTCACCGGCCTGAAGCCGCCGCGGCGTTACCTTCCCTTCACAGGAATGACCGGCGACCGCGCCCGGAGGAGACACCATGACCGCTCAGCCCGTGTGGCAGAAGTCCTCGTTCTGTGACGAGGGGGACGCCTGCGTCTACGTCGCCGCGACCCCCGGTTCGCTCGTGCGCGTCGCCGACCGCGCCGATCCGGCGCACCTCGTGCTCGCCACCACCCAGGCCGCCTGGGCCGAGTTCCTCCGTGCCGTCAAAGAGTCCGGCTGACCGGCGGCGTCGGCGCGCCCGCCGCGCCGACGCCGCTCATCATCAGGGGTTTTTGTCCGATTAGCGCGTATCGTCGGCCCATGCCCACGCCCTACGGATCCCGCGGCGGCATGGCGTTCAGCCCTGCTGAGCTGCACGTGCTCAGGCGCTCGCTCGCCCACGCCCTCCAGTCCTCCTCGGCCCCCCTGTCGGCCGCGGAGGTCCAGGACTGCCTGCGCCTCGCGCGGGCGGTGGACGACGCGGTGGCGGAGTCGGCCCGGCTCAGAGCCTTCCTCCTGGAGGATCTCGGGCGCTACCGGGGCGCGCTCCCCGGCAGCCTCTCCGGGTACCTGGAGCTGCTGCAGGACGCCCTGGCCGCGGGATACGAGCCGGTGCCGGACGACCTCGCCGCCCTGCGCGCCCTGCGCGCCAACCCGCTCGCCGCCGCGCTGCTGGACCGGGCCCGGGCCGTCGCCGAGCGCTCCGTACGCAGACGGCTCTCGACCACCCCCGCGCCCCGCAGCCGGCTGCTGACCCTTGCCGGGGGACAGGGCGGCGGCCAGGGCGGGCGGCCGCCCGTTCCGGCGCCGCAGCCCAAGGATCGGCCGAAGCCGGAACGGCCCGTGCCCACGCCCGGCGAGGTGTTCCCGCCGCGCCGCAAGCCCACCCCGCCCCCTGCGGCGGGACGCGCCGCAGGGTAGCTACGCTGAGGGCATGGACTACGTTTCCGCGCTCGTGCCCCCCATCGTGATGGCCGCGTTCTTCATCGCTCTCGTCGTGACGATCGTGAAGACCCAGGGCGGCGCCAACAAGGCCAAGGAGGACGCGGCGGTCGACGCCGTGCTCGCCCGGGCCGAGGCCGCCCAGCAGCCCCGGAAGTAGCACCCCGAAGCGCCTTCGGGCACCCCAGGGCCCTCGGGCGCCACGGGCGTACGGCCGCCGCGGCCGTGCGCCCGATTTGCTGCGCGTTGCCGACGGAATGGTCGGGCAATTCACCGCAATCCGCACTATCGTGCTGGTGTGCCTCGCCCCTTGGGAGATCTCGAAGACGCCGTCATGACGCGGGTGTGGCAGTGGAACCGCCCCGTCACCGTTCGGGAAGTGCTGGAAGACCTCCAGAAGGAACGGTCCATCGCTTACACCACGGTCATGACCGTTATGGACAATCTTCATCAGAAGGGCTGGGTCCGCCGTGAGGCGGAAGGGCGCGCCTATCGATATACGGCGGTCTCCACCCGCGCCGCCTACTCGGCCGCGCTGATGAACGAAGCCTGGTCGACGAGCGACAACCCCGCGGCAGCCCTCGTCGCCTTCTTCGGCATGATGTCGGCGGAACAGCGCGAGGCACTCCGGGACGCGGTAAGGATCGTCCAGCACGACGACGAGGCCGCCGATGCCGTCACGGCCGCCGCGGAAGCCGCGGAAGTCGAGGCCGCCGCCCCCGCCGCGCGGGAAGCCGCGCGGGAAGCCGCGCGGGAAGCCGCGCGGGAAGGGGAAGACGGCTCCGCCGAGCACCCCGCCGGTCCGGGGCGATAGCGTCCGGGCCCATGGGAGAGTTTTCCGCTGCACACGCAGAAACAGTGACGATCCGCCGTGCCCGCACCCGCGATGTTCCCGCGCTGCGCCGCCTGCTCGACCAGTACGTGCAGCAGCGGATCCTGCTCGACAAAGCGCCCGTCGTCCTTTATGAGGACATCCAGGAGTTCTGGGTCGCGGAACGCGACTCGGACCACGAGGTGGTCGGCTGCGGGGCTCTCCACGTGATGTGGGAAGACCTCGCCGAAGTGCGCACTCTCGCCGTGGACCGCGAGTTGAAGGGCGGCGGCGTCGGCCACCGGGTGCTGTCGCAGTTGTTGGAGACCGCCCGCGCGCTCGGGGTCAGCCGGGTTTTCTGCCTGACCTTCGAAGTGGACTTCTTCGCGAAGCACGGGTTCACCGAGATCGGCGAGACGCCGGTGGAGACCGATGTCTACATGGAGCTCCTGCGTTCCTATGACGAGGGCGTCGCGGAGTTCCTCGGTCTCGAACGGGTGAAGCCGAACACCTTGGGCAACAGTCGCATGCTTCTGCACCTCTGATCGATCCCATCGGCTTTTCCGGTGTCCCGCGCACCCGCGGCCTATGTCCGAATCGCGCACGTTTCCCGCCCTGTTGCGGTCTCGAACCTCTCCCCGGGGGTTTGTGTTTTCCCCGCAAAAGCGGTTTCCTTTCCGCGTACTGCTTTTCGATGAAAGGAAATCCCGGTGGCACAGAAGGTTCAGGTCCTTCTTGTCGACGACCTCGACGGTGGCGAGGCGGACGAGACGGTGACGTTCGCTCTGGACGGCAAGACCTACGAGATCGACCTCACCACCGCCAACGCTGAAAAGCTCCGCGGTCTGCTCGACCCGTACACCAAGGGCGGACGCCGCACCGGTGGCCGTGCCAGCGCCACCCGCACCAAGGGCCGCGCCTCCGCGACGACCGGTAACCCGGACACCGCCGAGATCCGCGCGTGGGCCAAGGAGAACGGTTACAACGTGAATGACCGCGGCCGCGTCCCGGCCGAGATCCGCGAGGCCTACGAGAAGGCCAAGGGCTGACGGGTCCGGTGCGTACGCCGCAATCGCGCCCGGTGGCATTCCGTCGCCGCCGCCGCGACCAGGCGTACGAGATCGGGCCCGCCCGCGGGGCCGGCGCCCTTCCCGGGAGCGGGGAGGGACGGCAGCAGTGCCTCACACCCCTTCTCGGGGGGCCGCAGCCACACGGCGGCCTCCCGGGGGCCCTCTCCGGAGGGAGCTCCGGGCGGCTTCGGAGCAGTGATCCGGCCACCCTCACCCAGGGCGGCGAGATCCAGGGCCACCCCGCCCCACTCCAGCCAGTCGAGCAGCCCGTCCAGTTCGTCGGCGCTCCCGGCGGCCACCAGGAACCGCATCCGGCGTCCCATCAGGGCCACCGGTCCGGTGGCGACCGGCCTGCGCAGCAGGGCGGCCCCCGCGTCGGACGGCAGCTCCAGCACGTCGAACCGGGTTCCGGTGACGAGTTGGGCCGGCGGTCCGCCGGCGACGGTCCAGCCGAGCACCCGCTCGTACCAGGAGGCGTACGCGTCCTCCCCGGGCGGTACGCGGGGCGACGGGACGGTGACGCTGCTGACGGCCATGCCCGGAGCAACTCCCGAATGCCCCGGGGGTTACGGGCGGTGTGACGCACCGCATGCGACTCAATGCGGAACGTAAAGATCCGCAGCGGTGGGGTCCCACATTCGGGACGCAACCGTGTTCGCCCTTAGCGGAGTGAACCGGGGTCACCGGCATGGAGTGTCAGTCCCGACGGGTAAGACATTCCTAGTGGATCGGGGCGACACGCTGATTTGAGCGGCTCCCGTTCGCCATCGGCGTACACGCGTGACGGGTATCTGCCTGGCCTGCGGGAACATCGTCTCCCACTATCGGGTTGGAGCAGTTGTCGGCTGTTCAGGCCGGTTTTCCTCACCGACGTGGGGGTGAGCCGCGGACGGATGTCGGCAGTTGGAATGAGCTGTCCCGCCCCGCGGGACTAGCATGCGGAAGGACAGGGCGGGGACCGACCCCGAACTGCCCGACCGCTCTGAGGAGCGATAAACGATGTTCGAGAGGTTCACCGACCGCGCGCGGCGGGTTGTCGTCCTGGCTCAGGAAGAAGCCCGGATGCTCAACCACAACTACATCGGCACCGAGCACATCCTCCTGGGCTTGATCCACGAGGGTGAGGGTGTCGCCGCTAAGGCCCTGGAGAGCCTCGGGATTTCGCTCGAGGCTGTTCGCCAGCAGGTTGAGGAGATCATCGGACAGGGGCAGCAGGCCCCTTCCGGCCACATCCCCTTCACCCCGCGGGCGAAGAAGGTCCTGGAGCTGTCGCTCCGAGAGGCCCTCCAGCTCGGCCACAACTACATCGGCACCGAGCACATCCTGCTCGGCCTGATCCGCGAGGGCGAGGGCGTCGCCGCCCAGGTCCTCGTGAAACTGGGCGCCGATCTCAACCGGGTCCGGCAGCAGGTCATCCAGCTGCTCTCCGGCTACACCGGGGGCGGCAAGGAGTCGGCAACGGCCGGCGGCCCGGCCGAGGGCACGCCCTCGACCTCGCTCGTCCTGGACCAGTTCGGCCGCAACCTCACGCAGGCCGCCCGCGAATCCAAGCTCGACCCGGTCATCGGGCGCGAGAAGGAGATCGAGCGGGTCATGCAGGTCCTGTCCCGCCGGACCAAGAACAACCCGGTCCTCATCGGCGAGCCCGGTGTCGGCAAGACCGCCGTCGTCGAGGGCCTGGCGCAGGCGATCGTCAAGGGCGAGGTCCCCGAGACCCTCAAGGACAAGCACCTCTACACGCTTGACCTCGGTGCCCTCGTCGCCGGTTCCCGCTACCGCGGTGACTTCGAGGAGCGCCTGAAGAAGGTGCTCAAGGAGATCCGCACCCGCGGCGACATCATCCTGTTCATCGACGAGCTCCACACCCTCGTGGGTGCGGGCGCCGCCGAGGGCGCGATCGACGCCGCGAGCATCCTCAAGCCCATGCTGGCCCGTGGTGAGCTTCAGACCATCGGCGCCACGACGCTGGACGAGTACCGCAAGCACCTCGAGAAGGACGCGGCCCTCGAGCGCCGCTTCCAGCCGATCCAGGTGGCGGAGCCTTCCCTCCCCCACACGATCGAGATCCTCAAGGGCCTGCGGGACCGCTACGAGGCCCACCACCGCGTCTCCATCACGGACGAGGCCCTCGTCCAGGCGGCGACGCTGGCGGACCGGTACATCTCGGACCGCTTCCTCCCGGACAAGGCGATCGACCTGATCGACGAGGCCGGCTCCCGGATGCGCATCCGCCGGATGACCGCGCCGCCGGACCTCCGCGAGTTCGACGAGAAGATCGCGGGCGTGCGCCGCGACAAGGAGTCGGCCATCGACTCCCAGGACTTCGAGAAGGCGGCGTCTCTCCGCGACAAGGAGAAGCAGCTGCTGGCGGGGAAGGCCAAGCGCGAGAAGGAATGGAAGGCCGGCGACATGGACGTCGTCGCCGAGGTCGACGGCGAGCTCATCGCCGAAGTCCTCGCGACCGCGACCGGCATTCCCGTCTTCAAGCTCACCGAGGAGGAGTCCTCGCGACTGCTCCGCATGGAAGACGAGCTGCACCGTCGGGTCATCGGCCAGAAGGACGCCATCAAGGCGCTCTCCCAGGCGATCCGCCGTACCCGTGCGGGTCTGAAGGACCCGAAGCGCCCGGGTGGCTCGTTCATCTTCGCCGGTCCGTCCGGTGTCGGTAAGACCGAGCTGTCGAAGACGCTCGCCGAATTCCTCTTCGGCGACGAGGACGCGCTGATCTCCCTCGACATGTCGGAGTTCAGCGAGAAGCACACGGTTTCCCGTCTCTTCGGTTCGCCCCCCGGCTACGTGGGCTACGAAGAGGGCGGCCAGCTCACCGAGAAGGTGCGCCGCAAGCCGTTCTCCGTCGTCCTCTTCGACGAGGTCGAGAAGGCCCACCCGGATATCTTCAATTCCCTTCTCCAGATCCTGGAGGACGGTCGCCTGACCGACTCCCAGGGCCGGGTCGTGGACTTCAAGAACACGGTCATCATCATGACGACCAACCTGGGTACGCGGGACATCTCGAAGGGGTTCAACCTGGGCTTCGCGGCCCAGGGCGACACCAAGACGGGATACGAGCGGATGAAGGCGAAGGTCAACGAAGAGCTCAAGCAGCACTTCCGGCCCGAGTTCCTCAACCGTGTCGACGACACGGTCGTCTTCCACCAACTCACCGAGGAAGACATCATCCAGATCGTCGACCTCATGATCGCCAAGGTCGACGAGCGCCTGAAGGACCGCGACATGGGCATCGAGCTGAGCGGTGACGCGAAGCTCCTGCTCGCCAAGCGCGGCTACGACCCGATCATGGGCGCCCGCCCGCTGCGCCGGACCATCCAGCGCGAGATCGAGGACCTGCTCTCGGAGAAGATCCTCTTCGGCGAGCTGCGTCCCGGTCAGATCGTGGTCGTCGGCAAGGAGGGTGAGGGCGAGGACGCCAAGTTCACCTTCCGCGGCGAGGAGAAGACGGCTCTGCCGGACCTCCCCCCGATCGAGGCCACGGGCTCCGGCCCGGACCTGTCGAAGGGCGCGTGACCGCCGCCGCGTAGCGGCAGCGGTACGGACGAAGGGGCGGCCCCGGAACCATTTCGGTTCCGGGGCCGCCCCTTTCGCGCGCGCGGGCCCCTGTGGCCGCCCGGACGGCGGCGCCCATCCCGTACGTCTCGTACGGGATGGGCGGCTCCCGGGGCGGTGTGCGGGCCGGCGGTGGCGCTCGGCGGTGGGTCCGCGCCCGGGGAGGCGGCTGCACGGCGTCCCTGCGCTCCGCCGACGGGCGCGGCCGGGCAGCGCGAAGCGGCGGCCGAAGGTCCCGGACCGGGCCGCCGAAGGGCCTCGGCCGGTGACAAGCCGCACAAGACAAATCGGACGTACTAGGCGGATTCGTAGATCCAAAAGGTCCCAAAACGGAACCTCCACCCCAGCAGGGGGCGGTCAACAGGTCCGAGAGCGCCCGGCCCGGCTACGACCCCGGGTAGTAACGGGCACGTTTGGGGAACGGCGGGAGCGCGGGTTACCAAGGTTGAGCCAGCCCGGCACGTGCTGAATCGTGCCGGGTCACTTCATGCCCGAAGAGGGCGTGACTCGTCCTGTCCCCGGCCTCGGAGGTCTATTTCATGTTCGCGAAGCGCGTCACTACCCGTCGTACCCGCATTGCCGTCGGCGTAACCACCTTCGGTGCGGTGCTGGCCCTCGGGGCCGGGACGTCCGCCGCGTTCGCCGACACGACGCAGACCGCCCTGACGGGCACCGCCCAGCTGGTCGCCGAGCAGGCCTCCGCCCAGGCCGCCGCCGCCAAGGGTGCGGCTGCCAAGGGTGCGGCTGCCAAGGGTGCGAAGACCGGCCTGTGGGACAAGCCGGTCGAGAAGTACACGCTGTCCGCGACCTTCGGCAAGGGCGGCACCATGTGGTCGCACAAGCACTCCGGTCAGGACTTCGCCGTCCCCGTCGGCACCCCGGTCAAGGCCGCGGGCGCCGGAACCGTCGTCAAGGCCGGCCCCAACGGCGGCGGCGACGGCCCCGCCTACGGCAACGCCATCGTGATCAAGCACGCGAACAACACGTACTCCCAGTACGCGCACCTCTCGCGCATCCAGGTCAAGATCGGTCAGAAGGTCTCCACGGACCAGCGGATCGCCCTGTCCGGCAACACCGGAAACTCCAGCGGCCCGCACCTGCACTTCGAGATCCGCACCACCCCGAACTACGGCTCGGCCATCAACCCGGTCGCCTTCCTGCGCAACGCCGGCGTCCACCTCTAAGCAGCGGGACGCACGCGCCGGCCGGCCCGGATCAGAGCAGGATCCACGCGCCGCTCGGCTTGACCGACGACGCCAGCTTGCCCTGGCGGACGGCGGCGGCCTGCTCGGCCGACAGGGCCACGCCGAAGGTGCGCACGCTGTCCATGGCGCCGTTCCAGGCGCCGGTCCAGCTGCCCTCGTGGCGGGAACGGCCGAGCTGGAGCGGGCCGGGGGCGCTGTAGACGTCCGCCACCCGCGCTTCCGAGGCCTTCTTGCCGTTCACGTACAGGGTGATCGTCTTCTTGCCGGCGTCGTAGGTCCCGGTCAGGGAGGTCATGGTCTTCGTCATCTTCAGACCCTCCGCGGCAACGGTCTTCGCCGTGGAGTCATCTCCCTTTCCGCCCGTCTGGACCCGGAAGATCCACGCGGGCTTGCCGTTCACCTCGTCCGAACCCAGCTCGAAGCCGAAGGTCCTGTCGTTGCCCTGGCTGACGGCCATCTGACGCCCCTTCGCCGAGTTGTTCCAGACGCGGGCGGAGACGGTGAAGCTCTTGGACGTGTCGACGACGCGCTTCTCGGTCTCGGCGTACGACTTCTCGTTGCCCTTGGTGCGCAGCTCGTAGCGCTTGTCGACCGGGAAGACGCCCGCATCGGCACTCATCTTCAGGTGGGCCCTGCCGGTGTGGTCCCGGATCAAGGTCGGGTCGCCGTCGACGGTGGGGCTCTTGCCGGCCGGGGCCTTGCTCGTGGAGGCGTCCGGTTCGGGAGACGCCGACCCGGTCGCCGTCGGGGCGGCGTCGTCCGCGACATCCTCGCCCTTGTCGTTCCCGCCCAGCAGCAGGAACGTTCCGCCACCGGCGAGCAGGGCCAGTACGGCCACGAGTCCGCCGATCGTCCACAGCCGCCTCCGGCGCCGCTCGGCCGCCGAGCGGTCGGCGAGCGCTTCCCAGTCCGGCTGGCCCGACTGCTGCTGCTGCTGCGCGAACGGCGCCGGCTGCTGCGCACCGGCCGGCGGCCACGCCCCGCCCTGGTCGGCCGGGGCGTCCGGGGCGCCCGGGAACTGCTGGTAGGTGCCCGGCCGGTACGGTCCCGGCAGGTCCTGCTGGTACGGGTTCGGCTGCCCCTGCCCCTGCCCCTGGTCCGCCGGGTAGCCGTAGCCGCCCCCGGGCGGCGGCGCCGGGTAGCCGTAGCCTCCGCCCGGCGCGGGCTGCGGGCCCTGGTCGGCCGGGTAGCCGTAACCGCCGGACGCGGGCGGTCCCGGCGGGAACCCGTAGCCGCCGCTCCCCGGGGCGGGCTGCTCGGGCTGCGGGCTGCGGGGGGGATTCGTACCGTCGGTCATGCCACGGATGCTAAGTCACGCGCCCGGCAGGGCCTACGGCCCGGTACCGCTGCGGCGCCGGACCGGGGCGCTCAGTCCTGGGGCAGTGTGACGACCGGGAAGCTGCCCGTCGCCGTCGGCGCGTGCTCCGGAAGCCACAGCACCGCCACCGCGCCCGCCGCCGTGCCCTCGCGCTCGAAACCACCCGGGGCCGCCACGTTGCGGAACGTCAGCCGGGCGCCCAGGACCCGCGCCTGCCCCTCCGCGATCGTCAGCCCCAGCCCGTGGCCCACGCCCGCCCGGTCCGTGGAACCGGTCCGGAACCGGCTCGGCCCCTCGCGCAGCAGCGCCTCGGGGAAGCCCGGCCCGTGGTCGCGGACCCGTACGACCCGCCCCTCCACGTCCACCTGGATCGGCGGCTGCCCGTACCGCGTCGCGTTGGCCAGCAGGTTTCCCAGAATCCGCTCCAGGCGCCGCGGGTCGGTGCTCACGATCTCGTCCGCCACGACCCGTACGGAGGCCTCCGGCATCAGCGCCCGCACCCGCCGGCTCACGAACTCGCCCAGCGCCACGTCCTGGAGCTCCGCCCGCTCGGACGCGCTGTCCAGCCGGGCCACTTCCAGTACGTCCTCCACCAGGGCGCGCATCGCCTGCGCCCGGTCGCGCACCAGCTCGGTCGGCCGCCCCGGGGGCAGCAGTTCCGCCGCCGTCAGCAGGCCCGTCACCGGCGTCCGCAGCTCGTGCGCGATGTCCGCGGTCACCCGCCGCTCGGCCTCCAGCCGCTGCTGGAGCGCGTCGGCCATGGCGTCCACGGCCCGCGCGAGGTCGTCCGTCTCGTCCCGTACGAGGCCCCCGACGGCGTCCCGCACCCGCACCTCGGGATCCCCGTGGGCCACCCGCTGCGCGGCCGCCGCGGCCTTGCGCAGCCGGCGCGAGATCTGGCCCCCGATGAGGACGCCGAGCGCCGAGCCGCCGATCACGACGGCGAGCGAGCCGACGACCAGCGCCCGGTCGAGGTCCCGGACCATGTTGGCGCTCTCCCGGAACTGCGTGTGCAGCGACAGCACCTGCCCGTTGCCGAGCGGCACCGCGGCCCAGACCTCGGGCGCGCGCTTGCGGGTCTCCTGCACGTACGTCCCGCGCCGGCCCGAGCGCGCCTTCTCGCGCAGCTCGGCGGGCAGCTCCGGGTCGTTGAGCTTGGCCACCATGGGCGGCTTGCGCCCGGCCTCGGCGACGCCGGCCATGAACTGGACCCGGTCGAGCTGGGTCTCGCGCGCGCTCTCCAGCATCGACACCCGGGCAGCACTGTGCACCACCAGGCTCAGCGCCACCGCGGTGAGCGCGCCGACCGCGGCGATGGCGAGGGTGATCTTCCAGCGGATCCCCGTGCGCAGGGTGAAGCGCCTCATGGCGTCGTGGCCTCAGGCCTTCAGCTTGTATCCGAAGCCGCGGACCGTTTCGATCCGGTCCTGGCCGATCTTGGTGCGCAGCCGCTGCACGTGGACGTCGACCACCCGGGTGTCGCCGCCCCAGTCGTAGTCCCAGACCCGCTCCAGCAGGCGGTCGCGCGACAGTACGGTGCCGGGCGCGGAGGAGAACTCCAGCAGCAGCCGCATCTCGGTCGGCGTCAGCGCCACGGCGGCGCCCGCCCGGCGGACCTCCATGCCCTCGGTGTCGACCTCCAGGTCGCCGAAGGCCAGCACCCCGCGCTCACCCGAGTCGTCCTCGTCGCCCGACCCGCCGTTCTGCGGGCCGCCGGCGTGACCGAAGCGGCGCAGCACGGCACGGATGCGGGCGACCAGCACGGAGCCGTCGAAGGGCTTGGTGACGTAGTCGTCGGCGCCCGCCTCCAGCCCCAGCACCACGTCGATGGAGTCGGCGCGCGCCGACAGCATGATCACGGGGACGGTGGACTCGTCGCGGATGCGCCGGCACAGGCTCACCCCGTCCATGCCGGGCACCATCACGTCGAGCAGCGCGATGTCGGGGCGGTCGGCCCGGAAGGACTCCAGGCCGGACAGGCCGTCGGGCATCGCGGTGACCACGAACCCGTCGCGTTCCAGCGCCAGGGTGGTGGCCTCGCGGATGACGTCGTCGTCCTCCACGAACAGGACATGGGTCTCGGCCATGCGGGAGCCTCGCCTCGGTTCTTCTCTTCGCTCGGTTCTGCGGCGGTCAGGTGTCAGGTGGGTCGGGCGGACGGGCGGACGGGCGGACCGGGGGGACGGTCAGTTCTTCGGCGTGACCACCGGCGCGGGCTGGCCCCCGCCGTCGACCACGTTGCTGTACTCCGAGTGCACCCGGTCGTGCTCGACGAACTTCTCCCCGTTCCAGCGGTACGTGATCACGTCCTCGCCCGACGGATAGGCGAGCGCGTCGCTCTTTCCGTAGACCTGCTTCGTGACCACCAGGTCGCCCCGGTCGATCTCCGCGTAGACGGGTGGCTGTTCGTCCGAGAACACATTCTCGTACTTTCCACCGTCCTCCCGGTACACGAACGAGCCGCGGCCCAGTGCGTCCGCGCAGGACAGCACGTTGACGACGACGTCGACGACGGGGCTGCCGGTGACCCTGCCGTAGCTGACGTCGACCGGGTACTCCTTGCCCGTGCAGGGCTTGAGGTCGCGTTTGATCGCGTTGCTGACCTTCGGATCGGCCATGAGCAGCCGTACCGGGTCCACCTTCGGGGCCGGCTTCCCCGACGCCGTCGAGGCGGGGTCGGCCGGGGACGCGGACGGGGCCGTCTTGGCCACGGCGTCGGTGCGCGCGGGACCGCCGTCGCGCAGGCCGGTGCCGCCGGTGGCGCAACCGACCGCGAACACGGCTGTGCCGACGAGGACGACCGTCCCCGCCGACATCAGCACCAGCGACCCACCGCTGCTCAAACCCTGGCCTTTCAGGCCGCGCACCGCTCACGCCCCTCGTACCGCATGGTGTGGTCACCGCGCTCCAGCGCGCGCATGTCGAGGTCCCGGCTCTCCAGTTCCTGCCGGAGGCGGGCCAGTGCGCGGTGCAGGGTGCTCTTCACGGTTCCCGCCGACATCCCGAGCGCCGCGGCCGTCTCCTCGGTGCTCATCTGCTCCCAGTGTCGCAGTACCACCACGCTGCGCTGCTTGGGCGCGAGCACCTTGAGGATGTCCATCAGCAGGGCGCGGTCGGCGCGCTGGTCGGAGCCGTCCTCGACGGAGGCGTCCGGGAGCTGCTCGGTGGGGACCTCTTCGAGCTTGCGGGCGCGCCACCACTCGGTCCGGGTGTTGATCATGACGCGGCGGAGGTAGGCGTCGGCCAGGGACTTGTCGGCGATGCCGTCCCAGCGGCCGTAGGTGCGGACGAGGGCGGTCTGCAGGAGGTCCTGCGCGTCGGTGGGGTCCGGGACCAGGCGCCGGGCGCTGCGCAGCAGCGCGTCCTGCCGAGTGCGTACGTACTCTTCGAATTCGAGTACCTCGCCGTGCGCCATCTCAGACCGCCTCCGTTCCGTCCAACCGCTCATCCGCTGCCTTACGGACTCGAAGGTACGGAGGGGTTGTCACGGGCCTGTGCGGGCCAGCCTTCGGTGGGCGCACGGACACCCATAGGTTGTGTAACAGTGCCTGTGAGCTGCGGTTTCCCGGTCCGAAGCGGAATGAGGCAGTCAGCCCCGGACCGGTTCCCGTCAGGTCTGCGGCAGCCGGTAGAGACCGCCCGCGAGCGGCTCCACGAGCCCGTCGGAGACCAGCCCGTCCAGCGCACGGGCGCGCTGCACCGGCTCGTCCCAGACGGTGTCGAGTACCGCCTGCGGAACCGCGCCCACCGCCTCCCGGAGCACCGCCAGGAGCTTGCCGCGCACCTGCCGGTCCGTGCCGGCGTACGTCTGCCCGCGCCGCGGCGGCCCGTCGTGCGCCGGCTTCCCGGCCAGCCGCCAGGCGCACAGCCCGGCCACCGGGCAGCGGGCGCAGTCGGGGCTCTTGGCGGTGCACACCAGCGCGCCGAGCTCCATCGAGGCCGCCGCCCAGCGGGCCGCCGTGTCCTCGTCCTTGGGGAGCAGGGCCCGGGCGAGGCGCCGTTCGGCGGCCGTGGTGGCGTTCGGCGGGTACTCGACCCCGGTGGAGGCCCGCGCGAAGACCCGCCGGACGTTGGTGTCCAGCACGGCGTGCCGCTGCCCGTACGCGAACGAGGCGACGGCCGCCGCGGTGTACTCCCCGATGCCGGGCAGCGCGAGCAGCTGCGCGTGGTCCCGCGGTACGTCGCCTCCGTGCCGTTCCCTTATGGCCAGGGCCGCGCCGTGCAGCCGCAGGGCCCGCCGGGGGTAGCCGAGCCGCCCCCAGGCCCGTACGGCCTCTCCGGGGGCGTCGGCGGCCAGGTCGGCGGGCCGCGGCCACCGGGCGAGCCACTGCTCGTACACCGGCAGGACCCGGCTGACGGGGGTCTGCTGGAGCATGAACTCGCTGACCATGACCCCCCAGGGGCCGGCCTCGGGGCGGCGCCAGGGCAGGTCGCGGGCGTGCTCGTCGAACCACGCGATGACGGGGGAGTGCAGCGCGGAGTTCGCGGCGGGCTGTGACGCGGTCGTCTGTGACGCGGAGGGCTGTGATGGGGATGCAGTCATGGCAGACGGCATCCTGGCACGTTTCGCCCTTACCGCGCCGGGCCGGGACCGGTGAACCAGACAGCGGCGCGGACCCCGCTCGCCCGCATGGCCGCCATGATCGTACTGATCGGACCGGTGAGGGCCAGGACGACGAGGGCGGCCACGGCGCCGCCCAGCAGCAGGCCGATCCCCACGTCGTGCGGGTAGTGCACGCCGACGAAGACGCGGGAGAAGGCCATCAGCAGGGCCACCGGCACGGTCAGCAGCGCGAGGCGGCGTACGGCCAGGGCCAGGGAGACGGCGGCGGCGCCGGCGATCGTCGCGTGGTTGCTGGGGAAGGACCAGTCCCCGACCGGCGGGCACGCGATCAGCGAGGCGGCGGCCCCGGCGACGGCGCGGCAGGGCCGGTCCTCGTCCATGGTGGACTTCAGCGACTCGGAGGTGACGTACGCGAGGGCGGTGGCCAGCGGAGCCAGGACGGCGAGCGCCACCGTCCGGGGGCTGCGGCGGCCGCGCGAGCGCCACCAGACGGATATGAAGAGCAGGCCGAAGAGCAGGAGGCCGTACTCGGTCCAGACCTCGAAGGCCGACTGCACCCAGCCGGGCGTCGAGTGGGCGAAGTCGGTGATGTCGCGGTAGAGGTCGGAGCTGTCCATGGTCACCGACCGTACTCAAGGAAAAAGCGCACCCGCGTCAGACTCCTGGCTGATTCCGGGCGCTCCCGGCGGGGTGCGGGGACTCCCGCAGGCTGATGATCGGCAAAACACGCCCGTCGCACGGCATGGGGGGCGCGGAACGGAGCGCGGACTCTCGTAAAGTTCCGTCCGTGGGATCTCTGCGCAATCCGGTCGGGCCGCTCCCCTCCTCCATCTACTGGCGACGGAGGGCCGTGCTGGCGTCCGTTGCCGCGCTCCTCGCGATTCTCGCCGTATGGGCCGTCAGCTCCGGCGGGAACGGGTCGAGTACGAACGGCAAGGGCCAGGGCCGCCCCGGCACCATCACGATCACCCCCGGCCCCTCGGGCACCGGGCCGGCGATCAGTCAGGCCCCGGGCGGCCGGGCCGAGTCGGGCGGCGGCGGTACGACCGGGTCCGAGGGCGGCGGCTCTGCGGGCACCGGCAAGAACGGCGAGCCGGGCGCGTCCCCCGGCGCGGGTACGGGCGGCGCGGCGGCGGCCGGAGCCGGCGGGGGAGGCGGTGGCGCGGCGCAGGTTCCGGCCGACTCCGCGCTCCCGACGTGCGCGGCGAGCGCCCTCCAGTGGGAGGTGAAGAGCGTGAAGAACGAGTACGAGGCGAACGAGAAGCCTCGGCTGGAACTGATCGCCCGCAACATCTCCGGAACGACCTGCAAGGTCGACCTCGGCCCCAAGCAGGCGATCCTGACGATCCTTCAGGGGCGCGACAGCAAGGCGGTCTGGTCCTCGGCCGACTGCACGCCGGGTGCGGGCAACGTCTTCTTCCGCGTCGCCGCGCAGGGCGAGACGAAGCACGTCCTCGAATGGGACCGCACGTTCAGCGCCCCGAACCAGTGCCAGACGCCCCCGGCGGGCAGCGCGACCGCGGACACGTACGTGGTGGAACTCAAGTCGCCGGGCATGCCGGTGGCCAACACCTCGTTCGTCCTGAAGCAGGACTGAGGGTCCGTCTCCCCCGGCCCGGATCCCGCACGGGCCGGGGGACTTCGACGGCCGGTGCGGGGGGTGGGTGCGGCTCAGACGTAGCGTTCCAGGATGGACGATTCCGCAAGGCGGGACAGTCCCTCGCGGACGCTCCGCGCCCGCGCCTCGCCCACGCCGTCGACCGTCTGCAGGTCGTCCACGCTGGCCGCGAGCAGCTTCTGCAGCCCGCCGAAGTGCTCCACCAGGCGCTCGATGATGGCGCCCGGAAGCCTCGGCACCTTCGCCAGCAGCCGGTAACCCCGCGGCGACACCGCCGAGTCCAGGGTCTCCGGCGATCCGGTGTAGCCCAGGGCCTTCGCGACGATCGCCAGTTCCAGCAGGTCCGGGTGCGTCAGCGCGTCCAGTTCGGACAGGGCCTCGTCCACCGTGCGGGAACGCTTCGCCGTCGGCTCCGGCACGTAGTCCCGGATGACCAGCTCCCGCTCCTGCTCGATCCCGACCGTCAGCTCGTCCAGCTGCAGCGACAGCAGCCGCCCGTCCGTGCCCAGTTCGACCACGTACTCGGCGATCTCCGTCGCGATCCGGCGCACCATTTCCAGCCGCTGGGCGACCGCCGTCACGTCACGGACCGTGACCAGGTCCTCGATCTCCAGTGCCGACAGCGTTCCCGCGACCTCGTCGAGGCGCAGCTTGTACCGCTCCAGCGTGGCGAGGGCCTGGTTCGCGCGCGACAAGATCGCCCCGGACTCCTCCAGGACCCGCCGCTCACCGTCCACGTAGAGCGCGATCAGCCGCATCGACTGCGACACCGACACCACCGGGAAGCCGCACTGCTTCGAGACGCGGTCCGCCGTGCGGTGCCGCGTGCCCGTCTCCTCGGTGTGGATCGACGCGTCCGGCACCAGCTGCACGCCGGCCCGCAGGATCTTGGTGATGTCCTTGTCGAGGATGAGCGCGCCGTCGAGCTTGCACAGTTCGCGCAGCCGGGTCGCGGTGAACTCCACGTCCAGCACGAAGCCGCCGGTGCACATCGCCTCGACGCTCTTGTCCATGCCGAGCACGATGAGCCCGCCGGTGTTGCCGCGGACGATCCGTTCCAGCCCGTCACGCAGCGGCTGACCAGGTGCGACCGCGCTCAGCGAGGCACGCATCATGGCTTCCTGCTTGGAGCTCGCGCCCGACTTTGCGGATGCTGCTGCCCCGTCCTTGGCTGCCACTGCACTCCTCGGGTCGCGGGTTGCGCCGCCTGCGTACGGCCGGGCGGACCATCCAGAAGTCTACCGGCGCGCGCCGCGGCCCCGCCGTTGCTTGGCCAGGTCCGCCCCGCGGGGCCCCCGCACGGACCCCCTGACCAGGGAATCCGCCCGCTACTCGGCCGCCCGCTCCTTGGCCGGCGTACGGGAGCGCCCGCGCGGCAGCACCCGCAGGGCGTCACCCATGTCGGCGACCTCCACGACCTTCATCCCGGCCGGGACCTTGCCCGGGTCGGACGGCACGAGGGCGTGCGTGAAGCCGAGCCGGTGCGCCTCGGCGAGCCGGCGCTGTACGCCCGTCACCCGCCGCACCTCGCCGGCCAGGCCGACCTCGCCGATGGCGACGAGGTTCTTCGGGAGCGGCACGTCGCTGGCGGCCGAGGCCAGGGCGAGCGCGATCGCCAGGTCGGCGGCCGGCTCGGTCAGCTTCACCCCGCCCACGGTCGCGGAGTAGATGTCGCGCTTGCCGAGCGCGGTGATCCGGCCGCGCTGCTCCAGCACCGCCAGCATCATCGACACCCGCGAGGTCTCCAGGCCGGAGGTGGTGCGCCGGGGCGAGGGGATCTGCGAGTCCACCGTCAGCGCCTGCACCTCCGCGACCAGCGGGCGCTTGCCCTCCAGGGTCACGGTCAGGCAGGTGCCCGGAACGGCCTCCGCGCGCCGGGTCAGGAACAGCCCGCTCGGGTCGGCGAGCCCGGTGATCCCCTCGTCGTGCAGCTCGAAGCAGCCGACCTCGTCGGTGGCGCCGTACCGGTTCTTGATGCCGCGCACGAGCCGCAGCCGGGCGTGCCGGTCGCCCTCGAAGCTCAGCACCACGTCGACCAGGTGCTCCAGGAGGCGGGGGCCGGCGATGGCCCCGTCCTTCGTCACGTGTCCCACGAGGAGGGTGGACATGCCCCGCTCCTTGGAGGCCCGGATCAGCGCCCCGGCGACCTCGCGCACCTGGGCCATGCCGCCCGGCGCTCCGTCGATCTCGGGGGAGGCGACGGTCTGGACGGAGTCCAGGATGAGGAGGGAGGGCTTCACGGCGTCGAGGTGCCCGAGCACCGCCGAGAGGTCGGTCTCGGCGGCGAGGTAGAGGTGGTCGCTCAGCGCGTGGATCCGGTCGGCCCGCAGCCGCACCTGGCTCGCGCTCTCCTCGCCGGTGACGTACAGGGTGCGGTGCTCGTCGCTGGCCGCCTTCGCCGCCACGTCCAGCAGCAGTGTCGACTTGCCGACGCCCGGTTCCCCGGCGAGCAGGACGACGGCGCCCGGCACCAGGCCGCCGCCGAGCACCCGGTCGAGCTCGTCCACGCCGGTGCTGCGCGCGGTCGCCGTGCGGCCGTCGACCTGGGCGATCGGCACCGCCGCGGTGGAGACGCGGCCGGCGGCGGTGGTGCGCACGGCGGGCGCGCCCATCTCCTCGACGGTTCCCCACGCCTGGCACTCGGGACACCGCCCGAGCCACTTCGCGGTGGTCCACCCGCACTCGGTACAACGGTAGGACGGCCGGTCCTTGGCGGATGAACGAGCGGTGCGGGCAGCCATGCGCCCCACGGTAGCCGCCCCCACCGACAACGCCGGCGGGGCGGGGGGTGCGGGCCTGCTCCCCGCGGGAGGTGTGCCGGGGCGACCGCGTCAAGGCCCGTGTCAGCGCGTCGCCGATCTGTTCACCCGTAAGGACTAAAACTGCTGGAGGCTTCCGGGCCGTCACCGGCGCGCCGCCTACGGTCGCGAGGTGAACAGCAGCAACCAGGCACCCCCCTCATCGCGCACCGGCGCACACCCGGCGCACGGGCGCACGCCCTCAGAGGGTTCGGAGGAAGGCGCCAAGGAAGGTTCCAAGGAGGGTTCCACGGGGATCGGGGAGCCCGGGGGGCCCCGCGGATCCGGTGGTCGGGGAGGGGCCGGCGGCTCCCGGGGGCCGGCGGGGGAACAGCCGCCCGAGCCGCCGCCCTTCCGTCACGAGCCCTACCTGGACGGCCTGTTCACGTACTGCCTGTCGGTGCTCTGCGACCACGACACCGCCACGGAGGTGCTGGGCGACGCCCTCGCCGCGGCCGAGCGGCATCCCGGCCGCTGTCCCGACGAGGGGGACCGGCGGGCCTGGCTGTACGCCCTGGCCCGCTGGGGCTGCCTGCGCCGGCTCGCCGAGAAGCGGCGCGACCGGCAGGGAGCGCATTCCGCCCGGCGCGCGCCGGAGCACGCCGACGGCGCCCACGCGCCGGGGGGCACTGCGGGCACTGTAGGTGCCGGGGGTGCCGGGGGTGCCGGGGGTGCCGGGGGTGCCGGGGGTGCGACCCCCGGACCGGACGGCGGCGGAGCCGTCCCCGCGGGCCGGCGCACCCTCGACGTAAGCGCGTACCGCCGTACGGAGCTGGCGCGGCTGGCCTGGCCCGAGGCCGCGGGAACCACCCCCGAGCAGCGCGAGGCCCTCGAACTCGCCGTGCGCCACCGCCTCGGCGTCGCCGAACTCGCCGCCGTCCTCGGCACGCCGCAAGCCGCCGCCCGGGAACTGCTGTCCGGGGCCGCCTGCGAGGTCGAGCGCACCCGCGCCGCCCTAGCCGTCGTGGAGACCGGCGGCTGCCCCAGCGTGTCCCGGCTCACCGGGGACGGCCAGGTGCTGCTCTCCACCAGCCTGCGCGCCGAGCTCGTCCGGCACGTCGACGACTGCCCGCGCTGCCGCCGCGTCGCCGAACGGGTCGGCGCCGGCTCCCCCTGGCCCGGCTCCGGCATCGACACGGCCGCGCTCCCGCTGGTCCCCGCCCCGCGCACCGCCGTGCACGCCGCGATGCTCCGCTCCGGCCGGCGCCGGGGCGGCGGACCCGGCCCGCGCTTCGACCGCACCGGCTTCCCGATGGACCCCAAGGACCGCGCCGCCCGGCGCGACCGGCTGCGCGCCCGGGCGGTGACCACCACCGTGGTCGCCACCGTCGTCGCGGCTCCGGTCCTGGCGCTGTGGGCGGCGTACCGGGGCGCTCCCAGCACCGGCGAGCCCGTCGGCGGCGACGGCACCCGCATCTCCGCCAGCGACTCCGAGATCCCGCCGCACGCCGGGGGCCGCCCGCCGGCCGCGTACGAGAACGCCGGCAACGCCGCCAGGACCACCGGCGGCCCCGGCTTCGCCCCGGGCAGCGCCGAACCCGACGTGTTCGTCGAGGTGATCAGCACCGGCCCGCCGGTCCCCTCCGACGCGGGCCGCCCCGGCGCCCCCGGCCGCCTCACCGTCGCCGCGTCCTCCTACGGCGCCACCACGCTGCTCACCCTCACCGCCTCCGGCGGCGGGCCGGTGGACTGGCAGCTGTGGTCCGACGGCCCGTGGCTTCGCGCGAGCCGGACCGCGGGCACGCTGGCCGCCGGGGACTCGGTCACCCTGCGGATCACCGTGGACACCGGGGCCCAGCCCGTCGGTGCCTGGACGGCCCGCGTCGGAGTCGACCCGGGCGGCGCCGTCGTCGCCATCCAGGGCCGAGGACGCCCGGCGCCGCCGCCCGCCGCGACGCCGCAGCCGCCCGCGAGCCCGCAGCCCCCGACGGCGGAGCCGACCCCGCCGCCGGCCACCCCGGCCCCGACCCCCACGCCGACCGAGCCGACGATCCCGCCGTCACCGACCACC
Source organism: Streptomyces sp. NPDC058619 (assembly GCF_042717785.1). Classification (NCBI taxonomy): domain Bacteria; kingdom Bacillati; phylum Actinomycetota; class Actinomycetes; order Kitasatosporales; family Streptomycetaceae; genus Streptomyces; species Streptomyces sp. NPDC058619. The sequence goes on from NZ_JBHXQN010000022.1 coordinate 112,045, forward strand.
GCGCCGTCGGCGGAGCCGACGGACGGGACAGGAGGAACGGTTTCCCCGCCGCCGCCCCCGCCGGCCTCCGACCCCCCGGGCCCGGGCTCCTAGGCCCGAGGCGCCGGGACTCCAGCCCCGGCAGGGCGCCGGGTTCCAGCCCCGGCCGGGCCCGAGGTGCCAGCCCCGGCCGGGCCCGGGCTCCGGGCCCTGCCGGTCGCGGGGTTCCGGAGCCTCAGGGCGCGACCGGGTCCGCCGGGTGCGGGGCCATCGGCAGCAGCGAGGCGAGCCGCGCCTCGCACAGCCGGACGAGCTCCTCGTACCCCTCCTTGCCCATCAGCTCCGTCAGCTCGGGCCGGTACGTGACGTACACCGGGTCCCCGGCGCCGTGCGCGGAGGTCGCCGACGTGCACCACCAGTGCAGGTCGTGGCCGCCCGGCCCCCAGCCGCGGCGGTCGTACTCGCCGATCGACACCTGGAGGACGCGGGTGTCGTCGGGCCGGTCGATCCAGTCGTACGTCCGGCGGACGGGCAGCTGCCAGCAGACGTCGGGCTTCGTCTCCAGCGGCTCGCGCCCCTCGCGCAGCGCCAGGATGTGCAGCGAGCACCCCGCTCCGGCGGCGAAGCCGGGCCGGTTCTGGAAGATGCACGAACCCTCCCAGCGCCGGGTCTGCTTCTCCCCGTCGTCGTCGAGCTGGGTCCAGCCGGTCTCGCTGCCCACGTCGTGGAACTGCCACAGCTCGGGCGTCAGCCGGGCCACGTTCTCCGCCACGCGCTTCTCGTCGTCCTCGTCCGAGAAGTGCGCGCCGAGCGTGCAGCACCCGTCGTCCGCCCGGCCCGCCTGGATGCCCTGGCAGCCGCTGCCGAAGATGCAGGTCCAGCGGGAGGTCAGCCACGTCAGGTCACAGCGGAAGACCTGTTCGTCGTCCGCGGGATCGGGGAACTCCACCCAGGCCCGGGGGAAGTCGAGCCCCTTCTCGTCGGGTACCGCGGGCTTGCGCTTGCCCTTGGCCTTGCCCGCGTCCTTCTTCGACCGGGTCGTGTTGGCCTTCTTCGTATTTGGCACAAAGCCAAGCCTAAGCGCCCCTAACGCAACCCCTCCGCCTTCGTCGCAGTAGCGTTTCCCCCTATGAGACTCGGTGTCCTTGACGTGGGTTCGAACACGATCCATCTGCTGGTGGTGGACGCGCACCCCGGTGCGCGCCCCCAACCCGCGCACTCGCACAAGGCGGACCTGCGCCTGGCGGAGCTGCTCGACAGGCGCGGTGCCGTCACGCCCGAGGGCGTCGAGCGGCTGGTGTCGGTGATCGGCGAGGCCGTGCAGGCCGCCGAGGACAAGGGCTGCGAGGACCTCGTCCCCTTCGCGACCAGCGCCGTCCGCGAGGCCACGAACGCGGACGAGGTACTGGCGCGCGTGAAGCTGGAGACGGGCATCGACCTGCCGATCCTCAGCGGTGACGACGAGGCCCGCCTGACGTTCCTCGCGGCGCGCCGCTGGTTCGGCTGGTCGTCCGGGAAGCTGCTCGTCCTCGACATCGGCGGCGGTTCGCTGGAGATCGCGTACGGGATGGACGAGGAGCCGGACCGCGCCGTCTCCCTCCCGCTCGGCGCGGGCCGCCTCACGGCGGGCTGGCTGCCGGGGGACCCGGTGGACGCGGCCGACGTCCGCGCGCTGCGGCGCCACGTACGGGCCCAGATCGCGCGGTCGGTCGGCGAGTTCAACCGCTTCGGGGCCCCGGACCACGTGGTGGCCACGTCGAAGACCTTCAAGCAGCTGGCCCGCATCGCGGGCGCGGCCCGCTCGGCGGACGGCCTGTACGTCCAGCGGGACCTGACCCGCAAGTCCCTGGAGGAGTGGGTCCCGCGCCTGGCCGCGATGACCACGGCCCAGCGGGCGGCCCTCCCGGGGGTCTCGGAGGGGCGGGCGAACCAGATCCTGGCGGGCGCGCTCGTCGCGGAGGGCGCGATGGACCTCTTCGGGGTGGAGGAGCTGGAGATCTGCCCCTGGGCCCTGCGCGAGGGCGTCATCCTGCGCAGGCTGGACCACCTGCCGACGGTGGGGAAGCCCGACGGGCTCCCGGGCGGCCCCAGGACGGAAGGGCCGTCCTAGCGGAACCGTGCCGCGCCCCCGTGACAGACCGCGCAGAGCCTGCTGACAGACCCCTGACAGCCCGTATCCGCAGCTCGGACCGGCCGGGCGCGCGGCCGGGGCCGCGCGGGGCGCGCCGGGCCGGTGCGCCCCGCCCGGGGCGCCCCCTCGCCCCGTCCGGGCCGGGCGCCGCGTCCGCCCCGTACCCTGTGTCCGTGGCAGAACCAGTCCGTGTCCCGACCGCGAAAGTCGCGCTCTCCACGGCCTCCGTCTATCCGGAGTCCACGGCGACCGCCTTCGAGATCGCCGCGCGCCTCGGTTACGACGGCGTCGAGGTGATGGTCTGGACGGACCCCGTGAGCCAGGACGTCGACGCGCTGCGCCGCCTCTCCGACCACCACCAGGTGCCGATCCTCGCCGTCCACGCACCCTGCCTGCTGATCACCCAGCGCGTCTGGTCCACCGATCCGTGGACCAAGCTCCAGCGTGCCCAGGCGGCGGCGGAACGGCTCGGCGCCTCCACCGTCGTCGTGCACCCGCCGTTCCGCTGGCAGCGCCAGTACTCCCGGGACTTCGTCTCCGGCATCTGGCGGATGGCCGACGAGACCGACGTCCGCTTCGCCGTCGAGAACATGTACCCCTGGCGCTACCGCGACCGCGAGATGCTCGCGTACGCGCCGGAGTGGGACGTCACCAAGGACGACTACCGGCACTTCACCGTCGACCTCTCGCACACCGCGACCGCCCGTACCGACGCCACCGCGATGATCGACCGCATGGGCGACCGGCTCGCGCACATCCACCTCGCCGACGGGAACGGCTCCGCGAAGGACGAGCACCTCGTCCCCGGACGCGGTACGCAGCCCTGCGCCGAGCTGCTGGAGAGCCTGGCCCGTAAGTCTTTCGACGGCCACGTCGTCATCGAGGTCAACACCCGGCGCGCGATGTCCTCCGCCGAGCGCGAGGCCGACCTCGCCGAGGCGCTGGCCTTCACCCGGCTGCACCTCGCGACCGCGGCCGACGCCCCTGCCGTCCGGCCCCAGCCCCGTCCCCGGGCCCGGCGCACGTGACGGAGCCGAAGGAGCCGGCGGGACCGGCGGAGTCACCGGAGCCGTCCGAGCCGTCCGAGCCCCGGGACCAGCCGACCCCGCCCGCCCCGCGGCGCCGCCGCGGTCCCGGCCGGCCCCGCCACGACGAGGCCGACGAGGGCCCCGGCACCCAGGAGCGCATCCGGCTCGCCGCCCGCTCCGAGTTCGCCGCGCGCGGCTACGACAAGACCTCCGTACGCGGCATCGCCAAGGCCGCCGGGGTCGACCCGGCCCTGGTCCACCACTACTTCGGCAGCAAGGACGACCTGTTCGCCGCCGCCATCGAGGTCAGCATGGAGCCGGCGCTGGTGATCCCGGCGATCCTCGGCGCGGGCCCCGACGGCATCGGCGAGCGGCTCGCGCGCTTCTTCCTCGGCGTCTGGGAGAACCCGGCCACCCGCGCCCCGCTCCTCGCGGTGATCCGCTCGGCCCTCACCCACGAGGCGGCGGCCGCCGTGCTGCGCAGGCTCGTCCTGCGCCGCCTCCTGGAGCGGATCGCCGCCGACCTCGACGTCCCCGATCCGACGTTCCGCGCCGAGCTCGCCGCCTCCCACATGGTCGGCATCGCGATCCTGCGCTACGTGCTCCAGGTCGAGCCCCTCGCGTCGGCGGACCCCGAGGACATCATCAGACTGGTCGCGCCCACGCTCCAGCGGTACCTGACCGAAGAATGAGCCTCTCGTCCCGGCATCCGGACAGGGTGTCCGCATCGCGGGCGAGGGGCGTAGCCTCGTAACTGCTCTATATCTACAGTCGCGGCCGAGTCCGTACGGCCGGCCGCACCCATGGGGAGTGAACCCGATGCCCGAGCTGAGGTCCCGCACCGTCACCCACGGCCGCAACATGGCGGGCGCACGTGCCCTTATGCGCGCTTCGGGCGTAGCGAGCGCGGACATCGGGAAGCCGATCATCGCGGTCGCCAACTCGTTCACCGAGTTCGTCCCCGGCCACACCCACCTGGCCCCGGTCGGCCGGATCGTCTCCGACGCCATCCGCGAGGCCGGCGCGATCCCCCGCGAGTTCAACACCATCGCGGTCGACGACGGCATCGCCATGGGCCACGGCGGCATGCTCTACTCGCTGCCCTCGCGCGACCTGATCGCGGACAGCGTGGAGTACATGGTCGAGGCGCACTGCGCCGACGCCCTGATCTGCATCTCCAACTGCGACAAGATCACCCCCGGCATGCTGATGGCCGCCATGCGCCTCAACATCCCGGTCGTGTTCGTCTCCGGCGGCCCGATGGAGGCCGGCCAGGCCACCCTCGTCGACGGCACCGTCCGCAAGCTCGACCTGATCGACGCCATGGTCGACGCCTCCAACGAGAACATCTCGGACGAGGACGTGCTGCGGATCGAGGAGAACGCCTGCCCCACGTGCGGCTCGTGTTCGGGCATGTTCACCGCCAACTCGATGAACTGCCTCGCCGAGGCCATCGGCCTCGCCCTCCCAGGCAACGGCTCGGTCCTCGCCACCCACACTGCCCGCCGCGCCCTGTACGAGGACGCCGGCCGCACGGTCGTGGAGATCACCAAGCGCCACTACGAGCAGGACGACCACTCGGTCCTTCCGCGCAACATCGCCACCCGCGAGGCCTTCGAGAACGCCATGGCCCTCGACATCGCCATGGGCGGCTCGACCAACACGATCCTGCACCTGCTGGCCGCCGCGCAGGAGGCGGGCCTGGAGTACGACCTCACCGACATCGACGAGGTCTCGCGCCGCGTCCCGTGCCTCTCCAAGGTCGCGCCCAACGTGGCGCCCGGCGGCACGTACTACATGGAGGACATCCACCGCGCCGGCGGCATCCCCGCCATCCTCGGCGAGCTGCACCGCGGCGGACTCCTCAACAAGAACGTCACCAGCGTCCACTCCGAGGGCCTGGAGGACTGGCTCGCCGAGTGGGACGCCCGCTCCGGCACCGCCTCCGACACGGCGATGGAACTGTGGCACGCGGCCCCCGGCTGTCAGCGCTCCGCCAGCGCCTTCTCCCAGTCCGAGCGCTGGGACACCCTCGACCTCGACGCCGAGGGCGGCTGCATCCGCTCGGTGCAACACGCGTACTCCAAGGACGGCGGCCTCGCCGTCCTGCGCGGCAACATCGCGGTCGACGGCTGCGTCGTGAAGACGGCCGGCGTCGACGAGTCGATCTGGACGTTCGAGGGCCCGGCGGTCGTCTGCGAGTCGCAGGACGAGGCCGTCGACAAGATCCTCCGCAAGGAGATCAAGGCGGGCGACGTCGTCGTCATCCGCTACGAGGGCCCGCGCGGCGGTCCCGGCATGCAGGAGATGCTCTACCCGACGTCCTTCCTCAAGGGCCGCGGCCTCGGCAAGGTCTGCGCGCTGGTGACGGACGGCCGCTTCTCCGGCGGCACCTCGGGCCTGTCGATCGGCCACGCCTCCCCGGAGGCGGCCTCGGGCGGCACGATCGCGGTGGTCGAGGACGGCGACCGCATCCGGATCGACATCCCGAACCGCTCCATCGAGCTGCTCGTCGACGAGGCCACCCTGGCGGCCCGCCACGAGGTCCTCGGCGGGGTGTACGCCCCGAAGAACCGCGAGCGCAAGGTCTCGGCGGCCCTGCGCGCGTACGCCGCCATGGCCACCAGCGCCGACAAGGGCGCGGTCCGCGACGTCTCCCTGCTGGGCTGAGCCCCCGCTTCCGTGACGGGACCCCGCCGGGCGCACCGCCCGGCGGGGTCCCGTCGTGTACGCGCCCTGTCCGGTGGGCGCGCGGCCCGGAGCCGGACGGTCAGCTCGTACCGGCGGGGTCCCGCGCCGACACCGCGAACACCGACCCGTCCGGCGCGGCCGCGTAGACCCGCCCGTCGGCGACCACCGGCGCGGGCAGGGTCGCGCTGAACGTGGCCTGGCCCGCCCCCATCCGGGGCTGCGTCTGTCCCGCGAACCGCCCGGCCGCCGCGTCGACGGTCAGCAGCCGCCCGTCCTGCGCCGTCAGGTACACCCGCCCGTCGGCGGCGACCGGCCGGGACGCGGCCCCCGCGCCGGTCTCCAGCCGCCAGCGCTCCTTGTCCGGTCCGACCGCGACGAGCCCGCCCCGGCCCTCGACCGCGTACACCGTCCCGTCGGCGCCGACCGACGCCTCCGCCTCGTACAGCGGAGCCGACAGCCGTACCCGGTGGACCGCGCGGGTCGCCGCGTCCACCCGTACGACACCGCCCGTCCGGGCGCCCGCGTCGTTGTCCAGCAGGTACACCGAGCCGCCCGCGACCCCGACCGGCCGCAGCCGTCCGGTCGTACGGGTCTGCCAGCGCACGGCCCCGGTCGCCGGGTCCACCTCCGCGAGCTGCGTCGAGCCGGCTCCCGCGTCGGGCGTCGCCGCGTAGAGCACGGGCGGGCCCGCGCCGGCGGGGCCGCCCCACCACACGGATCCGGCGCCGCCGATCCGCTTCGTCCAGCGCTCGGCGCCGCCCGCCGCGTCCAGGGCGGTGACCTTGCCGTCGGCGGCCACCACGAGCACGTACGGGCCGGCCGGCACGACCCGCGCCCCGCCCGGCAGTGCGCGCCGCCAGCGCTCCGCGCCCGTCGCCGGGTCCAGCGCCTGCAACAGCTCGCTGCCGGGCGCCACCGCGAGGACCACGCCGTCCGCGTGCAGCGGCGTACTGTCGGTGACCGCCCCGGCGGCGGGTGCGCCCGTACGGACCGACCACAGCACCGAGCCGTCGGCGGGGTCGAGCCGCGCGGCGGCCAGCCCGCGCCCCGAGCAGTACAGGCCGGCGCCGGCGGCCCCCGCCGAACAGGACGCGGCGTGCCCGCCCAGGGACACCGCCCACGGCGAGAACGGCTTGCCCGCAGCGCCCGCGGCGCCCGCGGTCCCCGGGGCCGGCGTCCCGGACGCGGAGGCCCCCGGCCCCGCGACGGCGTCCCCACCGGTGCCGGACCACGCGTACCCGACGACCGCCCCCGCCGCGAGCAGCACCCCGAGCCCGGCGGCCCACAGCGCCGGCGCGCGCCGCCGCCCGCCCGGGGCGGCGGGCGGGGCGGGCCGCTCCCGCCGGTGCGTGACCTCGTCGCCGGACCCGGCCCGCTCCGCAACCGGCCGGCGCGGCTGGGGGATGTAGGCCTGCGTGTCCTCGGCGGTCGGATAGGCGGCGGCGCGCATCTCCGAGATCAGCGCGTCCGCCGTCGGCCGCTCCGCGGGGTCCTTCGCCAGGCAGCGCGCCACGATCGGGGCGAGCCGCGCCGGCAGCCCCGTCAGGTCGGGCTCGCTGTGGACGACCTGGTACGCCACCAGGTAATGGCTGTCGGAGTCGAAGGGCCCCCGCCCGGTCGCGGCGTGCACCAGCACGGCCCCCAGCGCGAACACGTCCGCAGCGGTCCCCACCTCACGGGGCCGCTGGAACTGCTCCGGCGCCATGAACGGGGGCGTGCCGATCAGCTTGCCCGTCTCGGTCCGCAGGTCGCTGTCGGCCGGGCGGGAGATGCCGAAGTCGATGACCCGCACCCCGTCCGGAGCCATCAGCACGTTGCTGGGCTTCAGGTCCCGGTGCACGACCCCCGCCCGGTGGATGTCCCGCAGGGCCTCCGCCAGCCCGGCGGCGAGCCGAGCCAGCTCGACGGGGTCCAGCACCCGTTCCCGTACCCGCTCGGACAGCGTCGGCGCGTCGATGAAGAGGGTGGCCATCCACGGCCGCTCGGCATCCGGGTCGGCGTCCACGACGGGCGCGGTGAACGCGCCGCTCACCCTGCGAGCGGCCGCGACCTCCTGCCGGAACCGCGCCCGGAACTCCGGATCCACGGCGTGCTGGGCGTGCACGACCTTGACGGCGAGTTTCAGCCCAGAACTGGAATCGGCGAGGTGGACCACGCCCATGCCGCCGGAGCCGAGCACGGATTGGAGCTGGTACTGCCCGGCGTACTCCGGAAACCCCGCGTAGTCCGCGCGCAGCGAATGCACCGCTCACCACCCCCGCCGGAGCTTAGTCCATCGCCCGTATGCACACCCAAGGGCTTGGTACCCTGCGCGCGTTGCGCAGAGCAACACCCAAGGGGGGAGTTTTCACATGTCCATTGAGAACGATTCAAGCCAAGTCGAGACGGTCGCCGCCACCGAGGCCGCCACCACCGCGGGCCTTCCGACGTACCCGCTCGCGCCCGGCAGCCGGGTCAACGTCCGCAGCGGCCCGGGCACCAACTATTCGATCATCGACGTCCTGCCGGCCGGCGGGTACGTCACGATCCGCTGCCAGTGCCCCGGAACGAACGTCAGCGGCCCGTACGGCACCACGAACATCTGGGACTGCATCGGCAACGGCCGCTTCGTCTCGGACGCCTACGTGAGGACGGGCAGCGACGGCTACGTGGCGGGCCGCTGCTCCTAGGAGCCGCCGGCACCCGGGCGTTCCGGCGACCGGGACGACCGTTCCGCCGTTCCGCCACGCGAGACGCGCCCGGCCCGTCCGGCCCGGCGGGGGATAATCGCCGATGTGAGCGACGAGCAGCGAGACCAGACCCCCGCCGAGCCGGCCGCGGCCCCGGCCGCGCAGGAGCCCACGGGCCCCGAGCCCGAGCCGATCCCGTTCTTCGGCACCACCTGGGTGAAGCACGACGGCGGCTACGCCCTGCGCCGCGCCGCCGTCGCCGTCGGCTCCCTGGTCACCGCCGTCGCGGCGGCCGTCCTGCTGCGCCTCTCGTACGAGGGTCTGGAGATCGGCAACGTCGGGCCCTTCCTCAGCATCTCCGTCGTCGTCCTCTTCGCGATCGCCAGCTCCATCGCCTTCGCCAAGACCTGGGACTCCTTCAGCCGCCGCGCGGCCCCGTCCTCCGACGAGACCGCGCTCAAGGGCCTCAAGACCATCGGCTTCATCGGCTCCCTCATCGCGTACTTCATCCGCTGCTTCGTCGAGGCCCCGGGCGAGAAGCTGCGCCGCGCCGAGTACGAGCGCGCCACGGCGGAGTTCGCCCGCCGCCGCGGCGCCCGCACGGGCAACCCGGCAGCCCGCCGCCCCAAGCGCAAGAAGTGACCCCGCGGGCGAGGCCCGGCCCCCGCGTCCGTCCGCGCCCCGATGCCCGCACGTCGCCACGCCCCGGCACCACTGACCGCCGCGACGCTCGGAGGGCGCGATGACGTGGTCGACGGCCCCCGGGTACGGGTGCGCCGCCTGAGGCGGCAGAAGGGGGATTCGCCGCGCAGGAGCACGCGATCGGCGAGATCCCGCCACGGGCTACGACCGCCGGGACGCCGGATGCATCGCTCTCGCCTCGACGTACGCGTGGAGGCTTCGGGTCATCGGGTCGACGTCTCCACGGCGACGCGCAACGACCCCACCGGACCACACTCAGGCGGAGCATGATCGTTCACGGCTCTCCGGCCGGCGCCGTTCCGGAAACCGCCACCGGCGCCTGATCCGGCGGCCCATGGCGCCCGGGCCGCCCCCGGCCACGCAGCCGGGCCGCCCCCCTCGGGTCCACCCGTTGCCTGCCGCCAGGCATCGCCGTCACCTCCCCGGGATGCGCGTCCCGCCGGGGCCCCACAGTCCAGCCCCCGCGCCCGCCGTGCCCGCCCCGGGCCCGCGCGCCCACCCCGCCGGGCATCCATACCCGCCGCCCCAGGGCCCGTCGGGGCCGAATTCCGTCCCACCGATTGACGACCGGCATCGGCGGTAGCATTATTCATCACATGATGAATAACCCGTCCGAGGGAGACCCGGCCCGCACCCCGGCCGCCGTCCACGCCCACGACCTCACCGTGCGCCGCGGCACCGCCCGCACCCTGCGCACCGTCCTCGACGCCATCGCCTTCGACGTCCCCCGCGGCCGCATCACCGGCCTCCTCGGCCCCTCCGGCTGCGGAAAGTCCACCCTGATGCGGGCCGTCGTGGGCACTCAGGCCCACGTCACCGGCACCCTCGACGTCCTCGGCCGCCCCGCCGGCCACCCCGAGCTCCGCTCCCGCATCGGCTACGTCACCCAGGCGCCCTCCGTCTACGACGACCTCACCGTCCGCCAGAACCTGGACTACTTCGCCGCCGTCCTCGACCCCGGCCGGGCCGCCGCCGACCGCCGCTCCGCAGCCGTCGCCCGCGCCATCACCGACGTCGACCTCACCTCCCGCGCCGGAGCCCTCGCCGGGAACCTCTCCGGCGGCCAGCGCAGCCGCGTCTCCCTCGCCGTCGCTCTGCTCGGCGCCCCGGAGCTCCTCGTCCTCGACGAACCGACCGTCGGCCTCGACCCCGTCCTGCGCCGCGACCTGTGGAACCTCTTCCACGATCTCGCCGCCACCCGCGGCGCCACGATCCTCGTGTCCTCCCACGTCATGGACGAGGCCGAGCGCTGCCACGACCTCCTCCTCATGCGCGAAGGCCGGATCCTCGCCCAGGACACCCCCGACGCCCTGCGCTCCCGCACCGGCTCCGCCACCGTCGAAGAGGGCTTCCTCCGCCTCGTGGACGAAGCCAACGCGAACGCCCCCACCACCGCGGCGACCCCCACCACCGCGGCGACCCCCCTCGCCGCCTCCACCACCGCCGGGGAGCAGACCCGATGAACGCCCTCAGCCCCGCCCGCACCGCCGCCACCGCCGCCCGCGTCCTGCGCCAGCTCCGCCACGACCCCCGCTCCATCGCCCTGATGCTGCTGGTCCCCGTACTGATGCTGACGCTGCTCCGCTTCGTCTTCGACGGGAACGCGCAGACCTTCGACGGCATCGGAGCGTCCCTCCTCGGGATCTTCCCCCTCATCACCATGTTCCTGGTGACCTCCATCGCCACCCTGCGCGAGCGCACCTCCGGCACCCTGGAACGCCTCCTCGCCATGCCGCTCGGCAAGGGCGACCTCATCGCCGGCTACGCCCTCGCCTTCGGCGCCGTGGCCGTCATCCAGTCGCTCCTCGCCACCGGCCTCGCGCTCTGGGTGCTCGGCCTCGACGTCGTCGGCTCCCCCTGGCTGCTCCTGCTCGTCGCGCTCCTCGACGCGCTCCTCGGCACCGCGCTCGGCCTGTTCGTCTCCGCCTTCGCGGCCTCCGAGTTCCAGGCCGTCCAGTTCATGCCGGCGGTGATCTTCCCCCAGCTGCTCCTGTGCGGCCTCTTCGCCCCCCGCGACACCATGCAGCCCGTCCTCTCGGGCATCTCCGACGTCCTGCCCATGTCCTACGCCGTCGACGGCATGACCCAGGTCCTCACCCACACCGACATGACCGCCGCCTTCGTCCGCGACGCCGTCATCGTCGCCGCCTGCGCCGTCCTCGTCCTCGGCCTCGGCGCCGCCACCCTCCGCCGCCGCACCCCCTGACGCCCACAGGCCGGACAGCCCCGCCCCGTTCCTTTCACGGGTGAAAGGATGAGGACGCATACGCACCCCACGCGCAAGAAACGTTCGGCGAGGTGAATCGGGCATGACCCAGACAGTCGCAGTCCTCGGTACCGGCAAGATCGGCGAGGCCCTGCTCAGCGGGATGATCCGCGGCGGCCGGCCCGCCTCGAAGCTCCTCGTCACCGCCCGCCGCCCGGAACGCGCCGAGGAGCTGCGCTCCCGCTACGGCGTCGAGGCCGTCTCCAACGCCGAGGCCGCCAAGCGCGCCGACACCCTCATCCTCACCGTCAAACCGCAGGACATGGGAAGGCTCCTCGACGAGCTCGCCCCGCACGTCCCCGCCGACCGCCTGGTCATCAGCGGCGCCGCCGGCATCCCGACTTCCTTCTTCGAGGAACGGCTCAGCCCCGGCACCCCCGTCGTCCGCGTCATGACGAACACCCCCGCCCTCGTCGACGAGGCCATGTCCGTCATCTCGGCAGGCAGCCACGCCACCGCCGCGCACCTCCTGCACACCGAGGAGATCTTCGGCGGCGTCGGCAAGACCCTGCGCGTTCCCGAGTCCCAGCAGGACGCGGCCACCGCCCTCTCCGGCTCGGGACCCGCGTACTTCTACTTCCTCGTCGAGGCCATGACCGACGCCGGCATCCTCCTCGGTCTGCCCCGCGCCCAGGCCCACGACCTGATCGTGCAGGCCGCCGTCGGCGCCGCCGTGATGCTCCGCGACAGCGGCGAGCACCCGGTCAAGCTCCGCGAGGCCGTCACCTCCCCGGCCGGCACCACCATCAACGCCATCGTGGAGCTGGAGAAGCACGGCGTGCGCGCCGCCCTGATCGCCGCCCTCGAAGCCGCCCGCGACCGCAGCCGCGAGCTGGCCTCCGGCAACAGCTGAGACACCCGTGACGGGTGGGGGCCCCGAGTCACCCGGGGCCCCCACCCGTCACGGCTCCAGCAACCCGATCGCCCGGTACGCCCGGTCCACCACCGGCCGCGCCAGCTCACGCGCCCGCCCGGCCCCGGCCCGCAGCACCTTCTCGACCTCCGCCGGATCCGCGGCCAGCTCCGCGTGCCGCTCCCGTACCGGCCGCAGCAGCTCGACCACCGCGTCGGCGACGTCGCGCTTCAGCGCACCGTACCCCTGGTACCCGTCGGCCAGCACCTCCGGATCGCCGCCGGTGCAGGCGGCGAGGACGTCCAGCAGGTTCGCGCCCCCGGGCCGCGCCTCCCGGTCGTAGACGACACCGCCGTCCCCGCTGTCGGTGACGGCCCGCATCACCTTCTTGCGGACCGCCTCCGGCTCGTCGAGCAGGTAGACGATGCCCGCCCCGCTCGCGTGGGACTTCCCCATCTTGGACGCCGGCTCCTGCAGGTCCATGACCCGCGCGGCCACCGCCGGATGCGTCGCCCTGGGGACGGTGAAGGTGTGCCCGTACCGCTGGTTGAACCGCGCGGCCAGGTCCCGGGTCAGCTCGACGTGCTGCCGCTGGTCCTCACCCACCGGAACCTCCTGCGTCCCGTACGCCAGGATGTCGGCGGCCATGAGCACGGGATAGGTGAGCAGCGACAGCCGCACCCCGTCCCCGGCGGCCTGCGCCGTCGCCGCCTTCTCCTTGTACTGGATCATCCGCCGCAGTTCACCGTCGGTGGCGGTGCACTCCAGCAGGTACGCGAGCCGGGTGTGCTCGTCGACGTGGCTCTGTACGAAGAGCGTGCACCGCCGTGGGTCCAGCCCGGCGGCGAGCAGCAGGGTCGCCGCCTGCCGACTGAGCCGGCGCACCCGGGCCGGCTCGTGCTCGACGGTCAGTGCGTGCAGGTCGACGACGCAGAACAGCGCCTCGTCCGGCTCTTGGTCCGTGGCGACCCACTGCCGCACGGCCCCCAGGTAGTTCCCCAGCGTCAGATGCCCGGTCGGCTTGACCCCGCTGAAGATCCTCGTCATGTCGTGTTCTCCCTCGTGAGTGGTGGGTACGGGGCCGCCGCGCCGGGCGACCTAGCCACTCCCGGGGAGGGGAGAAACGAAAACGGCCGCCGGAGCGGCGGCCGTGAGCGCGTGCGTGCTCGCGTTGGGGTCCGGCCGCCGTCAGGCGGCCCACCAGCGCAGGTTGAGCGGAAGCACGTGCGTCGTCATGGATCCAGCGTAGACCGCGGGGGATGAGGAGGGGTGAGATTCAGGTGCTCCGCGGGGCCGGCCAGCCAGGGGTTGACACACGTGTGCCGGGTCCGTAAGGTTCTTCGAGTTGTCCGATGTGAGCGCCGACCCCGGTCGGTCCCCGGATAGCCATCCCGCACCTCCACATTCGAACGTACGACTCACTTTGTCGTCCCGTTTTCATGTGTATTTGCGAATGAGGAATCCGCGTCCGAGGACGCGGCCGCCGATTAGGTTCGGGGGCGAGGAATCCGCTACTGTCTCACTCGCCGCAAGGGCCCAACGGCCCAGAAGGCAAAGCCCGCTGACCGGGAGTCAGGCCCGAAAGGTTCTGATAGAGTCGGAATCGCCGGAAAGGGAAAGCGCGAAAGCGAATACCTGGAAAGCGCCGAGGAAGTCGGACGCGAAAGAGTCTGATAGAGTCGGAAACGTAAGAATAGCAAGAACAGAACGAAAGCCCGGAGGAAAGCCCGAGAGGGTGAGTACAAAGGAAGCGTCCGTTCCTTGAGAACTCAACAGCGTGCCAAAAATCA